>NZ_JBHSJJ010000005.1:0-425361 GCF_042652345.1 Negadavirga shengliensis
TGAGCTGGATTTTAGTCGGATATCCCATATCTAGTCATATAACTAGATATAAAAATCAATAAAAAAGACCACAATTCCAAATTGCAGCCTCTTTTTATTTTATGTCTAGTAAATAGCCAAAGTCGAGGGGGTGTAGATTCAATCTACACCCAGAGATACGTTTCAAAACTCAAACCTTCGGTTCATCCCCGGCATTTCCCCATGGCTGTTGATGGCGATCAGGCTTAAAAGCGCCACAAATACCAGGAGCAGGAACAGGATCAAGGTCCATTTCTTTGGAGAGATAGGTTTGAATGTTTCTGTTGGGGTGAATTTGGGTATGACCAAAAGGATGACCGCAAAATTGATGAGGTACAGAAACTGCTCTATTCTGTAAAAACTGAGGAAGGACCCGGTGATCAGTATGGTAAAAACGATGTATATCAGAAAATACCCGATGAACAAACCGCTGATTTCTTTTTGGGAAAACCTGGCTTCCAATTGGTTTTTCTTTCCTGAAAAAGTGGCCAGCCAATAGGTCGCAGGGATGATCATAAAGAAAAAAGCTGCCCATTGTACTGTCCTCACCAAACCGGTGCTGTCGCCTCCGGTCAATCTGTCCAATGTGGGTTGCAGGTCTTTCATGATGAAAGACTGCTGCCATACAAAGAACGGGATCAAGAGTACCAGGCCTATCAATGGTAATGATAAATTGGAAGTATTGTATCGGGTCACTGCCTTTTCTTCCGGCCAACTGGAAGTAAAGGTGCCATAGGCCATCCCTATCCCCCCGAAAAAGCCCAGGGAATATTCCATCACGTTCCACATGTTGAACCTGACCTGGGCCACATTGCCCATGACCTGGAGGAAATTGCCAAAAGCGAATCCGAAGCCTCCGCCAAGGCCTGCATAGACCGCGACGCGCATGGCGCCATGCTGCCCGGTTCTCGCCAGATAATACATCAGGGCAAGCCCTATGCCTGCGCAAACTCCCCAAGCCTCTGACCGGGGAGGGGTCATTTGGATGCCCAGCTGCTCGATGATAAAATAATAAAAAATCACACCGCCCACTGTCATTTCTGTAATTACCCGGTGCCACTTTATTTTTTTATCCGGATTATCCGCCAGGACCAGTCCAAACAACCCTCCGCCAATAAAACCGTACAAGCCCCCGATTACAAAAAGCATGGCCAAACCATAATATACATTGACGAATTCGATGCCCCTACCGTATCCCACCACTGCACCATAACTCATCATTCCGCCCAGTCCCCAGCCCACAGCACCTGCAAAGGCTGCTTTGATGGCTTTGTTGTACCAATCCTGTCTTTTGGCCAAAAGGATAATGGCAAGGCAGCCGATCCCTCCTGCCCAGGCTGCTCCCTGCTCGTGTCCAAACTGTCCCCTGATGGCCCAAGCCGTTCCCAGTGCCATGCCCGCAATGATCAAAGAAATAAAAGTCTGTCTGTTAATTGCCATGTCATATTTTGATTAAGTAAATAGCCTTAAGGTAAATGAATGATTTTATAAAAAGCTGATTTACCCTTATATACTGTAGGAAAGGCGCTAAAGACCATTTTAAAAGTAAATTTCGGCCACGGATTTTACATGGTTGGCAAATATCCTGTTTCGTGATCGCCCTTTGAATCAATAATACTATTTCATAAAAACGCTGTCGGTGAACCAATTAAAAGCAAGTTAAAGCCAAGTCTAAAGCAGGATTAAAGCAAGTAACAAGCAAGGATACTCCATATCCTATCCATAGCAATGCTGATGTCTACCCATCCCCTATCCCAGTCCGGTTCCTAGCCGATCCAATATCAAAGGGAACCTATCCCGGTTACCTTTTTTCTAACCCGCTATGACGAACTTTTTCGTCATAGCGAGAAGCGGCAATTTTTCTGTTTAATTGACAAAGCTGCAAACCGTGACAACGCGATCCCAGCGGGCGGTACAGCTGTCGGGAGCGAGGGTGTGCGGGCCTTGCGGGGAGAAGGATTTTTGCGTCTTGACTTTTTGTGTCAAAGCCTGCCCCGACCAGCGCAGCGTATCGGGGACAAAAAGAACAGAAGAGTAAAAGGATAATAGAAAACAATTACCTGTCTTTATGCCAAAGACATTTCTGATCTATGCCTTGACGATCATCTACAGGAAGACTGTTTTCCCGGTTGGCCGGGATTACCTCCCGATAATGATGTATTTCAGGCAAGCCTTCAATAGGCAGATCCAGGGATATATTTACCCACGGCCTCTAATTGCACGCTACACATGACGGCCACGCTTTCCATGGTATAGGCAATCAATACCGTCCTTTCTCTTTTGAAAACACCAAATTTTTCTACCTCGAGAAGGCAGAATTTTGCTGATCATTTGGTTAATTAGGAAGAATTTCCCCCTTTCCGGCCAGGGGGACGACTTCCCTCAAAACAGGTATCCATTCAGCGTCCATCAATCAGTATTTACCTTTACATTCTTGAACATAAACGGGTTATCGCTGAGTCTCAAGGCCTGGCCACTGTTGGTGGTTACGTTCCTAAGAATGACTTCCCTTGTTCTGACATAGGGAAATTGCTCTTGGTAAGAATCATCAGTCATATCCGGATTGAAACTTGCAAAAATAGCGGGACCCTGATAATCTTCAGGATGGTTGGAGTCATCAATACGGAGGGATTCGATGGTGATCCGCTCAGGCATATAACAGGTGTAGCCGAAATCATGCTGTCCGGAATTCGATCCGCCGATCAGACTGGCGCTGACCGGTCTGCCCCCTGCAGGCACAAAGTCGCAATTGCGGATCAGGACCTCTCCTTGCCAGGTACTGCCGTAGTCGGAGCGCAGGTTGATGAGGGTTCTTCCATGCAGGGTGGAATTTTCCACGGTAAAAGTCCCGCTGCCGATGGCATTAATCCCCTGATGGCCCAATGTAGAGTTGCGGATGGTAGCGTTTGCCACACCCATGTGGGCATCAAACCGGGAAAAAGTGCAATGGTCCAAAACCAGGTTCTTGCAGTAGTTGGAACCCATGATGCCCCAGTACTGGTTGTCGTTGATGTCATTCGTCTGGCTGGAGTTCACAAATGAAACATTAAGGGCCCGGCTAAGGGAGATGTCATAGCTGCCCATGGAGACCGGAACCCCTGCTGAGCCAATGGTCTGGTATGTTTTGCGCCCGGTCAGGACCGTGTTCTGGACGGTCACGTAGGCGCATTCGGCGATATTGAGGAAGCCGCCATAAGGCGCGCCATGCTCGCCTTCGCCAGTGACGCGGTGTTCCAAACCGTCCACAACCACATTGGAACGCCTGATGGCAATGCCCCGGCTGTAGTAGGTGTATTTTGACTCGGCCCTGTTGGCAATGGTGGTAAAAAAGCCTCCCTTAAGGGTCAGCGTAGTTTCGTCAAGTGGAAGGGCGGTAATGTCCGTGATTTGGTCGAAGTCCCAGATGATCGGGGCATCCATATCCACATGGCCGTCCTTGTCAACGATAAAAATATCCGTCTGCGGGGCCCCGCTGTTTTGGTTCGGCCCGAACCGGATGTACCGCTTTACGTTGGCATCGGTGACAGTGATAAGGCAGGTTCCGGGCAAGGAAATGTCGATTTTCTCCTGATTCCTCTTAAGGGAAGATATCCCCTCGGGCTTGAACGGGGTCAGGCTGGAACTGACCCGGAAAACGGGGGTTGTACGGTCCTGGACCTCGGTATCATCGATGATAAATGCGGCCGTGCCAAAATCGGTGTCGGTTTGAATGACCGCGGTGCGGCTCTTCCCGCCGATGTAGTAAGTGGCACCCCCGTCGGCTTTCACAGGAAGGCCATGCTGGTTGGCATACACATGGGCGGCAGCGATGGCATCTATGTCATCGGTTTGTCCATCGCCACTGGCACCGAAGTCACTGTAGCGGACCAGGCCGTTGTGTTTGAATTTTTGAGCATCTTTTTTGGACACATTTATGTGTAATTTCCCATTTTCACCTTCGCGTACCTGGGTTTTTTTGTTGGTGGAGGTGACC
The DNA here is from genome assembly GCF_042652345.1 of Negadavirga shengliensis. Lineage (NCBI taxonomy): Bacteria > Pseudomonadati > Bacteroidota > Cytophagia > Cytophagales > Cyclobacteriaceae > Negadavirga > Negadavirga shengliensis. Next base: position 3,992 of record NZ_JBHSJJ010000005.1, read on the forward strand.
ACCGTATTTTCTTGCGAGCTGTTGGTCTGCCCCTGTGCCGCATTGAAAACGCCTGCAAACAAGAAGAAAAGGAAGAACCTGTATTTCATTGCATAAGTATTTATGGTATCCATCAATTTCCGGAAGATTTTTAAAATGGTTCGATGTTATTTTCCCGTATAAATAAAGATGATCATAAACTAGCGGTTTTCACGCATATTAACAAGATAAATTCTATTTCGAGGGGCAGATTTGTTTGTCCTGTATTTTTCAGGTGCTAAATCCAAAATGCTTGATGGATTTAGGTGTAGCTAAGCTGTGCTCTTTTAAAATGGGAACGAGTGTGATGTCATACGCAGAATGACGCTTCCCTTCGCTCGCCCCTCGGTCCCCCGCCGTGGCGGGGAAGACCGTGCGCAAGATTGCTCCGCCGCGGTGGAGTAGGGGTGTGCTGGGCATGCGTCAAAGTAGATGTCACACGACACAGGGGGAAATTGATCTATTTAAAAACGCCAAGTGATTTTTTTTGAAATTCAAATACCGATACATTACCACCGGAACAGCGAAGCACCTGACATCTATTTTATAAATGCTTGGACGTATTCAAAGACCTTCAAGCTGCTATCCCCCATCCCCCTCACTTTCCCGCCAGATACCTTTTCCTGTATTCAATGGGATTGCAGCCTTTGACTTGTTTGAACTGCCGGGCGATGTTTTTGCTGTCATTCAGGCCCATGTCCAAGGCGATTTCGAAAATGGTCTGGTCGGTCTCCAGGAGTTTCTGGGTGAACTTTTCTATTCTCAGGTTAAAAATGTACTTGTAAACCGGATAGCCCGTTATCTGCAAAAAACGCTTTTCAAGGCTCCTTCGGGACAGGGGAACCTGTCGGACCACCTCATCCACCTGAAGGTTTTTTTCGATGTTTTTGTGGATGTACTTCAGCGTGGAGGCGATGTAATCGTCGTTAGTAGCATAGATATCGGTGGACTGCCGCGTGATGATCTGGGTGGGCTTGACCACGATATCATAGTAATCATCCGGTCCGTTTTGGATCATGTGCTCCATGAGTTTGGCGGTATCATAACCCCCTTTTTCTATGTCCAACCCGATGCTGGACAAAGGCGGATCAGACAGCTCACAGAGCATTTCATCATTATCTACCCCCAAAACGGCCACTTCTTCCGGTATGCGGATCCTGTTTTGTTTACATGCCTCAGTGATGTGCAGCCCCTGGTTGTCGTCACAGGTCATCAAGGCGATGGGTTTCGGCAGTGACAGGAGCCACTTGCTCAGGGAGTTGCTCTTATAGTACCAAAGGTCAGTCGAACGGGATTTTCTGTGTTCAAAATAGTTGACTTTATAACCTACGGAATTGATTTTTTTCTCAAAACCCTCAGCCCTCTCCCTGGACCACACAATATCATTAAAGCCATAAAAAGCAAAGTTCTTGAATCCCTTTTTAAGGAAGTATTCAGCTCCGAGCTGACCTGCTTCCCGGTAGGCCCCGGTGATATTGGGCAGTTCTTTGAACCTCTCCTTGAAATCCTGCGCGATGACAGGTATTTTGGAATCAACAATGAGCTTAAGGTCCATTTCATTGTATAACTGGCCAATGATGCCATGGGCCCCCCATTCTCTCGCCCAGTCCAGAATACCCTCGATACCAATGGTTTCACGGTAATACAAGGGCATCCTGCAGTAGGTCCAGGGGCCATGTTCAGCAGAGTATTTTGAAATACCTTTTAGCAGACTCTTGCTGTACTCTTCCGCAAAATCCAATAAAAGGATGATCTTATACATACCATGTGGATTTATTTGAAAATATCCTTGAAACTACTTATCGTCGCGTTGTTTACCAAAGGTTTAGCCCATATTCCGATGCTTAAAATATAACCCAAAGAGATCAAAAGGAAAAGCATGGCAAACCTTAACCCTACCAATTCCGCAATCCCCCCGACAATCAATGGCACTACGGCCCCACCCGCAATGCCTGTACAGAGGATGCCCGAAAAAGTACCGTGATGTTTGGAAACGGAATTGAGCGCCAGCGAGAAGATAATGGACCACATCACGGATGCAAAGAAGCCGGTTAAAGGGAATGCGATGATGGCCATTTGCTCCGTTCCGAACAGTGCTACCAAGAGTGCTATGATCGCTCCCGAGGTAAACCCTACCAATACTTTCCTGCTGTCTATGAATTTAAGCAGTATCAGCCCCAAGAGGCAACCAATGGTAAGCAGGCCCCAAAAGTAGGAGATAACAGAGGCCCCTGTGGTCGCGGGATCTACGCCATGATAAGTCTGCAAGAACTTTGAAATCCAGTTGGCAATACCCTGTTCTGTGCCTACATAACTGAAAATTCCCAAAAAGTACAGCATGACTACTTTGTCCGCCAACAATTCCTTGAATGACACCCCTACATCGATTTTTTCATCTTCCTTTAACTCTACTTTTGGAAACTTCGCCAAGTAGACGATGATGATCATGATAAAAGATATTACCGCAAAGACCCAGTACAGGGAAACCCATTTTAGACTTTCAGGAACCAGATTGTTCAGTGTCGTGATGAGCAGTGAGCTGTCGTCTGTGTGCATGTTGGTCACCAGATAGCTGTACAACAAAGGGCTCAGAAAGGAAGCTGCTCCGAATGCCAACTGGGCCATGACCGAATTGAACGCGAAATGCTCCTCTCCTCCAGCCGTTCTCAACAAGGGGTTGATGACTACCTGAAGCATGGCCATGCCTATCCCAATGACAAACAAGGAAGAAAGTGCAATGGGAAAACTTGGGATTACGGCGAAAAACAGGGCTCCCATGAAGGCCATGAAAAATGCAACCACCAGCATCTTTTTCTCTTTGTATTTTTCGACGAGGATCCCCGAAGGGATGGACATGACCCCATAGGCTACGAAGAAAGAAAAGGGAAGAAATCCGGCCAATCCGATACTCAGTGTGAAACTGTCAATGATGTCCGGGATGATGGGCCCCAGAATGTTGGTTAAAAAGGAAATGACAAAAAATATCAACAATATCAGGGCTACTATCAGGTTATTTCGCTTCATGTCATTAAGTTTATTTTATTGATGCTTGTTCTTGCTCCTTAAGGACAAGTTATGCATGGTAAAGGACGTCTTTGGGAGGGAACAAGCCCCTCTTTTTTGCATAAAATACGTATAGTTCACCTCATAATACGCAAAGGCCGTGTCTGGGACTTTCTGTGCGGGATATCAAACCACACCGTTGATATGTTCCAAGGAAAGATCAACCAGTGCAGCGGCACCGAGAAGGGCGATATTTTCGTTTTGGCTGACATGGATTTTAAGTTTCTTGATAGACTCCGGATAAATAAAATCACTGAAACTTTCTTCCATGGTTTCCTTAAAAAACGGGAAAGCATTCGCCACCGATCCCCCGATCACGATGGCTTGGGGATCATAGGTATACATGACCACCTGTACAGCAGAACCGAAATGGTAACCAAACTCCCTCCATTGTTTTAATGCTGCTTCATCACCTTTTTTGGCGGCTTTGTAGGCCTCCAATGCAGTGGTATCGTAAAAACTGCTGAAGAAATTGCCGCTGGCATAATATTCGATGTTTTTGTCTTTATAAGGTATCAGTCCTATTTCCCCTGCCCCGCAGTTTATGCCCGTATAAAGTTTGTTCCGGATGATCACTCCTGAACCCAAGCCGGTTCCAATGGACATACCTATAAGACAACTGTAATCCTTGGCCACACCGAACTTGTGTTCGCCCAATACAAAACAGTTGACATCATTGTTCACAAAAACAGGAAGGTCGAATTCCTTTTCCAAAATATCCTTTAACGCTACCTTTTTCCACGAAGGAATATTGGTTACGTTATAGACAACCCCTTTTTCCACATCCACCACGGAAGGCACACCTATTCCTATCCCATCCACCTTATATTTCGTAAGTGGCCGGATAAATTGCTTGACCTGATCCAAAGTGGAAGTAAGATTGTCTTTTTCTTTCAGCAGCGCTTTGGTCTGATGGATGATTTTGCCATCTTTTTCTATTCCAACCTGGATTTTTGTGCCTCCTAAATCTATTCCTATATTCATATGACTTCCGTAGATGGATTTTTTTAAAAAATCAAATTACAAATATATTTACCTCCACTATCAATACCAATCGAAACTGGGAATACTTGGGGTTTACGCTCTGAAAATCAGAGTTTATAGTTGGTTTGTATCCTTGCAGCTTCCATTTTTATACACGAAAACCAGGATAATGGGCTATTTCGACACTAAATTTTTTAAAGGCATTTCATAAAACTGGGTGGCCGCTGTTCAAACCATAATACCATATGTCTCCCCAGCTTTGATCCAATAGCCCATATTCTTTTAACAAGGTATAGTCTATACTTGTGGGTGAAGTGGAATGTAGACTTTTTTACCCCTATTCTAAAAATTAGAATGTTTAAAATAAATTAACAATATTATGATGAAGGGTTGTTTGCCAGGCTTATTGGCTTGGTTTTGTTTTTGGTCAGCAACAGTTAGTGCACAGGTTGAGGATAGGCCCTTTATTCAGGCTGTTTCCCATCAATATAAAGTAGCCGGCCATGATGGACAATTAAGACTTAAAAAGACTGTAATAGATTATGATGATATAGTCTATGTTTTGAGCGATAAGGGGCTGTTTTGGCTTTTTGAAGATAAATTGATACCTGACATCCGGTACAGTTCCCTTGCGGGAAAAATCCCTGTTGATATTTATGCGCAGGAGGGAACAGGTTATTTATACTACCTTTATGAAGATCATTTTTTGACCAATGCTTTGGCGGGAAAGCCTTACGGGGAATTCCCGTCAGGTAAATACCAGCTCATGGCGGTTAATCATACAGGGGAAGTACTTTTGGCTGGGGGAAAAAATGCAGGTATATATTTTCGGGGGCAGTTGAGGGAATTGTCAGGAATCCCATCTGATATCATAAAAGTCCATGTACATGAAGGTGTTTTTTATCTTCAGACCAAAGATAGTCTATTAAAAATAACGGCTTCATCAAAGCCCGAACGTATTTTTGAAATGAAGGGGCTGCAAAGTGTGGCTTTTAGGAAAGATGAGATTCTTATAGGTAGTCATGGTGGTTACAAGGGAATTTCTTTGACGGATCAGAGCCAGAGATTTGACTGGCAGCGGAAGGTTCCTGTTCCGGATATTTATCATTTGGCGGTGCATGGAGGGGAACTGTGGGCCGGCACCCCGGAAGGTGTTTTTAAAAGACAACCTGATGGCGGTTTTCGGTATTATGCATCCAAAAGGTGGCTGGATGACAATAAAGTGGTGGATATGGGATTTGATTCAAAAGGAAATCCTTACATTTTGTCCCCCACCGGATTAAATGAAATAGAATTCAGGAAAGTTACCCTTGCAGATAAAGCGGCTCATTACGAAGCCAAAATCAGAAAGAGGCATATCCGCTTTGGATTTTCTACAGAGACGAAACTCACGGATCCGGACAATCTTGGAATGAATGTCTTGGTGGATGATGATAACGATGGATTGTGGACTTCTTTCTATTTGGGCAGTATGGCCTTTAAGTATGCTACCACCGGGGACGGGAAAGCCAAAAGGTATGCATGGGAATCTTTTGAAGCCTTTGAAAGGTTGCTTTCGGTCAATCAACTGGAAGGATTTCCTTCAAGGACCTTTGAGCGGACGGGATACAAAGTCTCTGGCCCCACCAAATGGAGGACCTCACCGGACAAGGGTTGGGAATGGAAAGGGCATACCAGCAGCGATGAATTTGTAGGCTATATCTTTGTGGCGGCCGTGATGGATGAATTTGTAGTGGAAACCGAATCAGAGAAAAAACGCGTTGCGGATTTCATAGACGAAATCCTCATGCATATGATAAATAATGATTATTATTTTGTGGATATAGATGGTGAGCCTACACTATGGGGCAGGTGGAATCCGGAGTATATCAATTGGTATCCGGAAACCGTGGTGGACAGAAAATTGGGCAGTACCACCCTGATAGCGGGTTTACAGTTGGGTTATGCACTTACCGGAAAGGCTCTTTATAAAGAGGAGGCCTATAGATTAATGGAAAAGCATGGGTATCTTGACAATATCAAAATCGATCTCCGTAAAATTGGCGCTACCCCTGATGTAATATTTCAGGGGCACAACATGGGAGATGGAGGATGGAACCACTCCGATGATGAAATGGCATTTCTCAGTTATTGGGTTTTGTACCGTTATGCATTTGACGAACAGTTGAAAAAAGATTACGCTTGGGTTATCCGCAATCACTGGGAGATAGAGAAACCGGAGAGAAACGCACTGTGGAGCATCATCACTTATGGTACCGAAGGATCAATAGACCAGCAGTCGGTACGGTGGCATCTCGAGGGTTTTCCGTGGGATTTGGTAAGGTATGATGTGAAAAACTCCCATAGGAAAGATTTGGAGTTTTTGGAGCCGAATTTCAGAGGCCAAACAACCCCAAACCTGATCCACCAGGATGAAAGAAGGATTATCCGGCACAATACCAACCCTTTCGAACTGGATGGAGGAAGGGGAGGGAGAACAGAACTTACCGGGGATGAATACCTTTTGCCCTATTGGATGGGAAGGTACTTGGGGGTGATTCCATAAGCGGCACGTCCTTTTTATCATAAATTGATAACTTTAAGGAGATTATTTCTTGATGGGCATAAATTAAATTTGGAAAAACTAAACATAGATTAAAATGAAAAGAAGGGATTTCTTCAGGAATGGTGTACTTGCTTCCCTGGGCGTGGCCTCTTTTGCTCCGGGCTTGCAGGCTGCCAACCATGCTTCAAACTATAAAAACAAAAAGGCCAAAAACATCATTTTTATGGTGAGTGACGGGATGAGCACCGGCACCTTGAATATGGCGGACCTCCTGTTTTATCAGAAAACGGGCAAAAGAAGCCGGTGGATGGATCTATATAGCCGGGAAGGGGTGACCAGGTCTTTAATGGAAACCGCTTCAGCCAATGCACTGGTAACCGACTCGGCAGCAGCAGGAAGTTCGTGGGGAGGAGGCCGGAGAGTACCCAATGGCTCATTGAACATTGGGTCCAATGGAGAAGAACATATGCCCATCCTTCAGAAATTCAAAGCCGCCGGCAAGGCAGTAGGCTGTGTCACTTCCGTACAGATCACCCATGCCACACCGGCCTCTTTTTGTGTCAATTTTAAAAGCCGGAGCGCTCAGCCGGAAATAGCCGAAAAATACCTGGACCTTAAATTTGATGTCATGATGGGTGGCGGAGACGAATTTTTCGATGCCTCCAAAAGAAAGGATGGCAGGGACCTATACGGGGATTTTAAAAAGGCCGGGATAGCGGTGGCAAGGTCAAAAGCCGATATGGAAAAAATGAAGGGAGGTACACCTGTTTTGGGAGTCTTTAGCGAGGGAGGCCTGCCTTATGCCATAGATAGAGAAAATGATGTTGAACTCAAAAAGAATGTCCCTTCTCTGGCTGAGATGATCCGCAAAGCCATCGATTTGATGAAAAACAATCCCAAGGGGTTCGCCATGCAGATAGAAGGGGGTAAAGTGGACTGGGCAGCCCATGCCAATGATGCGCCGGCGTTGATATATGACCAGTTGGATTTTGATGAGGCCGTGGGCGTGGCTTTGGATTTTGCGGCCCAGGATGGAGAGACCCTGGTGGTGATCACCACCGATCACGGAAATTCCAACCCCGGCTTGTTTTCCAACAGCAAAGTCAATGAGAAATTCGCTAACCTGTACACGACTACAAAATCCAATGAATGGTTGCTTATGCAGCTTTCTCATGAAAATACTCCCGCGCAGGTCAGGGACCTGATCGAAGCCTACCAAGGCATACAACTGACCAATGAGGATGCGGTGGCCATTCTTAAAGATTATCAGGTGGTGAATGAAGAGGGGATGTATGATTCCGGCAAAAGACCCATGCATCTCCTGGCCCAGTTGCAGGCACCCCATACCAGTATCCAATGGGGTGGCACCAACCATTCAGGCGATCACGTGGAATTGGCGATGTATGGACCAGGCAGCCAAAAATTGCCTGCATTTATCGAAAATTATCAATTGCACCAGTTCATGTTGGACGCGGCAGAAGTGGGTAATCTAGCATTTGCATATTGAGATTTCCATCGAAACAGCTGATTCACAAGCCATGGGAGCCGCTCTCATGGCTTTGTTTCCATATGGCGCATTTTTTTATATCTTGTCAAAATAGTCCTACAGCTACAAAACAAGGTATACTCAGGGGGAGAGGATCACTTCGTTTACACGTCTGAATTTTTCTTGCCTCCGGGTCAATTGTAAAACAGTACTAAAACATATACAAAATCATGAATTTCAATTCAAAACCCATTCAAGTCTTTCTTCTTTTGTTCATGTTTTCCTCATGGGGCCAGGCTGTTGATGCCAAAGATGTCCGCCCGCAAGAGGAGCCTCTTGCCATTTTCCTTACTTGGACTGATGACCCCTTGCGGACCATCAGCATTGACTGGCACCTTACTTCATCTGATAAACAGGTGTTGTACTACAGGCTGAAAGGAACCGATGATTGGAAAAAGTCCGAAAGCAGGGTTCATGATTTCCCTTATTCGGACAGAAAAATTCACCGGGTGGCGCTGAAGGGTCTGACTCCCCGGCATAATTATGAAATCAAGTTCGGCGAAGACGCCCAGGTATATTATTTTCGGACGATGCCCGAAGATATTTCCGAAGAGCCTCTTCGTATAGCCATTGGCGGGGATTCTATGCATGATCAGGCGTTTATGGAAAAGACCAACAGACAGGTGGCAAGCTATGATCCTCATTTTGCGGTGATCGGCGGCGATCTGGCGTATGCCAATGCCTTGGAAAAGAACCTGGATAGGTGGTATCAGTGGTTCGACGCAGTGAAAAACACGCTCATCATGGAAGACGGCCGTATCATTCCTTTGGTGTTAGGCATAGGCAACCATGAAGTACTGAGCGGTTCCTTTTCCAGGCATGAGGATTTCAAATTTGATGATGAAAGCAGGGCCAAGATAGCCCCTTATTATTATAACCTCTTCGCATTTCCGGGCCAGCCTGGTTATGGGGTGTTGGATTTTGGGGAATACCTCAGCTTTTTTCTCCTGGATTCCGATCACACCAATCCGATCGATGGTGTGCAAAAAGAATGGTTCAGGAGAGAACTGGCCATAAGAAATGAACAGACACACATCATCCCTCTGTACCATGTGCCGGCGTATCCTTCGGTAAGGGACTTCAATGGCACCTCCCAAAGCAGGGTAAGGGAACATTGGCTGCCCATGATCGAAAAGGCCGGTGTCAAGCTGGTTTTTGAAAACCATGACCATGCTTACAAGCGCACTTACCCCCTCAAAAACAACGAAATACATCAGGATGGCGTGGTGTACATAGGAGATGGTTCCTGGGGCACCAATCCCAGAGAAGTCCATGATGCGGCTACCACCTGGTACCTGGAAAAATCCCAATCAATCAGGGCATTTACGCTGGTGACTTTACAAGGATCAGCATTTAATATTATATCTGTGGATGAGGACGGAAACGTAATTGACACTTATCCCGCTAACCCTTTGGACAATAAACAAGCACCATGGAAATTAGAAAGTTTGCATTAATCGCCTCATTTTGTGGAGGTTTATTCTGGCAGTCGTGCCAGCAGTCCCAGAGCCATTCATCAGCGGTTGATATTTCCGATGACCTTCAACATAGCGATATGGAACTCAATACGGTAACCTACGAACATGTATTTGGTGATGACCGGCCATTTGCCCAGTGCCATGCCTCCACTATTACCGGATTGGGGGATGGGAATTACCTGTTGGCTTGGTTTGCCGGATCCTATGAAAAACACGACGACGTGGGGATTTGGACGGCAAAAGGCAAACCTGGAAATTGGTCTGCGCCAAAATTGCTGGTCAAAGTAAGAAATGATCCCCATTGGAACCCTGTCCTTTTTAATGCGCCTGACGGAAAAGTATACCTGTATTTCAAGGTAGGCAAGGAGATCGATTTCTGGGAAACCTGGGTGCAATATTCTGAAGACGGGGGTGAAACCTGGTCCGAAGCCCGGGAACTGGTACCTGGGGACAAAGGGGGAAGAGGTCCCGTGAGAAACCACATGCTGGTGTTATCAAACGGTACTTGGCTGGCTCCCGCTTCCATTGAAAGGGATAAAGTATGGGACGTGTTCATCGACCGGAGCGAAGACGGAGGAAATACTTGGGTGGCAACCGATAAACTGGACCTGGACAGGAATGAGGTTACCGGTGAGGGAGTGATTCAGCCGGCCCTATGGGAATCCAGACCCGGCCATGTGCATATGCTCATGCGCAGCAGCTCAGGGAAAATATGCAGAAGCGATTCCGAGGACTATGGAAAAACATGGTCAAAAATCACCGGGACCGATTTGCCTAACAACAACAGCGGGATTGATGTAGCCCATCTAGGCGGTGAAAAGGTTGCACTGATCTACAACCCCGTTTCGGGAAATTGGGGCAAGAGGTATCCCATTACAGTGGCCATATCCACAGATAATGGGAAAACCTGGCCCTTAAAATATGATATAGAAAAAGGGGAAGGGGAGAAAGATGAATTGTCTTACCCCGCTATTTTTCATGAAGACGGGCATCTCGTTGCCTGTTATACATGGAACCGGCAGCGGGTGGCTTTCTGGAAAGGTGCGATAAAAGGTTTTTAAACAGCTTAACATCCGTAAAAATGTTAAAAAGGCAGTTGTTATGTATGGCGGCTTTTCTGATTGGTGTCAGTATAAAAGCCCAAACCGGAGAAACCTATGCGGAGAAGCTGGGATTTCCACCGGATACCAAAGTTGTCATTTTCCATGTGGATGATGCGGGCATGTCTTATGAATCCAACGAAGGCACCATTCGGTCCATAGAGGAAGGTGTGGCTACCTCCTGTAGCGTCATGATGCCCTGCCCCTGGTCGGCTAGTTTTGCAAGGTATGCGGCGAAAGAGCCGATGGACGCCGGTATCCACCTGACATTGACCTCTGAGTGGAAGGATTACCGCTGGCATCCGGTGGCGGGGAAAAGTCAGGTTCCCACGCTTGTGGATGAAGAGGGGGCGCTTTGGCCGTCCGTAGAAGAGGTGGTGAAAAACGCAAGGCCCGAGGAGGTGGAATTGGAAATACGTGCCCAAATAGAAAGGGCGAAAAGCATGGGCATGCATCCCACTCATTTGGATAGCCACATGGGAACGCTCTTTTATTATGAGCCTTTTTTGGAAAGGTACATTAAGGTAGGTGTTGAATACGGGATTCCTGTGATGTTTCCGGGCGGAAACAATAAGTTGCTTTCCCTTTCCATGAATGAAAATCTTGTGAAACGCTTGAAAAAAGAGGGCAAATATAATGATGGCGTGGAGCTGCCCAAAAATGAACTGTTGGTCAAAGCCCCACAGGTGGGAAAGAAAATATGGGATGCGGGACTGCCGGTATTGGATGACCTGCATACCATAAGCGGAAGCTGGAAACCTGATGGTAATCCTTCTGATGAAGAATGGGGAAAATATAAAGTGGAACAGTTCAAGGAAATACTGGATGCCATGGAGCCGGGGCTTGCCATGATCATTGTTCACAGTAATGGAGATAACCGGACTTTTGACAGGATCAGCGCTTCCGGAGGATCAAGGTACGCCGATATGTTGGCCATGATAGACCCGGATCTCCAGCAATATATTGAAAGGGAGGGAATACTTTTAACTACCTGGAGGGAAGTGATGCAGAGAAGGGGGGCGGTAAAATGATAAAAATGTGTATGAAAAAAATCGGTTTGTTTAATGGGATGTTGTTTTTAGCTTTTACCGCCTTTTCCCAAGTGATTCCAAAAGAAGAAGTGGTGGAAGCCGAAACCCTTATTTTCCCCTTACAAGGGGATCATGTTCATGGGAGCAGTATAGTGGCTTTGCCAAATGGCGATTTTTTGGCAGCCTGGTTTCAGGGTTCGGGAGAGCGTACGGCGGATGATGTAAAAATCATGGGGGCCAGGCTAAGAAAGAGAGACAAGGAATGGGGAGCACCGTTTTTGCTGGCGGATACGCCGGACCTTCCTGACTGCAATCCGGTTTTATTCCTGAATGAAGAAGGCAAATTGTTTTTGGTCTGGATAGCGGTTCAAGCCAATCGCTGGGAGCAGTCTATCCTGAGGGTCAGAACCTCCAATAATTACAACAATAACGGGGCGCCCATTTGGGAATGGCAGGACAATATTTTGCTGAAACCGGGGGAAGGGTTCGCTGAAGAAGTAGCAAAAAAGTTTAAGGAGCTTCCGCCAAACCGGGCCGGATGGTCTGAGTATGCGCCTTTATACGATGAAATGATCATAGACGCCAGCAGGGACGTAAAAAAAAGGAGTATAGGCTGGATGACCCGAATCAAGCCCCTGTTTCTCCCGTCAGGCAGGATACTGCTTCCGCTTTACTCAGACGGGTATAACTTTTCCCTGGCGGCCATCTCCGATGATGATGGGGAGACTTGGCGGCCCAGTTTGCCGATTGTGGGGAGGGGCCCCATTCAGCCCGCATTGGCCAGAAAAGCTAACGGCGATATTGTCGCATACATGAGGGATAGCGGTGATGCCCCTACCCGGGTGCAAAAAAGTATATCCACAGATAACGGGGAGACCTGGTCGGCAGCCGAAAAAATAGAGATACCCAATACCGCCAGTGTGGAGTTGCAGGTACTCAATAGCGGGCATTGGGCTTTCCTTGGCAATGATATAGACGATGGTAGGTACCGGGTGGCATTGTATCTTTCAGATGATGAGGGAGAATCCTGGAAGTGGAAGGTTTACCTGGAAGACGGGGAGAAAGGCGAGGGAGGACATTCTTATCCCAGTCTGATCCAAACCCGCGATAACCGCTTGCATATCACCTATTCTTATCATTTACAGGGTAATCAAAAATCCATAAAATATCTGGTAATTAATCCCAAGAAAATTTTTTAACCGGATAGTACGATCATCACGGTTGTGGGTAATACAGGTGAGTAGATCATTTGTTCAAAATTTGGGAATAATGATTTGACTTTAGTAGTTAGGTTAGGTAAGTTTTGTCCGCTTTGGGACTTTGTCCCGGGCGGACAACTTTATTATGACCGTTTTCAATCCCAAAGGTAAACGAAATCCATAATGAAAAAACAGTTTAAATTATCCGTATTTTTCTATACATTGATGATTATTTCATCTCATCTAGCAGCACAGACCGCCGTGCATAAAGACCGTCCTTTTGTACAGGAATACAGTATCAAATATTTCACACCGGATGAGGGGCTAACCATGAAAAAGGCATTTATGGACCGGAACGGTACACTCCAGGTGATCACGAAGGAAGGATTGTACAGACCTCATAATGGGGCTTTTTTATATCCGGGCACCATGGTAGCCGATAGGACCTATCTGCCCATGAAAGACAAAAGCCTGTCGGACATGGATGTTTATGAAGACCAGTTCGTTTATCTTGATGACCACGCGGTCCTGAGCAACGCCTGGGCGGGATCTTTATTTATAGACCATGCTCTTTCCGGGGCGCATTTGCTTAAAGGCGGGAAGGGATTTTCATTTCTGGTTTCAGATGGCAGCCGGTTCCACTATTATGCCGATTCCAGTTTGGTTTGGGAAGGTGCGGTTACCGGCTCAGAAGCTTTGGACCTCGTTTTTGACGACACAAAAAATATTTTCTACATACTGACCCAGGAAAAAATTTATGCTTTTTTTCCTTCGGAAAGGAGCATGACAGAAATTTACTCCGGAAAGGACTTTACCTGTTTTGACCTTGCAAGAGGAGGAAGACAAATCGTGATAGGTACCAAAGACGGCTACATGAGATTGGACATAGCCTCCGGGAAAATATCGGGTCAAAAAGACAACAGACTGCCCTGGCCGGTGCTGACCGCCGTCAAAGAAATTGATGACCATCTCTGGTTTGGTTCTGAAAAAGGTGCTTTTATGCTTAAGGATGATGGCGGGTTCAACTATTATCATGGAGAGCGCTGGTTGCCGGGTGAGGAAGTGGTGCACATTAGCAAAGGAAAAAACAAGGAAATACTTGTGCTGACCGATAAGGGGTTAAGCAGGCTGGTTTTTACCGCGCAGACGCTTTTTGACAAAGCCCGGTACTACGATAAACAGGTTCGTGAGCGGCACATACGCTATGGTTTTAATGCCTCGCTGGTGGGAATGGAAAAAGGTAATTTCAATACCGGAAGATTGGGAGACTCTGATAACGATGGGCTCTGGACCTCCATGTATCTTGGAGGAGAGGCATTCCGCTATGCGGTGACGGGATCTGATGAGGCCCTCCAAAACGTCCGGGAATCGCTGGATGCGATGGAAAGGCTATACACGGTTAACCCCATCCATGGATTTCCCTCCAGGTCATTTGCCAGGAGGGGTTATATAGAAAAACTGTCAGATCCCGAGCGCTGGCAGCATGCCAGTCATCCGGAATGGGACTGGAAGGCCACGACAAGCAGTGATGAGGCGATCGGTCACGTGTTTGTCTTCGGCGTCATCGCGGAGTTGGTGGATGATCAGGAAATAAAAGAAAAGGCAATCCGGTTGTTGGATGAGTTGATGCAGCACATTGTGGACAATGATTGGTACCTCATCGATTACGATGGAAAGCCCACGCTTTGGGGGAAATGGCATCCTGATTATGTAAACGGCTTCCCCACAATGGTGGGTGATCGTAAGCTGAACTCTTCCAACATTGTGGCCATGCTGCAAACAGCTTATCATTTTACCCAAAAGGAAATATATAAGAAAAAGGCATTTATGCTCATGGAGGAGCATGGGTATCTGGAAAACCTGATGAGGCCCATGGAGGAGATAGGCAAAGCGGAAGAGGGCACGGATCAATGGGCTGAGATGCTTTCAGAGGCTTGGAACCATTCCGATGATGAAATGTACTTTTTGGGGTATTGGGGACTTTACCGCTATGCCTTTAACGATACCCTAAAAGCCAAATACAAAGAAGCCATCATCGACCACTGGGAAGCCGAGAGGCCGGAAAAAGATGGGCTGTGGAACATCTTTACAGCCTTGGTGGCTCCGGACAACTTTGACCTTGAAGAGGCCATTTGGTATCTTCAGGAATATCCTTTGGACCTGATCAATTGGACGGTCAGAAACAGCCATAGGAAAGATATTGAAATCATAGCGCCTAATTTTAGAAGGCAAAGTACAAAAGAAGTACTGCCGCCTGATGAATTGGCCATACGCCGGCACAATGCCAACCGGTTTGACCTGGATGGTGGGAATGACGGCAGGGCAGAAAGCAGCGCCGGGGATATTTGGCTGCTTCCTTATTGGATGGGGAGATATTTGGAGGTCATCAGTGAACCGGTGCAAGAGTAGGTTTGACCATGGAAACATTTGAGAAGATAAAAAAGGGAATACATGTCTACGGGACCTGTGTCACTTCCTTTAATCCGCTCTGGCCTGATGCCATACAAAAAGCAGGACTTGATTTTGTTTTCATCGACACGGAACACATTTCTTTAGATAGGAGTCAAGTGGGGCATTTATGTCAGACATACGGTGGGAGAGGCATTACCCCCATAGTGAGGATTTCCCGGCCTGACCCTTTTTTGGCTTGCCAGATGATTGATGCCGGGGCAAAGGGAGTAGTGGCCCCCTACCTTGAAAAAGAGGAAGAGATTGTCGGATTGGTAGGCGCCACTAAATACAGACCTCTAAAAGGTGAGCAGCTAAAGCAGTTTTTGAGTGGCAGAGGAGAGCCAATGACACCCAATTTAAGAGATTATATTTCCGAGCTCAACAGGGGGAATATTTGTATTGCCAATATTGAGAGTATGCCCGCGGTCCAAAATCTGGATCGCCTATTATCAGTAAAGGGTCTGGATGCCGTTTTTATAGGCCCTCATGACCTTTCCGTAAGCATGGGACTGCCTGAGAATTATGATCATCCCGATTTCGCGTCGGTTGTCGAAGAGATAATTTCCAAGTGTCATGGAAAAAACCTTGGAGTAGGAATTCATTTTTCGGGATCTGCTGAAAGACAGGTGCATTGGATAAAAAAAGGGGTAAATATCATCATACACAGTTCTGACTATGCCTTGTTTAATCAGAGGTTAAGGCATGACCTGTATAAGATCAAAAGAGAAACAGGACAAGGGGACTATCTGAATTCCAATGATGATCCGCATATTGTCTAACACCACGTTTTTTATATCGGAGACAGAAGGTTTAATTTCACTTAAAATATAACGCCCTATATACTCATGACGAAAATTACAGAACAGCCCTCGTTGTACAGGCACCTTGAAAAGATGTCCATAGAGGAACTGACCAGGCATATCAATAATGAAGACAAAAAAGTACCCCTGGCCATAGAAAAGGCTTTGCCTCAAATCAACAAGCTTATTACAGAAATTGTCGGAAGGCTTCGATCGGGCGGGCGGCTTTTTTATCTGGGAGCCGGAAGCGGCGGGCGGCTTTCCGTTCTGGATGCGATCGAGTTGCCTACAACCTATGGGATTCCAAAAGGCGTGGTCAATGTTATTCTCGCGGGAGGGGTTGAGCATCTTGTGGAGGCCAGGGAGGAAGAAGAAGATGACCGGGAAGCCGGATGGAAAACGTTGCAGGACCATCAGGTGTCCGGTAAGGATTTTGTATTGGGGATCTCTGCCAGCGGGACCACCCCCTTTGTTTTGGCTGCTCTAAAAGCCTGCAAAGATAATGGCATTGCCACAGGTTGTCTGGTAAGTAATCCGGATTCTCCTATTGCACAGGTGGCGGATTTTCCCGTCGAAGTAATCACCGGACCTGAATTTGTCACAGGTAGCACGAGGATGAAATGCGGTTCTGTGCAAAAGATGGTATTTGACATGATCAGCACGGCCACCATGATACAGTTGGGAAGGGTAGAGGATAACAAGATGGTGAATGTGATCCTGATCAACGATAAAATAATTGACCGTAGCGTAAAAATGCTGATGGAAAGGGCAGGTATCAGCGATTACGAAGCGGCAAAGAAATTACTGATGGAACAAGGATCGGTACGGAAGGCGCTTGATTCTCTGGCTTAACGGAAAGGGAGATTTACAGGACCAGCCGGATAATGGCTGTTAAATAGGACAAAACCCTGCTTTTTTATGTCGAGGTGGTAAAGGAAGATATATTGCTTCAGAGGTATTTGAGGTCCAGGCAAGTTTTAATCAGCAAAACGGTGTGACGTCCTTTTATGCCAAATATTAAATTCCACCTGTGTTTTGCCTATTTTATAATAGGCCAGGTGAACCTGGACTCCAAAGCGATACGTTTGCCCGATTTCTGCGATTTTCTAGCGGCTTCTATAATTTCCAACACATGAAGGGAGTGTTCTACGTTGATCAAAGGTTCCTTTCCCGTAGCCAGGCATTCGGCAATGACCGAAGCCCCCTCTTGCCAGACATAGGTGCCGGGATCTTCCACATGACGTTGGGTTTTCGGATCATTTTTGGTGGCCATATCCACTCCTGAGGGCGCCCAGTCGTATCCTATCAGGTGCATGTTGCCTTCGGTGCCCCAGAGGCTGATAGTAGGTCTTTCTTGACCCTTTCCCTCATGCCCGTAAGGATCAAAATAATTGAATCCACTTTGTACATGCGATAAAGCCCCGTTTTCATGTTCCATCAGGATCATGGCGTTGTCTTCGGCTTCCACCTTTATCGGACCTTTGTCGTCCGTGGTCCGGGAAGGGGTGATGATGTTCAGCATGGCAGTGACGGATTTTACCGGACCCAAAAGGCCTGAGAGGGTAGCCAAATTGTACACGGCAAGGTCGGGCATACTGCCGCCCAATTCCTCAAAAAAGAAGGCGGACCAATTGGGTCCTTCATGGCCATAGTGTCCATGGGCAGCGGCGATTTTGCCCAGTTTCCCCTCCTGAACCGCCTTGGACATAAAAGCGAACTGTGGACTGTTCACCACCGCGGGAGCACCCCATAACCGGACCCCCTGTGCTTTCGAAAGCCGGAGCAACTCTGCCCCCTGCTTATAGGTATTGGCCAAGGGCTTTTCACTCCAAACATGTTTCCCGCTCTGAATAGCCTGTTTGTTCAGATGATAATGTTCTTGCATGTTGGTGAGGTTGACAAATAAGTCGAAGGGTTCCCCGGCAAGCATTTTGTCTATGTGGTCGTAGTGAAAAGGGATGCCATACTTTTCCGCCTGGGATTTTGCCCTGTCGGGTTTTATGTCGCAAGCACTGACCAGTTCCACATGGGGAGACCTGGAGAGGTGAGGGAGGTATTGGGTGGAGACGCTCCCGCAGCCTATTACGCCTACTTTAATTTTTTTTTCTTGTCGATAGACCGTCGCCGCTTGCAAAGAAAAGGGGGTCAGGGCCGCAACTGTTCCCATGAGGGATATATTCTCCAAGAATTTTTTGCGTGAAATCTTATTTTTCATATGTATTGAAAACAAATAGTAGATATAGAGTATTTTCCAATTTATCAAATTGTTGTTAAAAATTTCACATTTCACTGCACGATTGCGGATTTGATTTTTAAATGAAAAAGCCATACATGAAAATAACCCTGTTTATTGGATTTCTGCTGTCTTCATGGGACCCGGCTTTATCAAAGGATCAATCCTTGATACAGCGTATACAAAACCCGGCACCTTTGTTCCAACCCAGCACACCCATCCCGCTGTAATCATAATACAGTTGAAAAGCGGAGGCGAGCTCATTGGTAATTTCCGTTTTTGACCACCAGAGGCCTTCCTCCCCAAATCCACTGAACTTACCGTCTGAGGCTTGGCGCTTACCGGAGGGGAGGGCGGTAAAGCCACTGATGTTGTTTCCACCGGTATTGGGGGACTTCCAATGGGTGATTCCGGCTTCTTTAAGCTTTCTTCCTGCTTCAGAAACCCCGCCGAGGTAGTTGATTAATATTTCCCATTCCACATCTGAGGGCACATGCCAGCCGGATGGGCAAATGTTCTTGACATTGCCCAGTACATGCCAATTATATAATCTACCATAGCTGTGCGCGTTCGAAGGGGTATTGTCATACTCAGCGTAGGCAGGAGCCCTGAGTCTGTTGTGTCTCAGCCATTCCTGATTGTTTTTAACATGGGAGATCCTTGTCCCATCATTGAATTTTGTGGCTTTTAAATTTTCGATCATCCATATTTGAGTGCCTATCCTGATCGGATGGTAAACATTCCCATCAATATCCCTTACAATAACATTTTCCGGTTCATCGATATGGAGAGGTTCCAGTGGTTGACAGCCACTTTTCACCATCATTAACAATATCATTGTTATCAGAAAAGTGAAAACAGGTGATTTACCATTTGATAACATATATCATATTATTTTATGAGTGACTTGTTTGTCACTTAAGAAAATTTACCGGTAATTTTTTTATGAAAAAATGATTGCCGTCACCGTTTTTAAAAGACAAAACCCCTGATGAGGCGTTGGATTTTTATTTATATTTAAAAAAGATTACGGTGTTCATTCATGCAGAAAACCATACTGTTGGCGAACGGGTTGTTCATCCATACAGCGTCGCCAGTAAGCAGCCTTTTCTGGCTTTGTAAATACTGTTAGATAAACTAAACATCTCCAATGGGAATTGTCAACCTACTTTTGCTTCTGGTTATTTTTAGTTCGTGCGCTTCGTCAAACAAAAAAGCGGACAGGGTTTTTGTAAAAGGGGTATACGGTAATCCCGGTTCTCTTTTAAGAGCCGGTTACTTTTTCGATTCCTTGGGTATGAATGCGGTCTTTGTGCGGAGCATCTCTTTAACCCCTCAATTCTATGAAACTGCCCGCCAGCAGGGATGCCAGGTTTTTGTGGAATTTCCAACATTAAATGGTAAAGATTACCTTGAGGATCACCCGGAGGCCTGGCCCATCAATGAAAAAGGAGAGCAGGAGCCAGCAGCGGACTGGTTTATGGGAATATGTCCTACGCATCCGGGTTTCAAGGAACACCGGGCTAATCAACTGAGAAATATTATGGATGAATTTGACGTGGATGGGGTTTTTCTGAATTATTTGCACTGGCATGCCCAGTTTGAAACGCCTTATCCCATACTGCCTGAAACCTGTTTTTGTAACCGTTGTGTCCGTCAATTTGAAATGTACGCGGATAGGGAAGTCAAGGGCGAAGACATTTCCCAAAAAGCCGACTGGATACTGACCCATGCTGATAAGGAGTGGCGGGACTGGAGAAACAGTATTTTAAATGGCTGGGTGCAGGATATGAAGGATGTTGTGAAAAGCCACCAACCGGAGGCGCTGCTGGGGGTTTATTATTGCGCATGGTATCCTGAAAATCATCATGAAGCCCTTTACCGCACGTTGGGCATTGATGTGAAAGGACTGGCCCGCATCGCAGATGTGCTTTCTCCCATGTTGTTTCATAAAATGAAAGACAGGCCGCCGGTCTGGGTGGGGCAATATTTGGACTGGCTGGAAAGCCAAACCCAGGCCGGTAAGAAGGGAACGCCATTGGTTTGGCCCATAGTACAGGCACATAACAGTCCCGGCATAGTCTCACCCGGGGAATTCAGGGAAGTGATGCTTGAAGGGAGCAAATATCCCTCTTCCGGCATCATGATGTTTTCGGACGTGTCCCTTGTTGAAGACCCGGAGAAGGTGGAAGTGATGAGGGACCTCTATATCCATGGATTCAAATAAAATCTGACGGCATCCTGCTGCCCTATGTTTTATGATAAGTAATGATACGACCTTGGCATCATATTTCCGCGGAAGAAGCATTGCAGCATTTGGAGAGTTCCCTCTCCGGCCTCAAGGCTGATGCTATACAAAAGAGGGTAATGAACTATGGGAAGAACGTCCTCCCGGCCAAAAGGAGGATGACCGGTCTCCAAAAAACGAAACTACCTGTCAATAATCAAATCCAGGACATTGGTACGTTCTGATGAATTCTGTATATTTCAGAACCGAATAAAGCTTTTCCATCCAAAACCAAACGATATTCCAATGGGATCACGCAGCACCGCTTCTCTGAAAAACATGTTCATTTATATGATGATAGCTGTTTTTTTTGTTGCCCATATATCAACTTCCCGGGCGCAAGGAGCAGATATTGATGCTGATATTGAAAAACACAGGAAAGGCGAATTGATCATCAAAGCCAGCCCGGGGGCTCAAATAGAAGTGGAACAACTGAGCCATGAATTTTGGTTTGGGGCGGCCATCAGCAACAGTATGGTCAGTGGTTCCATGGCCGAAAATGACGTGAAGCAGTATAAGGAGAAATTTTTGGAAAATTTCAATTCCGCAGTGACTGAAAATGCGGTCAAATGGGCCGGAATGGAGCCGGAAAAAGGAAATGTCAATTATGCTATTGTAGATGGGATTCTGGAGTGGACGGAAAAAAACGGGATTCCACTCCGTGGACATAACCTTTTCTGGGGAATAGAAAGATTTGTCCAGCCTTGGGTAAAGGCACTGGACGACGATGCACTGGCCAAAACCCTTCAAGATAGGGCAGAAACCGTTACCGCCCGCTATCGAGGCCGGTTTGCGGAATATGATTTGAACAATGAAATGGTCCACGGGAATTATTATGAAGATCGCCTGGGACCGGAAATCACCAAAAAAATGGCGGAGTGGGCCCATAACGGAGATCCAGATGCCAAGCTTTTTTTAAATGATTACAACATCCTCACAGGCAAAAGCCTCCCGGGATACATGACCCAGATCCGGAGCCTGTTGAACCAGGGCGTCCCCATTGCGGGAATAGGGGTGCAGGGGCATTCCCACGGTGAGACCTTTGATAGGGAACAACTCCGAAAAGCACTGGATTCCCTGGCCCTGTTCGGTTTGCCCATCCGCGTGACGGAGTTCAACATGCCGGGCCAAAACTCAAGGTTTTACCGGGAGAAAATACTGGAAATGACAGCCGAAGAGGCAGCCTTGAATGCCAGCGAGCTGGTGGAATTTTACAGGCTGTGTTTTGCCCATCCGGCTGTAGAAGGTATTCTTATGTGGGGATTTTGGGAGGGGGCCAACTGGATTCCGGTATCCTCCCTGTACAAAAAAGATTGGTCGCCCACACCGGCGGCCGAGGCTTATCAAAACCTGATCTTTAAAGAATGGTGGACAAAGGCCTCCGGAAAGGCAGACAGTGATGGGGAGTATACGGTACCGGCTTTTTATGGTAAATACAAGGTCACTGTAAATGGGCAGTCCAGAGAGGTTGAACTGCCTAAATCAAAAGGCAAAGTGGCGGTGGATTTTGGTAAATAAAAAAGGAACCACAGATTTAACACGATAAATGTAGAAAGAGGAGCAGGGTTTTTGCTTCCTTTCCAGGTGGCGGTCCTCCACCTCACAGCAAACGAATCTGTGGGAATTCGGGTTATCTGTGGCTTAAACATAAAACGTCTATTTTCGGAAAGTGGCGGATTAATCGTACTTCCGGTAAGCAAGGTATTATTGCGACATTCCTCTGGCCAGGATGGGGAGGATGCTTTCCACTCTTTCATTGCGGATGCCGTAGATTTTGTCATACAAGTTGACCACGGGGTCACAATGGGGTACAATGACTTCCAAAGGATCTCCCACTTTATAGGTTTTTGAAGCCTTTTCGAAGGTAATGGTGCCATATTCATCGGATCCCGCATTGTATACAAAATCAGGTTCTCCTAGGACCCAAGCAGTGGGTCTGTTCAAGGTGAGGGCCTTGGCCCCGGAGTCGGTAACCAGCCGCCCCGGGTGGTTGGTGTTGACTACGGTGGTCATCACGGTAAGGGAAGGGGCAAAATCATCAAATTCGGTTTCATTATTGGCACCGCCGATTTCGATGTACTGGCAGTCCATAAAAAGGTAACTGCCCACCTGTACATCCGTGAATCCGGGTACCTCACTCATAATGTCATAAGTACCGGTGCCGCCGCCGCTGAATATCTCTAGGTTCAACCCTGACTTCTTCATTTGCTCATAGGTGTCCACTACCGGTTCAAAAGTATTTAGGGCGCGTTCTCTCCGTTTTTGAAAGCCTTTTACATGCTGCACGCCTCCATCATAGGCCAAAATACCCCTGAAATTGAGATTGGGCATCTTGTCCACCATCTGGGCCAGGGCCAGTGCCGGCTTGCCGGGCATTACCCCCGACCTTCTGATGACATCGATGTCGACCACCACATCGGCCATGATCCCGGTTGCTCTGGCGGCCTCCTGGAGATCCTGGGCATTTTGGGGGTTATCCACCGCTTGGATAAAACCCGGGTGTTTTCTTCTTAGGGCCATGGCCCTCTGGATCTTGGGTATGGTCACATTTACGCCGGTCATCAGCACCTCGCTGATGCCGTTGCCAAGCATTATTTCCGATTCGGATAGTTTTGCCGCACATACGCCTAGGGCACCTGCCTCCATCTGCATGCTGGCCAAAGCAGGGCATTTGTGGGTTTTTATGTGGGGGCGTACCCCGACACCCGTCCCAGCCAGCCGGGTGTGTACCTTTTTAAGATTTTGTTCCAGTTTGTCCAGGTCCACGCAGAGAGCAGGTGTGTCCAGGTCCCATTTGGATTTGCCGATCTCATTGGCAATATCATGATTATTGGCTTTGATGGGGGGAGACCAGAGAAGGGCAGTGCCTGCCAATGCGGAGGTTTGTAGAAACTTTCGACGGTTTAAAGAATGGGCCATGGTATTGGAAATAAAATTGTTATCTTAAATTTAATAAATATTGCCAGATAAAAAAGCGGATTTTATGCAGCAGATTAAAATCAAACAATATGGTAATGCTCAGGAAGCCTTTGCCTTCGAAGAGCAGGAAAAACCTGTTCCCATCGATTCCCAACTCTTGATCCAGGTAGAGGGCTTCGGCTTAAACTATGCCGATGTGATGGCCAGGAACGGGCTCTACAAAGACGCTCCCAAAATCCCTTTTGTGCCCGGGTATGAAGTGGTAGGAAAAGTCATACAATGCGGCAAAGGTACTCCGCCGGACTTTATCGGGGAAAGGGTGGTGGCATTTACCCGTTTCGGAGGCTACGCAGAACAGGCGGTGGGTGACTTTAGGGCGGCCAGGATCATCGGGGACCGTATATCCGGAGGGGAAGCCTGTGCGCTCGCCACGCAGTATTGCACGGCATAT
Source organism: Negadavirga shengliensis (assembly GCF_042652345.1). Classification (NCBI taxonomy): domain Bacteria; kingdom Pseudomonadati; phylum Bacteroidota; class Cytophagia; order Cytophagales; family Cyclobacteriaceae; genus Negadavirga; species Negadavirga shengliensis. The sequence goes on from NZ_JBHSJJ010000005.1 coordinate 28,097, forward strand.
TATATGACCGATTACATTTCCAACTTACATGAAGGGGAAACAGCCTTGATCCATGCCTGCGCCGGAGGGGTAGGCACCGCGCTCAGCCAGCTTTGCCGGCGAAAAGGGGTTACGGTGATCGGGCTGTGCGGATCTGAAGAAAAGGTAGCTTTTTTGGAAGCAATGGGCGTTGATTTTATCATCAATTATAAAAAAAACAATTATAAAAAGCTCATCGAAAACCGCTTAGGCAAACGCAAAATTGATTACATTTTCAATACCGTAGCAGGAAACAGTTTTAAAGAGGATATGAAGCTTTTGAACTATGGTGGAAAAATCTATTGTTTTGGTGGAGCCGCCCGCAGCGGGAAAAAAGACCATATTCTGAACGATCTGGCTTTTCTGCTGAAAACCGGTTTTGTGAGCCCTCTTTTCATGATGATGAAGTCGCACGGAGTAATAGGCGTAAATATGTTGCGCATTGCGGATAATCATACCGCTGTCATTGGGAAATGCCTGGGGGAGTTGCACCAATTATGGCTCCAAGGGGAAATCAAGCCGGTGGTCGGTGCCACGTTTCAGGCCAGTCAAATCGGAGAAGCGCATCAACTGTTGGAATCCGGGAAAAGCATGGGGAAAATTTATGTGTACTGGTAAAAAGGTAACCTTATTTCCTAGGAATATTTGTGAGGAGCTGGTTAAGTCGGGGATGGATTTTCGGGTTAGCCAAGGGATTTATTGTCCACGCCTGCCTGCACGCTGTCGCCATAGCTTTAGTGTAGGTGCCCGGCAGGCCGGAATTCCACTAATTGACACGAGTTTTATGAAATGGTCCAGATCGTTGAATCAATTTCCCAAATATAAAAGTAATGGAATACAGGAATTTCGGTAAGACAGCATTAAAGGTAAGTGCAGTGGGATTTGGTGCTTGGGCCATTGGTGGTCCTGCCATGGCCGGTGATGTGCCCATAGGATGGGGACAAATGGATGATCGGACATCAATAAAAGCCTTAAAACGGAGTCTTGATCTGGGCATTAATTTTTATGATACGGCTGACTTTTATGGGCTGGGGCATTCGGAAGAACTGATCGGAAAGGTTCTCGGCAACCGGACCGACGTATTTGTCGCCAGCAAGGTAGGGCACAGGTTGTCTTCAAATGATGAAATTGTGGTGGATTACTCAAAGAAACATATTGTGGAATCCTGCGAGAAGAGTCTGTGGCGATTAAAAAGAGACACCATTGACTATTATCAGCTGCATACCGCAAAAAAATCAGACCTGCAGTCTGGGGAATGTGTTGAAGCGATGGAACAGCTGAAACGACAAGGTAAAATCCGGTATTGGGGTGTTTCCCTGAATACTTTCCAGCCTTTTCCGGAAGCTGAATACATGTTGGAACAGGGCATAGGGGATGGGTTTCAATTGGTGCTTAACATCATCAACCAAGAGAGCCTGGATATTGTCACAAAGGCGCATGAAAAAGGTTACGGCATCATCGCCAGAATGCCCCTGCAATTCGGCCTGCTGACCGGAAAATTTACCAAAGCAACCCGCTTTTCCGAAGACGACCACCGCTTTTTCAGACTTCCTCCTGAGATACTGTCCGGATCCCTGGATGCGCTTGAAAATGTTTGGCCATTGGCAGACAAGCACGGGCTTTCCAAAACTGAGCTGGCCATGAGCTTTATATTGAGTTTTGAAGGGGTATCCACTGTAATCCCCGGAATCCGTACACCTGAACAGGCAGAGAGCAATACAAGAGGGATTATCCGTTTGCCGGCGGAGAGCAGGGATCATATCAGGTCACTTTATCAACCGTTATTCAGGGAAATCCTGTTTAAGATGAAGTAAATCTTGAAAGGTATCAAAGGGAAAAGACACCGCTATGATTTAATTTGGACAAGCCTCAATGAAAGTAGTAAAAGATTTATTCAAATTGTTACTGCTGGTGATCATCACTACAATCGTCTTTATAGTGATTTCCATGCTTCTTCCTTTTTCGGAAGGGTTTCAGGCGGGGAGTGAAAAAGCGGATCCCTCCGGCCTGCTGTTTATTTTATTGGTTCATACCTGGGTGTGTATTACCCTGTTTTACATCATTAGGCATTCCAGATGGAGAGGAGCAAAACTTATCGTTTGGCTAATGCTGGCTTATTTTTTTGTGTATTCTTTTATGGGCCAAATCGAAACCTTCTTTTTTCGAAGCGCCTTCCCTCTCCTTACGCCCAGCGACATTTTTTTTATAGCCGTCGCCAATGGCATGGTGGTATTGGCGGGGGTTCCCTTGGGGGTGATGCTGTTCGGACAAAAACAAAATGAAGCGGTTTATGGAGCTTTTGGATATGAGCGGCGACCACTACCCTCGCTACCTTACCAATTGGCCTTAATTGGGATATCATATGTGTGCATCTATTTCCTATTCGGGTACTTTGTGGCATGGCAGGTGGAAGACTTAAGGGTGTTTTACTCCGGTGATCCCACCGGCCATGGTTTTCTGGCTTCAATGGCCAACAATTTTCATGACAATCCCGTCCTATTTCCTTTTCAATTTGTGCGGGGAGTTTTGTTTGGGGTGTTTGTTTTGCCGGTTGTACAGATGTTTAAGGGTAGACCAGGGCAGCTGTTGATAAGCCTGATTTTGGTATTTGTGAGTCCCGGGTTGGGGTTGGCCATTCCCAATTTTTTGTTCCCTGATACCGTCAGATGGGCGCATTTTGCGGAAATGATTACTTCCATGTCCTTGTTTGCGGTAGTAATTTGGTGGGTGTATGTAAAAGTGCCCCACACGCTGGAAAAATCATGAAAGCAGTACAAATATTCATGTACTGCTCTCTATAGTGGGTTATACGCCTGCCACCCGGCGCTTGTATTCCGTTAAACAACCTTCCAGCCTCTCTTTGGCCGTGGTGTCTCCCGGGACATTGTGGGAAGGATGGATATGCAGTTTCACGCCCCGGTCAGCCAATATCTCTGCCACCGTGGTCACCGTCATCCATACACAGGTAATGAAGGCCATGGTAGAAACAGGGCCGATTTTATCCTGATGGTTTTTCAGGGGTACTGAGGCATCCCCTGCGGGCGCACAGGTATCCACCACCAAATCCGCCACATCGAAAATGGTTTTGCCGCTGGAATGACGGGTTTGTTTCCCTTTGGCTTCAGCCGCTGAGCCAAAAGCAATGACCTTCATGCCTTTCTTTTTGGCTTCCAATGCCACGTCTATATTGACATTGTTTATCCCCGAATGGGAAAACACCCACATGGTGTCTTTCGGGTCAAAATTGTACCCCTTCATGATCTCCACACCATAACCTTCCATCCTTTCCAGAAATAAAAATTGGTGTACACCCATTTCCCCGGTTATTCTGGTAAAAAAAGTAAGGGGGAGTTCTATCATGGGATGAAAGCCTACAAAACCGCCGATGCGCGGATACATTTCTTCTATGGGTATGGTGGCATGGCCGCAACCAAAAGTATGCACCCAACGGCCCGCTTCTATCGAGTCCGCCATCACTTCAGCGGTTTTTCGGATGTTTTCCATTTGGGTGTCCTCTATCCGGGACATTACATCCCGGGCATTATTGAGCCATTGTTTTGCTAGCATAATCGTCTTTGTTTGTGTTTACTTTATTTGTATTGTTTAAAATTGGGTTGGATAATACCATCATCAAAACTACGATACAAAATGCTACCGTAGGTAAATTGGCAACGCCAAATCTGTCTGCTACAAACCCCATCAGGTAATTGACGCTCATGTTTCCTATGAGGGCCACCGCCAACACAAAGCTGAAAGCCGTCCCGCTCAGTTCGGTATAACGGTCGCTGACGAAACCAAGCATGACGGGGTATCCGGCTGCCAGTCCCGCACCAATCAAAATCAAACCGATGACAACCGTGGGGAAACCGGTTCCAAATCCCATAAACCCACAACCCAGAAGCAGCAGGGCGAAAGATAGGAACAATATTTTTTGTGAGGAAAGGGGGCGTAGAACACTTCCTATCAGGATCCGCATCACGGCCATACCCACTACATAAAGGGAGAGGGCATAGAGGGCGTTGCTCTGATTGGCCGCCAATTCCTCGATCAGGAAAAGCGTGGTCCAGTTGTTAATTATGCCTTCCATGCTGCTCTGAAAGAAAAGAAAGGCAGCAATTAGCCACAGGACCGTGTCTTTTATCATGCTCCAGTTTTTTGCCCCGGTTGGTTTCTCTTTTAGTTTTGGGGGAGGAAACCCGATAATAAAATAGATGACCGCGGCCAGCAGGGCCAGTCCTCCCACCATAGAGACGATGGTCTCAAAAGCGTATATTTCATTCAATATCCCCAGGATAAAGGGCATACCCAATGCGCCTATGGCAAAAAAAACACCCAATAAACTTAGATCCGCAGCTTTATTGGAGGTGCTGATGTCCGCCACTACCGCATTGGTGGCCCCATTGACGGCGCCTCCTCCGAGACCAAAAAGGAAGACAAAAACCTTTATCCAGTGATAGGAAGGTGCATAGGCAATCCCCTGAAAGCCAATAAAGAGGCAGAGTGAGGAGAATGCCAACAGGAACTTAAACCCGTACTTATCTGCGAGGGGGCCGAATAACAGGGATCCCATTAATATGCCAATGGGCAAAATGGAAAAGAGGGTGCCCGCCTCGATTTCATCCAGAGAAAATTTGGCTTTTAGCGCTGGCGCTACCGCACCCAAAGTGATCAGGGTAATCCCAAACAGCAACATGCCCAAGCAGGCGGAAAAGAAAACGTATCTCCGGTTATAATTCATAAGGCATTTTGGTTTTCAAGCGTTTGCGAAGCCAGGTAACCTGCTCCATAAAGCCCCGCATCTCCTCCCAATGCCGAAACATCAAAACTAACCAACTTCATGCTTACGGGCTGGGCCCATTGTTTGGCTTCTGTGGCAATGTCTTCCAGGAACCGTTTCCCAGGCCCAAATACGCCGCCCCCAAAAATGATCTTTTCCGGATTGAAGATGCTGATCAGGTTGGCCACGCCCATACCCCAGTAGCCGATGGCATTTTCCAGCGTGCTTATGGCCCATTTTTCTCCTTTGTCATAAGCAGCAAAGACATCACCGGCTTCTATTTTTTGAGCGGTCATGGAGGGTTTACCCGGTGAGCCGGCGGTTGTTGCCAGCTTTTCCTGTGCGACCTTGGCCAAGCCTGCACCGGACGCATGGTATTCAAAACAGCCACAAGGGATGTATTTTTCCTGAAAAGGCCGGTCCAAAGCCATCCAGCCCACAGATCCGGCAATGCCATGGGCACCTTGTAGCACTCTGCCGTCTACCAGAATGCCTGCGCCGATGCCCGTTCCTACCGACAGATAGATGGCATCATTACAACCTTTTGCGTGGCCTTTCCAATATTCTCCAAGGATATAGCAAGCCCTGTCACAGTCTATGGTGACGGGAATGCCTTCAGAAACGCCGGAGATTTCCTCCCACAAAGGATAATCCTCCCAGCCGGGGATGTTGGGAGCCCAGACGGTTTGGGTGGTTTTCCGGCTTATTCCTGGAACAGATGCCCCTATCGCTTGTATATCCGGATTGTCCTGCAATTGTTTTTCCACCCTTTGCCGGATGAGCTTGCCTACCTCACTCCCTTGCCTTTTTTCCAGGTGGAAAGATTCCCTGCTTATCAGGTCACCCTCTTTCGTGAAAGTGGCCAGCCTCAGCGAAGTACCTCCGAGATCTACAGATAGGAATGTCATGGTTTATGTAATGGGCTTATTGTTGATAGGTTTATTCCCCCTTCTGTCTTTAATCCCGGGAGAAGGTCCAATTTAAAAATATTCAAATCAATTTCCTTGTTCTTGAAAAATTCGGGAACACTATTTTTAATATGACTTTTGGCTTGTTGTCATCGTCTTCGGGGTTTTCCCTTACATAGGCACAAAAAGCAGGTATTTTTCATCTTTACCATTGTGGAGCTCCAAACCCCTGGTCGTGATGGTATACCTGGCTGCCTGCCGGAAGCGCTGCACGTACTCGGGGCCATCATAGATTTCATTGATCTTGGTGCCCATGTATTGGAGAATTTTGATAGAAGATGCCGTTTGTCCTACCTGAAAATTTCCCATTACCTGGTTGGTGGAGGATTTTCCCCGAAAGCTGCCGTCTTCACCAAAAAGTACCCAATAGCAACTCTCACAACTCGGTCGGGCGATTTCGACCGTATGATTGGTGCCATCAGCGATCCCTATGAATTTCCATCTGGTACCGATAAGTTGCATTTCCTGATGCTGGTCAATATCGGGAAGTTGGACCAAAGCTACCGTATCCCCGGCTTTCCATTCCATTTCCTGGCACCCTATTAATAATGACAACAAGGTGAATACAAAAGTGAAAAATAATAAACCTGCATTTTTCATAGCCTTAAAAATTTAATGGAACTGTTTTCTTATTTATACGGAAGAATAAGGCAAAATGCTACAGTTTGTAGCGGTTATTTTTGGAATTCTTACAAAATAATAGGCGTAATGCACCAAAGATATGGGGAAGTAACCCTTAAAATTTCATTTTACAGGTGCTGCAAGATGCATAGCGGCTGGTATTTTTATAGAGCCTGTTGCCGATTTTCTACCTCTCTTTTCCTATCTTACTCTAAATATTCTGGATGCCTCCCATTCCTGTCCAAACATGTCCTTTGTCCTGATCTGGAGGTGGTAGGTGCCCGGGGCCAAGTCATGGGGCAAGGGGCCTGACCAGATATGCTGGGAGACCCCCGGGGGGTCCATTTTCCATCCCAGAGCTTCATCTGTCCTGCTGCCATCTTCCAGTTTGACATCCAAAAATGGACTTAAGGAATGCATCCAGGCATTGTGAGGATCCGGCATCGGCGTAAAAGCCAAGGGTATCCACTCGTCTTTTCCGCCAATTTTCATTTTCACTTTGGACTTTTCCGATCCGGAAAACACATTGACGATGACTTGTTCCTTGTCTAATTCTTGCAGGTTGATATCATCCGCCAAATGGATATTCATCTGGTAATTATCCGGTCGTCGGGCGGCTTTGAAGCGGATGCGATAATCAGTACCATCAAAGCTTAGGATGGAATAACCGTTTGGGGCACCGTCGTTCATGGTGGCATGGGGGATGCCTGTTTCGTCTTTTAGACCACACCACCAGCTGCCACTTACGGTAGCATTGATGAAGTGGTGGTGGGGTTGAGGGCCTTTCCATCCCATTTCCTCATCAATGAAAACATGGTTCATGGTATGGGTATGGCCCGAAATGGAAATGGAGTGAACTCTTTTCTCAAGTAAACGGTACATTCGGTCCCTGCCCTCGGTACGGATGATCGGTGCATGTTGGACCAATACCACCAGTTTCTCTTCGGGCAAATGCTCCAGGTAATTGGAGACGAATGACAACTGTTCATCGGTATAGCTGGAAATGTATTTTCCATCTGCTGCATAATGGATATCACGTAGTATAATGAAAGCCACCTCTCCATATTCAAAAGCATAGGTGCTGGGACCAAAGAAGCGCTTGAACGTGCTGTCCCTGTGACTATCTTCCTGCACATCCCTGTTATGGTCATGGTTTCCAAAGACATAATACCATGGAATACCTATTTGGGCCAGGCTCTCGCTCACCTCCGCGAAAAGTGCCGGATCATCCGCAACAATGTCCCCAAGGGTAATCCCCAACTTGGCCGTACTCCCGATGCATTCTTCCACTACATCATGACTGATATAATTCACCTCTTTGAGCCCCCTTGCCTGAGGGTCCCCAAATAACAGTACTTCAAACTGATTTTCTTCATGCTGCCCGTACAGGGCGAAGTCAATGGATTCGGGTAATGCCCCAGTCGGCTCAATTCCTGGAACCTCGGTATGCGGCGATCCAGTGGGAAGGTGCCAGTAATAATGCTGTGGGAGGAGTTGGTCATTCAAGGGTACCGCATAGCCTGAAGGTTTGATGATGAATATACCGGTGCCTTCCTCTACCGGAAGTTCCCAATAACCGTTTTGATCCGTGGAAGCCACCCATTCTCCGTTTGACACCAGCACATTTTGCAACCCCGGCTCGGAGGAGTCCCTTTTCCCGTTCTTGTTCAAATCATGATAGACATACCCTGTAGCTGTTTCTTGAGAGAAAACTTCAGCCGTCTGCACCAGAAATATAGAAAACAAAAAAGCTGCGGTTAGAAATTGGGGACTGTAGCGGTTCATTACAAATGTGGAAATGGTTCGTCATTATTACACCAAAAGCCCTATAAATGTACTATTAATGGACGATTGAAAATTTCAACAATTCTGTAGGGCATTATGGTATAAATGGTATGAAGTAAGAGAAAGTAGCCTATATTTGGAATACATCTACTTCGGATTTTCTATGAATTGTATTTCCGTATTTGACATGCTCAAAATCGGTGTAGGGCCATCAAGTTCCCACACCCTCGGCCCCTGGCGCGCTGCCCAGCGCTTTATCAGGGAGATAAAAGCTGAGCACATTGCTGAGATACGGTCATTGACAGTGGAGTTATACGGTTCTCTTTCACTTACCGGAAAAGGCCATGCCACCGACTGGGCGGTGATGCTTGGGTTAAGCGGATTGGATCCGGAGACCATTCCTATGGACGCCATTGAAACTACTGTGAATAAGATCAAATCGGAAAAAAAGCTCTATTTTCACCAGGAAACGGAAATTGGCTTTGACCCTGACAGGGACATCATTTTTCACAAGAAATTTTTACCCTACCATGCCAATGGCCTTCGTATTACCATTCGTCACCATAAAGGAAACCATAGCGCCACTTATTATTCCATTGGGGGCGGCTTTGTGATCAAGGAAGGAGAGGAAAGCGACCGGGAAGATACCTTGAAAACTTTTCCATACCCCATTGAAAGGGCCAACCAATTACTGGAATACTGTAACAGGGAGGATAAGCACATCTCCGATATTGTATGGATGAATGAGCTGAGCCTCCGGTCCACGGAGGAAGTGCGCCGGGGATTGGGGAGGATCTGGGAAACCATGCTGGAATCCATGTACACTGGCTGTCATTCTGAGGGGGTTTTACCTGGAGGATTAAAGGTGAAAAGAAGGGCTTTTGACTTGCACAAGGGGTTGATCGGCGATGTTGCCTATACAAATCCCAAAGAATGGATGGCTGCCATCAAAAAGACAACGGTCAGTTTCCGGCAGGTATTGAAATGGGTAAGTTGCTTTGCTTTGGCTGTGAACGAGGTCAATGCTTCCTTTGGGAGGATAGTAACAGCGCCTACCAATGGCAGCGCGGGAGTCATTCCAGCGGTATTGATGTATTATTTGACAATAGAAAATCACAAGGCAGGGGATGACCAGACACATCGGTTTTTATTGGTAGCGAGTGAAATAGGGGCGATTTTTAAGAAAGGGGCCACGATTTCGGCTGCCATGGGCGGCTGCCAGGCAGAGATAGGCGTATCAAGTGCCATGGCGGCCGGGGCTTTGTGCGAGCTGCTGGGAGGGAGTCCGGGGCAGGTTCTTATCGCGGCGGAGATCGCCATGGAACACCATCTCGGGATGACCTGTGACCCCATAGCGGGCTTGGTACAGGTACCCTGCATAGAGCGCAATACGATGGGGGCCATTAAGGCCATCAATGCGGCGGAGCTGGCTTTGGAAACGGATGCCGGGCACACTAAGGTGCCCTTAGACAAGGTGGTCCGTACCATGTGGGAAACGGCCAGAGACATGAACGGAAAGTACAAGGAGACTTCCGAAGGCGGTCTGGCCCTGACGGTGAATTGGGTGGATTGTTGATTTGGTGGGTGAAGGAACCACAGATTACGCTGCTTGACAAGGACTGACGCTGAGAATTATTGATTTGTATTAAGATTGGCAAAGGACACGATAGTTCCTGAGACGTTCAGATGTCACATCTCTTTTTATTAATACAAAAATCCAAAAATCCATAGGGGAAGGGCATTGCCCACCGGATATTCCAGATCATCTTTCACCACCCAAGCTTTGGACAAGCTGGCTATTTGTTTTCTGCCTTTACTTTGGCCTCCAATTTCAAAAGAATACTTGTTGTCCACTTCAAAGTCTGTAACGGGTGAATGGGTGACTTTATATTGGCCGCTTAATTGATTATTAAAAAAAACCTCCCTGACGGTGCCTTTAGAGGGTGGGGACTCTGATAAAGCGAACAGCAAATTGGTATTTTCCATATAGATTTTTTCCGGTTTTTGCAGGGTTGCCATGCTGCTTCCCGCTTGATGGAGCAATTCCACCAGTTTTGCCTCATGCAAAAAATAAAGGTAATTGTTGATGGAGTTCCGGTGGATTCCGGTTTTTTCAGCCAATTTATTGATGTTCGGTTTGAACGGGACAGACTGGGCGACAACATATAAAAGCTGGAGCATCTTTTTGGCGTGCCGGATATCAAAGCCCTTGAGTTCTGCCATGTCATATTCCACAATAAACCTAACCAGTTGCCTCAATCTTTGGAGATATCCTCCTTTATCCTCTTTGAAAAAAGGATAATATCCATATTCCAGGTATTCTTGAAAGAATTCCAACGGCTTGAAGTCTTCGTCGAATTGAGTTCTAAGATTTAGTCCCGGATCAAGCAGTTGTTCCAGTGTAAAGACAGGGAGTCTTTTTTCATATTGAAAGTCAAGGAATTCACGATAGGACATCCCTTTTAGTTCATATATGAGCGCCCGGCGGCTGAGATCCCCTTCTTGCCTGGAAATGTCAATGACGGAAGATCCTGTGAATATTATTTTGAGATCGGTGTACCTGTCGTACAGGTTCTTAATTTCCTTGGCCCAGTTTGGATATTTATGGACCTCATCCAATACCACAATTTTTGCCCCATGCTGGCGGAATTTACGGACAGTGGTTAAAAGGGTATTTGCTGTAAAATACAAATCATCCAGCGAAACATATACAGTTTCATTTTTTTTTAAGTTCAATTCCTTTAACCATTGTAGGACCAAAGTGGTTTTACCGGTCCCCCTCGCACCCTTTATGCCGATCAGCCGGTTTGTCCAGTTGATTCGGGAAAAAAGGTGACGCTTAAAACTTAAAGCGGTATTGAGGATTTTTTCCTCGGATAATTCAAGTAGCTCCTCCATAAATGCATAAATACATGTGCAAATATAACAGATAAATGCACAAGTACATATGCATTTTTACTTTTTGTGGCTTGGATTTAAATTAAAAAATACCGATTGATCAATTTCTACCCCGCTATGGGGGATTTTTCTCTTAAGATCATTATTTTTCCACCTCCGGAATCAACCAAAGCTCGGCTACCTGTGATCCCCTTTCCCCTTCCCCACAGGTCCAGGTAAAGGTGATTTCACCATCCTGATAAGCTTCTTTGGGTACCCGGAAGGAATAGATGGGTTGATGGCCCGTCTGAATGAAATCATGGATGGTGATGTCACCATCCACCTTCAGTTTCATCCTGGACCGGAATCTACCGGTATAGGCCACCTTTAGGGTGTATGTCAATTTAGGGTCTAAATCCTTATAACGTATCTTAAGCGGCGCGTCATAAAGCGTATTGACCTGCATCATCCAGGATTGGGGCGAGGATGTCCCCTCAAATCCTATGGCCCGCACTTCATGTACCCATTCCACACCTATCAAGCCCACACCAAAACTGATCCGCGGGGAATAAAGGCTGCCCGGGTCTTCTTTCCAGCTTTTATCACTCACTACCCTTTTCCAACTTTTCGGATGGCCAAGGTTATCATAAAAGCCTCCAGGACCTGGGTTGTTGCGGTTCAGGAGCGCATCCAATTGTTTCAGCCTGTCCGCTTCAGCATTTATTTTTGCAATGGCCTCCAGGTTGTCCAACAGCCACGGCGCGTCATTCAGGACGGCCTCCATGTTGTCCACAAAATTGCCCCTGCCTGGGGCCGCACCGTGGGGTTCAACGGTGAGCTGGGCGCCGATGCTTTGGTACAGGTTTTCCGCCAGTTCATGGCAGCGGTTTTTCAGTTGGGCCGCCAAAGGATCATCCCAGTTTTTATTCAGGATCTGCTTAGCCGTTTCTATAGCTTCCAAACTGCCCTTGTCCTCCGCGACAGCAAGTATGCTCCTCGCCTCTTGTTCCTGCTGGGTCTCGTAGATCAGTTTTTTCTGTACATAAGCATCAAAATAGGCCCGGATCAACCCCATCTGGAACCGGAAGTTTTTCATCAGCCCCGGACTGGCTTTTCTTTCCATTTCCTGCCATTGAAGTAACGTGACAGGTACTTGTGCATTGGTAAGCAAAGGACCTCTCACATTTTCTTCCTGTGTCAATAGACCTTGGGCCACGCCTTCTACCCATTCCGGTCCAAAGAAAAACCTGGCGTAGTCCCTAAGGGTTTCTATAACCGGTGTATTTGGATCCCAATCCTGATCGGTCCAGATAAATTTGTTGACATCGTCATTGGTGCCTTCCGAGTAGCTCAGGCTGCCGCTCGCATAAGGGGCCAGGGCGTTGTGGATGGCTTTTTGATCCTTTGCCCGCGGATTGATGCATTCCCGTCCCAAAGTCATGGCCAGTGCCAGGTCCCATTCGGGGATGGGGTATTGGGAACTGAGACTATGGGTGATATCGGGATACCTTCTGATGGGGATGGCTGCATCCACCTTTTCCCGCAGTTCGGGTAAAGGGATTTTTACCCAGGGGCCAAACACCACACCCCCCAGCCAGTCATACTGCTGGTTGATATGGTAAAAAAAACGGTCAAACCATGCCTGGGTCGGCCTGAATACCTGGGGTGAGATCCATATTTTTGCGTTTGGATGATACTGATGCAGCACTTCTGCGGATTTATCAAGCCAGTCAAACAATTCATCGGGTTCCAGCTCACCGGGGTCTCCCCCCGGTACAAACAGGTGGTCCAGTCTCGGCAGGGCGGCAAACACCTCATGTCTTTCCTCCAGTTCGGCCTTTACGGCGTCCGGGTGGCTGTAATCGGAACCCATATTGGGATACCAGATCCAAACATCCATATCAAATTGGTCCGCTATGCGCGACTGCTCGGCGATCATTTCAATGGCGGGTAATTGCATATGTCGGCTGGTAAAATCGTCATCTGTCCGTGGCGGTACTATTTCAATGCTGTTGGCACCAAAGAGGGCCAATTCCCGGATATATTGTTCGAACATTCCCACGCTGAAAGCATCGTAGGAATTGGTTTTTGGTCTGTATCCCAGTTGGTGTCCTCGGATCGGATAGGCCGGGGCACTCTGAATGCTGAGGTCGGCGGGGACCAAAAGCTGTCCGGCACCCCACTCCATTTTTCTGAGCCACCTGCCTGCTCCATATACCAAGCCCCTGTCATCCTGCCCTATGATATAAACAGCGGGTCCTTTGGGGTCTGTCCAAACCACAAAGCCTTCCCGGGGCATGGTTTCGAGCGTGCTTAGGGCTTGCCGGAGCCTCTCCGGAAAAACGTTAATCTGATCGAATGTACCCAGCACGATGGCTGGCTCATTGTCTTTTGGAAACTGATGACGGATGTTGAAGGTTTTTCCTGTCCTTTTGTGGATTTCTTCTGAAAGCACCCTTGCCAGAATCCTGTTTCGTTCACCGGCGTCTTTGTGAAGGAAAATGGCAGCCTCGGAAAAATCCAGTTTTTGTGATAGGGAGGTCTGACTGAAAGAAGGGTCGGCGGTTAGAAGACAGATCAAGAAAAGGAAAATGTTCTTTGACATGATTTTCTCGGGATGTTTGCTCTAAATACCCCGCAGGAATTAAGATAGGCTATCAAGGCGACGGCTTAGTCCAACCTCACGGCTTAGTGGTATTAAATTCGGTTTGTACTTCTGCTTTAGAGGAGATTTTCTTATTTTGGAAGGAGCAACAAAAAATCATCTGATGAAATCGAGCATGACGCAAGCGACACACAGAGGGATGATTATAGATTGCGAGATTCCCCCGAAACAAGTTCGGGGCAGGCTATATGGCCAATGAAAAATAATTATAAACATATGAATATTGTTTTGAGTAACCGTCTCCCAAGCCAATACGAGGACCTATATTTAAAGATTTTTTTGCTGGTTTTGATGAGTTTGGTCTGTTTTCCTTTATCAGCGCAGCAACTGTCAGCACAGCTTCTGGATCGGGTGGAGGTGGTCAGAGACCAGAACGGCATCAACCATATTTTTGCCCAAAATGAAGAGGACCTGTTTTTTGCACAGGGATACCTTGCCGCCAGGGACAGGATCTTTCAGTTTGAAATCTGGAGAAGGCAGGCCACAGGCACATTGGCGGAAATTCTGGGTGAAAAAGAACTGGCCAGGGATATAGGGGCCAGGCTGTTCCGTTTTAGAGGAGACAAAACCACAGAACTGAACCACTACCATCCCCGGGGGGAGGCCATTGTCGACCGTTTTGTCGAAGGCATAAACGCCTATGTGAAAGAATGCAGGGAAAACCCTGAACAGCTTCCCATAGAATTTGAAATGCTGGGTATTTTACCCGGCTATTGGACCTGGGAAACCGTGGTTTCCCGGCATCAGGGGTTGCTGGGCAATGTCAGGGACGAGTTGAACCACAGCAGGGTGGTGAGCTTGATAGGGCCGGAAAAAGCCAAAATGATCAATTATTTCCATCCATTTGAGCCTGATTTGGAACTGGACCCATCGATCCCGAAGGAATTGTTGTTCAAGGACATTCTGGCGCCTTATAACGCATTTCGAAACACGGTGGCTTTTTCTCCTGAAGATGTACAAGGTGTATACCGAAACCAGGAAAGTGCCTATCAGGAACAAAGGGTTCACCATGAACAGGAACAAGATGAAATAGCGCTTTGGGACAGGTTTTCTCTGGGAAGTAACAACTGGGTCCTGAGTGGCCGGCTGACGGCCAGTGGTTATCCATACATGGCCAATGACCCCCATCGGGTACAGGCCATTCCCTCCCTGAGGTACTGGGTGCGGCTTCACGCGCCTGGTTGGAATGTGGTGGGCGGTGGAGAGCCCGTCATTCCCGGGGTATCCATAGGCCACAATGAGTTTGGGGCCTGGGGACTTACCATTTTTAGCACGGATGGGGAAGATATCCGTATTTATGATCTGCATCCGGATGATTCCCAGCTGTATCGTTATAAAGGGGAGTGGCGAAAAATGAAAATGATCCAGGATACCATCCCCGTGAAAGGGCGTGAGCCTGAGATGGTGCAGCATTATTATACCATACACGGTCCTGTGACTTTTATTGATGAAGAACTTGGGAAAGCCGTGGCAGTGGAATGCGCGTGGCTGGAGCCGGGAAGTGCCCCCTATTTGGCCAGTTTAAGGATGGGGCAGGCCGATTCCTGGGAATCCTTCAGGGAAGCCTGTGTGTATAATCATATTCCCGCGGAAAACATGGTGTGGGCCGATAAGGAGGGGAATATCGGTTGGCAGGCCACGGGCATTGCCCCAATCCGCAAGGGCTTTTCCGGTTTGGTGGCCACCGTAGGGGATGGCAGTAAGGAATGGGAGGGATATCTGCCCATGTTGGAGCGGCCGCATGCATTCAACCCGCCCTCGGGTTTTATCAACACGTCCAATGAAAACCTGACCGATACCCTTTATCCCTACCCGGAGGCCTTAGGTTATGAATGGTCTGACCCTTTTCGGGGTGACCGGGTAAGGGAGGTGCTGGAGAGCGGGCAAAATTTCACTTTAGAGGATATGGGAAAGCTGCAAAATGATTACCTGGCCCTCCCTGCGAGAAGGTTGGTGCCTTTTCTGTTGGGTTTGCGGCTGGAAGGAGAGAAAGCGGTAAAAGCGCAAAAAAGACTGGAAAAATGGGATTATGTGTTGGATAAAAATTCAGTGGCTGCGGGGATTTATGTAATGTGGGAACGGAAGCTGAGGGAGAATATCCGCGGACTGGTGGTACCGGAGGAAGTCAGGCGCTGGATAGGAAGCATTTCGCTTTTTAAGGCCTTGGAGTGGATTGAAGCAGGTACCGTATTTGAAGATGACAGTCACAGAGACCACTTTTTGGCAGAGGCGTTTGATGAGGCCTTGAAGACCCTGGAAGGGAAACTCGGGCCGGATATGGAACATTGGCAATACGGACAGGAACGTTATAAGCACGCCCATATCCGTCATCCCCTGAGTGCCGCGGTTTCTTCAAAATGGCGGGATAAACTGGATGCGGGCCCTGTGCCAAGGGGAGGGTACAGCTATACGCCTGCGGCCAATGCCTATGGGGACAACAATACCACAGGCGCTTCCTTCAGGATCCTGGTGGATACCGGGGACTGGGAAGAAACCTTGGGCATCAATACCCCGGGTCATTCCGGCGATCCGGAAAGTCCGTTTTACAGGCATTTCTTTGATACTTGGGCGGAAGATGGTTTTTTTCGTGTACACTTTGACCGGAAAAAGGTAGAAAAAAGCGCAGTGGAGCAATGGGTGATGGAGTGAGTTGCAGATTACCATGGGGAATCCCGCTTTCCCTTTATGATGCAGTTCGGGGTCTTACCATCTGGTTAGGATTTTTTTGGATATTTTTTTGCCCACAAGTAGGTCGGGATGGGTGCTGCCATGCACCAAGTAAAAGCAAGTTCCTTCATAGGGATAAACGCTTAAAAATTAAACGTACCGATTTAACCTTATTTGAAATGATGCGCTATGGTGAAAGAAAGCAAAGGCAGTACTGGAATAAACCGGGGCCAGGGTGAAAAAAACCATGCAGTGCCAGATTGGGTTGCCTCAAGATTGGTCCAGGAGTGTATGGCAAAAGTTTGACTGAGTCTGAGATCGTAGTTCAAACGGTTTCCGTTCCATTGGTATCCTAAGTTGATATAAGGGGAAATATTATAAAAATGAATGCCTGTAAGCCGGTTGCCATAATCCCAGAATTTTAAAAAATACCCGGCATACATGCCCCTATGCTTTGATTCGCTTCCGTTGTATAAAAAAAAGTAATTTATTCCTGCATGAAATTGTGTTACAGTGGCGACTTGATGGATATTGCCCAGGGAAATTCTCGATTCCGCACTCAAGTTGGGTTTGAAATAATAACCTCCAACTACATTGAAGCCATATTCATTCCCTGCAGCCAGCGGGCCAAACCGTTTTACCTCCTCATTTTAAAGGAAATGCCATTGCATAGGATAAAGGATTTAAGCCAAGATACCATCCTGAATGGATACTGCTTTGCGCAAAAAGCAACGTAGTGGAAAAAAAGAGCAAAACAACGGTATAAATCTTTTTCATACTGATTTACCTTACCCCTATTTTATAGACTCTGTACATTTCACTGCCACTACCGGAAGTTCGGATCGTTCCCGATGGATCAGCGATAAAGATGGTGCCCGAATAGCGCCATTTAAGTTCATCACCATACCGGTTTGAAAAAACCTCCCAGGATTTAAATTGTCGGCTTACTGGGTCTATGGCAAATTCCGGTACTACTGCGGCCATGCTGTGAAGGATAAGTTCAACCTTTTGGTGAACCATCTGTTCGGTAAGCCAAAAACTGCTCACATCTGCACAAATGATCATCCCTGTTAGGATGCCGTTAATATTGACCACCGTCACATTTTCAGGGATCTTTAATGCCGGTGTAATGCCATTTTTTTTTATCCTCGGGAGTAAGATTAACTTTCCTGTGTATTGCTTCAATATTTCCCTCCTTATTGACATATACCTGGGCATTGTATAGCTTGTCTCCTTGAAGCTCGGTCATACCAAAAACGATATGAACATTCAGAGAATCAGCTAAGAACGCAATGGCGTCGGTAGAAGGGCCAGGTATGGATTCGGCAATAGTACGTTGATAGGATTCCGGATCATTTTCGTCTATATACCAACCTAAAACAGTTTCACCAAAAAGCAACAATTCGGTTTCCGGATGTTGGGAGAGAATTTCCCGACTGATTGCTTTTATTTTGGCAAGGTTAGTATCTTTTTCTCTTGAAGCATGAATACTGACGGTGGCCACGTTAAGAAATTTGGTCGCCTTACTGTCATCATAATGCAGGGGAGCCCCGGATAAATCGAACAAACTTTGGACAATCACATCATCTCCCTGACAGGAGACCAGCATTACCAAAACAAAAATTAAACTAACTCTAATCATTTTGTTACCAGTTTAAAGCCGCCGGATAAATATTTTTCAAAATTTTATTTCCCGTTTTGCGTGATTTTTCTAAAAAATTTTATTTCAACGTAAAAATATTCAATAAAATTTCAGACATAAATGATTTAAATCACGGGGAGATCAGTATTAAAATCATACCGATAATTATGAATCCTTATAATATTGGGATAATACAATTGAACAGAATCACGGAGATTTTCGCTTTTATGCTTTTTCTTTTAGAACACTGGCCAGAACATCTACAAATTATCACGGGTTTATGAAACTAGGATTCAGGATGGAACGTGAGGATAAAAGGAAATTTATTGGATTAGTTATTCCAATAACTTTATTTGCTACGACAAGCTTTGCATTTCAGATTTTTTCAAAGCAATTTGGAACCAAAGGGGGTTATTTTTTAGGTTTTGCATTTTATTGGATATTTTGGTGTATGCTCGTTCCCCTTTGTTTTCTATCCAAACAGGAAATCTCCGGCCTTTTCAGACCCAATTTCTCCCTGTTCAAGGAGAAATTGTTTCACAACTTGTTATTCCTGACTGTTCCTTTGCTATTTGTCTATATCTACGCTTTTCCAAAAGCGCTGGAATCTGCCAATTTTCAGATTTTTCTATTTTCCCTTGCATTGGGATCGGTTAATGCGGTAACGGAAGAACTGTTATGGAGAGGATTATACCTTAAATTATTCAGCGACGATAAATGGCTTTATATTCTCATTTCTTCTTTAGGGTTTGCCATCTGGCATTTGGCTCCACAGCAAATTTTTCCGAATAAGGAGCCTGGAGGGCAAATTTCATTTGTTGTTTTTGCATTCTTTTTGGGCACTTTATTCAGTACGGTGGTTTATAATACAAAATCGATTCTTTTGGTTTCCATCGCACACATGCTATTGAATTTTGCCGGCCTTGGAGCAAGGGTGTACTTAAATTAACCCGAAGTTATTCCTTTGAAACTTTAGTAAGATGATGAAGTAAGGATATTTAACCACAAGTCAGATCCCCTCAATGCTTAACCTCACAAACCCGAGCTCATCTTCTATATTTTCAAATATCCAGATCTTGCCGTTTTTGGCGAAGTGGCGAGCGGGAGTTTTCTCCAGCATGGGTACAGGCGCTTCGCCTATCATCTGCAGGTTTTCATCAAAAATTGTAAGGTAAACATCGGCTTTAGAAGAGGAGGAAAATGTATTGGATGGGACTTCCTCGGTAAAAGCCTCTTTATAAGAAAACCGGTAATAAATCCGGTTTTCTTCATCCCATACCGGCCTTCCAAAACTGATTTCTTCACGGATTTTCCGGGATATTTGTTGTACTTCCTCCGGGCGGTCAACCTGGGAGGGATATTTTCCTTTTTTTGAATCTTCCGTGATGTGGCTTTGATATGAATAATGGGTCAATTCCGTTTCGCCGGGAGGGAGCCAGAAGAGTTCGTTATAAGCATTATTGCCGATCAAAATTTTATCCCCCACAGAAATCAAATAGATATCAGGCCCCGTCATCGTCAAAAAATTTCCGTCCGAAAATTCCGCGTAAAGTCCCTTTAACTTGTCAAATTCCGGTAACTCCATCTTATCGACCCAGTCTTCTGCAAAGTTGACCAATACCAATTTAAGGGATTTATCTTCCCAGTTTCTGATAAAGCCCAGAAAAAGTTCGGGGTTGCCGGGAAAGACGGCTTGGGGGACAAAGAATTCATCGTCATTTAGCCGGTGTTCACCTGAACCTACTTTTTTGAAATCCAAATCTTTTATTTTCTTCCCTTCTGTGTCGAAAATGCCGCTTCCCTGATAGCCGCTGAACAATATGCTGTCTTCGCCGATAGCCAGAAAGGTGTGAAAGTAATTGCCGGTTCCATTTGGCCCTTCCGCTTCAAACGGTATTTTTTCACTGAGAATCAGATCATCAAGGTTTATCCTCTCCACTGAGTGGTCATCTTGATTAAAATTGAATAGGTATTTTTTGTCCTTGAAAAGGATGGATTGGCGAAGTTCCCCTTTTAGAAAAAGAATTTCCTCGCCCGGATCCACCATGACGGTATCCAGGGAAAACGCCATTTGGGAATAGTCCCCCTGCTTCTTGCCGGACTGGCTGCAGGAAAATGCTGCAAATAAGCTGATAAAAAAGAATAAAGGTCTCATATCGCAAGGTTTATTTTTACTAAAAATATAGGGGTTTATTTTTATATATCCAATCAGAAGGCTAAAAAATTAGTTTTTATACCAGAGCGTGGCTCTACGAAAGCCCGACGCGTGCTCGTCTGGCACTGCAAAAGCCTCGGACGTAATTAAAAAACATATTGAATACCGGCAATAAAGCCGCCATAAAGGCCATAGGTGCCGTGCCGGTTGGTCCGTTCATAAAATACCATGCCTGGCACGCTGATATCCTGGCCGGGGTCCAGGACGGTGAAGTTAAAGGTGGGCCCGGCAAACAGCCGGGTGTTCTTTCCCATGTTAAACCCATGGAGGTATTTGAAAGAGTTGGTATGGTTGCTGACATTTCTGAAATCCGTGGCCACCCTGATGACCAACTCAAGATCCATGGTGTAGGCGCGGGTTTCCAGCAGGTGCAGGCCAAAGCCCGCTTCCAGGGCAAGGGGAGCCTCGGTCTGCCCGGGGAAATAGGCCGTGCCGAGGAGGCCGTAAAATTTCCTCCCTCCGGAGCGGAGC
This sequence comes from Negadavirga shengliensis, assembly GCF_042652345.1. NCBI lineage: Bacteria > Pseudomonadati > Bacteroidota > Cytophagia > Cytophagales > Cyclobacteriaceae > Negadavirga > Negadavirga shengliensis. Next base: position 48,803 of record NZ_JBHSJJ010000005.1, read on the forward strand.
GTGAGATGGGCAAAGCGGGATTCGTCCGTACCAAGCGCCAGGCTTTTCTTGCCGTTTTTGACAAAATTGACCAAGCCGATGGGATTGTCGCTGCTTTCTGCGATGTTGACCAAACCGAACTGGCTGCCTTTCACATGGCCGGCTTTGTTGAACAACCCGGCCATTTGGTGGTGGGCGGTGCCCTTGGTATGGTTAAACAGCCCAGCCAGCTGCAGGCCATTTGCATGGTTTCGGGCCAGGTTGGCCAATCCGGCGATCTGGAATCCGGTGGTACCTTTGGCCTTATTGATGAGTCCGGCTATCTGGTGGTTGGCAGTACTGTCAGTGCGATTGTATAATCCCGCAACTTGCAGCCCCCTGGCCCGGCCTCGTGTATGGTTGTGAAGCCCTGCTACCTGAAAACCGCTGACATTTTTATACACAGAATTAAAAATACCGGCTACCTGGAAGCCGTTCACCTCGCCGCCGACCATATTGAAAATGCCCGCCATCTGGAAATACCTGACATCTCTCTGGTTGATATTAAAAATACCGGCCGCCTCAAAACCGTCCACACCGGCCGTGTAGCCTCCCAATAGGTTCAATGAGAATTTATTGATCATTTGGCTGCTGAACATCCCCTGGGAACTCAGCCCGGGGATAAAGGACATCTGGTAGGGATTTTCGGCAAAAAAGCCTCCGAGGTTCAGCCTTTGGAATCGCTGCCTGACGCCTATGAACATTCGGCCGAAAAAGCTTTGTTCCATCTCCTCCGCTGAACCGTCATCCGGATAGTAACGGAAGCGGCCATTGCCTCTTTTGGCCTGGATATCCACTTGCGGCAACAGCATGAAAGTGGTGTCCCGGTAGTTTTCCTTGCCTAAGGTCAACCATATAGAAGGGTTGGACTGCCTCAATTTGAGTTCAAAGTAGCCGTTTTGGTCCGTCAGTGTGGAGGTAAGGGTGTTTCTTTCATAGACCGTGGCATAGCCGAGGTTTTTCTGGGTACGCAGATCCTTGACATGACCCTTTACCGTCACTTGCCTGGAGCCCGTCTCCATCTCCGCTTCCAGATCCAGTACGCCGGGGGCATAACGGATGATGATATAGCCGGGAATTTCCCTGAACTCGTACTGCTCTCCAAGTGCCTCTGCCAAAAAACCCGCTATGGTTCCGTTGTAATGGTCCAAAGGCAAAGGCTTGTCCACTTCTACCAGGGAACTTTGGTAGGAAAAATAAAAATCATGTGCATCCGATGCCTGTTCCAGGGCCTCGCGGATACTCATTTCTCCGGGGTTGGCAAACTGAAACTCCGTTTGCAATTTTTGCTGGGACATCGCAGTTTGGGCCACCGACAGGAAAAAGAGCCATACAAAACCGTGAAAAATAGTATGCCCCCTGAAAATCATTTATTTGGATAAATTATTTCGCAAGTTAATGATTTATTGCAAGACGTACCGGCCCCCGTCCCTGGAAATTTGAAGCCCCAGCGTTTCAGCGATCACTTCCAGGTTTTTGTCCAACGAGCCATATTCCAAAACGGTGGTGATGGGCAGGGATTTTAAGTCTTCGGATCCAAGGATGATTTCCGCCTCGTAGGCATCCGCCAAAGCTTCCACCACCTGTTGTAAGAGGATATTTTCGGCTTGGAACCTGTTGTTCACATAATAGCGGAACAGTTGGTCTTCCTGCAGGGATTTATCCAGCGCGCCGGTGTGGAGGTCGACAGTGACTTTTTCTCCCGGATCCAACACTACTTGCTGGCCACCCACCTCGACTTTTACGACGCCCTCATCCAGTATTATTTCTGCCGTTTGCCCTTTCATTTTCACATTAAAGGAAGTACCAAGAACGGTAACGGTCAGGTTTTGGAGCTTGACAACAAACGGTTTTTTTTGGTCTTTTTGGACCTCAAAGTAAGCCTCACCGGCGGACATATTGACGAGCCGTTGCTTGTCAAACAACTTTTGAGAGTAAGTAAGTTGGGTGTTTTTATTCAAAGTGACCAACGAGCCATCCAAAAGGGGCTGTTGTGTGGACGTGTTTCCGGATTCCAGGGACACAGCGGAAAAATAAGCTTTTCCGGCATGGGGCAGGGTGGATACCAGCGACCAGCCCAGCGCAACCATCAGGGCGAAGACCGCCGCCGTCCTGAACCAGGTGCTGCTCGCCAACCGGATGATAGGGGTAGGCGCAGCCTTTTCTTTTTGAGCTTTCCTGTCCAAAAACCGCTTCCAAGCCAGGTTTTCATCAATGTTGCTTTGGGGGATTAATCGCCGGCTTGTCTCCCACACCCATTGGATATGATCGTATTTTTGTTGGTTTCCGGGATTGTCTGCCAACCATTCCTTTACAGCCGCATCTTCTTCCTTGCTGGTTTCGTTGAGCAGGTATTTTATGAGTGTTTTGTCTTCCATGGCTTCAAGGCGGTTAATGTTCTATAATCAGCATCAATATGAGGGGCAGGAATTCCGCCAATTCCAGGCGCAGCGTTTTGAGGGCTTTACCCATGTGTGCTTCCACGGTTTTGATGGAAATGCCCATTTTTTGGGCGATTTCCTGGTATTTCAGTTCTTCAAATCTGCTTAAATGAAACACCGTCCTGCATTTTTCAGGAAGCAGCCGCAAAGCCTGCTGGAAGCGGCTGTTCAGTTCCTCATCCTGGCCCTCCATCACGTCAACAGCTTCTACGGAGCCGTTTTGGGTTGTCTCGTATTGCTTTTGTTCCCGGTGTTTCATTTTCACCTTCTGGTGTTTGATGTGGTTCAAACTGTCGTAATAAACAGATTTATACAAGTATGCCTTGAGGGAGGTGTTGATTTTGATCATACCTCTTTTTTCCCATAGTTTGAGGAAGACCGTTTGTACGATTTCCTCAGCTTCGTCACTGTCTTTGAGGATGACATTGGCATAGGTATGCAGGGATTTGAAATGGTCTTTGAAGACCGCTTCAAAGGTGTGTTCGTCCACCCTTTCTACAGGAAGGCCGTCTTGGTTTTCCACTGTGCCGGTCACTTACTTTTACAATTGAGATGGTAAATTGCTTTTAATATACGACAAGTATTTTTCAGTTTACCCTTAGTGGTTCGGGAAAATACTTCATCGTTCTTGTGCATTGTTGTAGGTCACAAAAGGACTTGGAGGCCGACCGTGTAACCGACATGAACCGATCTATAGGTGTTGGTGCGTTGACGTTCCCATATCCGCAGGCCTGCCAGATCGGAACCTTCCTGGTTTTTGGTGTCCATGTAATTGATGCTAGGCCCAGCATAAAGCTGTAAGTTTTTGGAAAGGAGGAACGCGGGCAATATGCGCAGACCGGATTTGGAGTATTCGCTGTGCTTGAAGTCCGTGATAAAAAGGTTGACGGCTTCCATATCCATCCTGAAGCTGTTTTTTTCAATGAGCTTGATACCCAGGCCGGCTTCCACACCATAGGGAAGGTCGGCATATTGCAGATTGGAACCCATTCCGATGATGCCATAGAGTTTTCTGCCTCCCGAGCGAAAGCTGACGATGGTGGAAAGATTTTCATCTGTCGCTAGCCCTATCCTTTTTTCTCCGTTTTTTATCAGGTTGATGATGCCAATGGGGTAGTCACTGCTGTCCGCGATATTCAGCAGTCCGGCCACCTGTACTCCGTTTACTTTTTTGGCGACGTTGATAAGGCCCGCAAACTGGGAGCCTTTTACCTCATCCGCCGCGTTGATGGCTCCGGCCACTTGGATGCCTTTAACGCATTTTGCCACATTGGCTACTCCTGCCATTTGGATGCCCTCGAGATTTTGGGCCAGGTTCACCACGCCGGCACTTTGGAAGCTGCTGATCTGTGAGGCCATGTTGACCACACCGGCCATTTGTAATGGACTGGCCCCGCTGTTGAGGTTCACGACGCCTGCGAATTGCAAGCCATGCGGAGCCAGATTGGTTTGGTTCATGACACCTGCCATTTGTACTCCCTTCAGCTCGCCACTAACCTGGTTAAAGACGCCTGCTGCCTGTAGACCGCTGGCATCGCCTTTGACCATGCCTGCCACACCATAGAGGGCCAAGCCCTTTTCCCCGCCGGATAGTCCCTGGATGGCATGTAAACTTAGGTTGTTGGTGTATTCCGCGGCTTTATGGCCATTGGTGCTCAAAGGATAAACAAAGCCAATATGCGCCGGACTGTGGACTTGGGCGGCAATTTCTGACAAAATCACCGTGGACAGGCATATCAGAAGCATTGCTATTTTCGAAAACAGGGAAATTTTTTTCATGGATTTTAAGATTTAGTATGCGTTTTAAATCCACGACAAGTTTGATAGGTTGTACCCTTAGTGGGTTTATGGATTTTTTTTATGACAGGAATGATATTTTTCACAAAACGTGAATTTCTGATGTTTTTTGCCAAAAAATGGCGGCGTTGGAGGGCTGGGATCAGCTGATATTGCCATCTGACAGTACCGTCACCTCAGTGCATTTCCTTATATGTTTACCAAAAAATCCCCTCTCTTCCGGATAAAATGAGAGGGAGGTAACCCTACAAATTGTTTGAAGTCCCTTATAAGATGTGCCTGGTCTGAAAATCCTGTGTCGTATGACACTGAAGTCAGGTCATGCCTTGAGGGAGAAGACAGAAGACGGTTGACTGCATTCAGCCGCGCTATCCTTATGTATTGTTTGGGGCTGACACCTATCTTTTCCTTGAATTCCCTTTCCAGCTGCCGGTGACTGATGTACACATTGTTGATCAACTCATCCATTCTGATCATGCCATCCGTTTTCCTGATGAATTCCGCTGCTCTGTTTAGGTAATAATAGTTGATATTATTGCTGTGGAGATTGGTTAGCAGGTAGGCACCGGCCAATTCGGTCATTTCCGAAACGGCTGTTTTTTCCCTTAACTTTTCCGAAAATGAACGGAAGCCGGCATCCAGCACGCAGTTCATATCGATGTAGTCTGCTGAAAATTCAGCTGCAGGTATGCCAAATAAATTGTATATGCCCTCCGGCTTGAAACGGATACCGAATGTGGGTACTGTTTTATCAAACCTTACTTCATAAGGCTTGGTAAATAAGCCGATCAACGTATAATCCGGAGACTTTAACCAAGTATTGCCCTGCAAGAGGCTACAGTGATTGGAATTCAAATGAAAAATAAGCTCCACAAAACCATTGGGTATAACCTGCTGTTCCAATAGCCTATCGCCGTTGATATTGAATTCACCGTACCAATAGGTCTGTACATATGGCTTTAAATCTTCTATGCAGGGATATTCTGTGATCTCAACATTCATGGTATAAAGGAGAAAACAGGGGCTTTTTAGGCCCCTGATGTAACTTAGCCTAGTAAAGAGGTATCTACCCTATTGGATTCAGTAGGCAGCCAAACTTCATCGAATGTGGCAATGATATTGTTGGCTCCTCCAAAGAATCCCAGGACTTTGGCAGTGGAATTCCCGGTATTTTTCAGGTTATGGCGTTCCATTTTTGGAACTACCGCCAGCTGTCCTTTAGATATAGATGCCTTTTCGGTGCCAATGGTTGCTTCTACCTGCCCTTCTAAAATAAAGAGCAGTTCCTCTGCACTGTCAGTATGTGTGCCAAGCTCCTCTCCGGGAGCAAGCTCAAAATAAACAGTAGCTGAATCGGTGGTGCCATGAGCGCCTAGTAAGGGAAAGGTGGCTTTACACCGTTGGCCGGGCTTTGATTTAGCGGTGAATTCGGCCAGTTCGAGGGTATTCAAATCTGTGGTTATCATGATTTTCTCAGTTTATATGATATGTTTTATTAATTTAACTCCATTATGGGCAATTTTGAATTGCCGTAGGCGCTAACGGTCGCTGTCGCCTTGTCCATATCCACCTGCCCGATGGCCCAAACATTGGCTTTGTTAAGCCAGTTGTATTTTTTGGAATGGGTTTTAAAGGTCATGTTCAGGTACAGGTCGGCAGGCCCGTCTTGTTTGTTCAGGGTCATCAGCCCCTCTTCATGCAACGCTATACATTCACCGTCATGGGTGATAACGGTCGCCTGGATATTCAGCCGCATGCATCCGTCTGCGCGGAATTCGAGGTAATCCACGCCTTTGATTTTGCCTTTGACCCGTTCCCCTATTAGATCGCCTTCAAAGGACAAGTCAAATCTGGCTCCTTCGGCCGGGGGACTGATTTTTCCAGAGGTAATGTCTTTCCAGCTTACCCCATATTCAACCAGTCCCGTCATCTGCACCTCTTCATCGAAAAGGTGTGTGATTGCTTCATTCATTGGTCTTTTAATCATTGTGAAGTATGGTTTGTTTACTTCACAAAGTTGATAGTGAAAACAATGGGGAAATTGAAAAAAAACGACATAATGCTATATGTGTTTACAGCTTATGGGAAAAGCCTATTAATCCATTGGAGTAATACGGAGCAGGGCGTCAGGGGAGTTGGTCAACACGTATAGGTAGCCGTCCGGGCCTATTTTTACATCCCTCACCCGGCCATGGCCTTTCAAAATCACCTCCTGACTCAGGATTTGGTCCCCGTCAACTACGAGCCTGCGGATTTCTTCGTCCTTGAGAGCGGTAACGAGCAGGTTATTTTGCCATTTTGGATATTTGTTTCCTGTAACAAATTGGGCTGCGCATACCGCAATGGAGGGATCCCAATAGGTTAGGGGCTGTTCCATGCCCTCTTCGTGGGTGAGATGGGTAATGGTGCTTCCGTCATAGTTGACCCCATAGGTGATCACGGGCCATCCATAGTTCCCTCCTTTCTTGAGACGGTTGACCTCATCACCGCCTTTTGGGCCGTGGTCGGTAAAGTAAATTTCTCCGGTGACCGGGTGCTGCGCAATCCCCTGTACGTTTCGGGTTCCCCAGGCATAGATTCCCTGAAGCGTGCCGTCCTTTCCGAAGTGGGGGTTGTCTTTGGGAATGGAGCCGTCTGGATGGATGCGGAAGATTTTACCTTCTGCCCGGTGGGGAAGTTGGGGATTATTTCCGCTTTGAATGGCCTGTTGCATATCGCCAATGCTGAAATACAAATAGCCTTCCTTGTCAAAAAGCAAGCGGCTCCCCCAACGCATCCCGCCTTCCACCAAAATGGAATCCGGTGCTTCAAAAAGGGTTTCCTGCTTCACCCATTGGTTATCTTTGATTTTCCCTCTGACCACGTTGGTCATTCCCGGTGCATTTTTGTCAGAGGTACCGGTTGGGGTATGACTAAAGGCGAAATATACCCAGCCGTTTTTGGAGTAGTCGGGACCCAGGGCAAGATCCATCATTCCGCCATACATATCGTAGGCATACACTTGTGGAAGGCCCGTGATTTTTTCGGGACCGGCTTTTCCATTGATTACCCAGTACACTTCTCCCTTATTTCCTGTGACCAAAGCCCGGTCGGCATCGACGAATTCTATCCCCCAAGGGGCCTCCAAGCCCTCCGTGACCACCTTTTCAATTTTCAACTTGTAGTCCTGGGTATTGAAAGTCAGCGCTTTTTCAACGGGTTTGACTTCATCAGGTGCCTTTCTGGCATTCAGGATATAATCCGTGACGGCCTCAATATCAGCTTCTGTAAGGGCACTTTCCCAGCTGACCATGGTGGTTCCAAGGATACCGTTGCGGATGTTGTGAAGGATTGAATTCCTGTCATGGCCATGTTTCAGCGTCGGTTCTAAGAGAGAGGATCCGGCAGCAGTACCGTCTAAATCAGTACCATGACAGCCCCCGCAGTAAGTTTGGTAAACCCTTTCGCCGGACTGGGCAAAGCTTTCCATGCAAATTGAAAAAAGAACTCCCAAAACGAAAATGGCAGCCGTCCTTTTAATGATAAAAGGGGTGATGCCCCGCAAGCGGGACATTTGGACGACTGGCTGATTTTTGCCATTGGTTTCAGTGGATATCGTTGCCATGGGGAGCGGGGTTTTATAGATGTCGAGGGGATATGGGCTTTTTGATTTTCATATATGAAAGTTAAGAAGGAAATTGTTCCGGTAAAAAATAATGATGCTCAGTGACGGATTCTCCTGCGCAATACCAGATGTTTACGGCTTAATCAGATAAAAATCTTCATCAGTTGAATGTACTTGGTTGATGGCAGAGGTAGTGTAGGCTTTGCTTAATTTGGGAAACGGTGGGTTTGTTGTCTTTGAGGATGTTTTCTGAGACCCATCCACCCCTAAGCCGCCTCCGAAATGCCGTTGATAAAGGTTTCGACGAAGCCCAGAATCTTGGATTTGATCCTTTCGGCGATGGTTTTCCGCTCCCTCAGGGAAGGTTTTTCTTTGAGCAGACCGATGATGTCGTCACGGAGCGGTTCTTTCTCGGTGTAGATATAGTCCCCGATGACTTTCTCCAACGCTTCATCATCCAGATTTTCTTCCTGGCTGAGCCGGTGGAGCGCTTTCAGACGCTCCGCGGTCCAGAAGTGGGCAAACTCTTCGGGAATGTCCTCGGCATCGGCGATTTTTGGAAGGTTTTCCCGGATAAATTTCTCGATGAGTTCTCTCTTGCTCCTGAGCTGGGCTTCCCCTACGATGAGCTCTACGATGGCTTTCCGCTGCTTCTCCTGCTCCTCTGGGCTGGCATCTTTCAGTTTGCCCAGGAGCTTCAGAATGTAGGCAACATTGATCTCGTCCCGGTGGATCAGTTCCAGTTCAAAGTCCACATCATTCAGAATGGAGACTTTTTCCTTTTGGCTGCTGTTTTTGGTGCTGTCGTACAGGTCAAGGTACTTGCTTTTGTAGTCCTCAAAGGTCTGCTCCGGCATGGACAGGTCCCCGAAGTCGAATTCCGTAAAAGTCCCCAACACGTTTTTCAGACGCATCAACTCCCGGAAGGCCTTGATGAATTCCAGCTGGGCATCTTCGTCCGGCAGCTCATTGATGCTGTTGACGGTCGGGGCGATCCGGAGCAGGTCGATAAATGCCCGGTTGAATTTCTCCACGTACTCCTCATAGGGCTCCATGATGATTTCCCCTTTGGCTTCCAGATTGGAGAATAGGGCAATGGCCTTGTCCGTGGCATCTTTGAGGTTCCGGAAGCAGACGATGTTCCCTTGTGATTTGAGCTCGTCCAGAATCCTGTTGGTCCTGGAATAGGCCTGTATCAGCCCGTGGTATTTGAGGTTTTTGTCCACATAGAGGGTGTTCAGCTTCTTGCTGTCAAAACCTGTCAGGAACATGTTCACCACCAGCAGCACGTCCACCTGCTGGTTTTTTACCCGCTTGGCTATGTCGTTGTAGTAGTTGTAGAAGGATTTGGAATCCTGTGTGCTGAAATTCGTACCGAAGTGCCTGTTATAGTCCCCGATGAAATCATCCAGGTACTCCCGGGGGTGTTTTTTAATTTGCCGCTCATAGGTGTTTCCGGGAGAGGCGGCCACCAGGTATGCGCCGTCTTCATCCCCTATGACGGTGCCCATCTCGTCCATATCATCATCGATCAGGTCCACATTTGCCCCATAGGAAAATATGGTGCCCACCCTGAGATGGTGTTCCCCTGCCTCGAACTTGGCCTGAAAGAGCTTGTAGTATTCAATAAGGATGGGTACACTGGGCACACAGAAAATGGCTGTGAAAGCCCTGTTGTGGGTTTTCCTCCCGTGGTTGGTGATGATATAGTTGACGATGTTGTCCAGCCTCTTGGGGGCATGCATCACCTCTTCCTCGTCGATGGCCTCCACATTGATGTCAAAGATGTGGTCTTTCTTCTTGAAGGTGCTGATGTACTCCACGGAGAATTTAAGGACGTTTTCATCCCGGATGGCATCGGTGATCACATACTTGTGGAGGCAGTCTCCGAAAAGCATCTGTGTGGTACGCTTGCCCCATTCGTTGGTGCCCGCGTTTTCCTCAAAGATCGGTGTGCCTGTAAACCCGAACATCTGGCATTTTTCGAAAAAGCCCTTGATGTCGGAATGGGTTTTCCCAAACTGGCTCCGGTGACACTCGTCAAAGATAAAGACGATGCGCTTGTCCCGGAGGGAATCCATTTTTTCCCCAAAACGTGATTTGTTGACAGCCGTGGAAAGTTTCTGGATGGTGGTGACGATCAGTTTATCATCCCCGGTGAGCTGGCTGACCAGCTTTTGGGTGTTGTTGGTGCCGTCTATGCTGCCCTTGCTGAAGCTGTTGAATTCCTGGGTGGTCTGGGTGTCCAGGTCTTTTCTGTCCACCACAAACACCACCTTGTGGACCTGTGGCAGGTTGGTGAGGATCTGTGCCGTCTTGAAGGAGGTGAGGGTTTTCCCTGAGCCGGTGGTGTGCCAGATATAGCCGTATTTAGAGGTGGTCTTCACCCGCTCCACGATGGCTTCTGTGGCATAGTACTGATAAGGGCGCAGCACCATCAGGGTTTTCTCCGTTTCGTTCAGCACCACGTATTTGGTCACCATCTTGGAAATGTGGCAGGGTTCCAGGAAAATATCCGCGAACTGTGAGAGCTGGGTGACCAGTTTGTTTTTGATGTCTGTCCAGTAAAAGGTCTGTTTGAAGCGCCTGTGTTTGAGCGGTCCGTTGGCGTAGTATTTGGTGTTGACACCGTTGCTGATGACGAAGATCTGTATAAACTGGAAAAGGCCGAGGCCTGCATCATAGGAGTGGATGCCGTACCGGGAGGTCTGCTTGAAGGCTTCCTTGAGTTCCAGACCCCGCCGCTTGAGTTCCACCTGCACCAGGGGAAGGCCGTTGATCAGGATGGTGACATCGTAGCGGTTTTTGTATTTGCCCTGCATACTGATCTGCTGGGCTACCTGAAATTCGTTCTGGCACCAGTGGATCTGGTTGATCAGTTCCAGGGTGCGGTGCTCCCCCGAATCATGCATGTACTCCACCCTGTCCCGGAGGATTTTGGCCCGCTCGAAGACATTCCCCTTGTTGATGGCGTTGAGGACCTGGATAAACTCCCTATCAGAAAGCCCGGTCCTGTTGTGTTTTTCCAGCTGGGTTTTCAGGTTGGCAAGTAGGGCGGTCTCGTCGGGGATCAACACCTTTTTGTAGCCAAGCTTTTGCAGCTGTGCTACCAGGTTGTTTTCAAGCGTCTGTTCGGGTTGGATGGTCATGAAGTAAAAAGATGTGCAATCACATGATTCAAAATAAAGTCCAGAAGCAAGATGGGGAAAACACGGCAACAAAACAAGATTTGGCCGTAAAGTGTGGCGAGACCTGTTATTCTTTACATTCACGTAAGACCCGAACGGTTTCAGTCAAACCACATTTTTCCAAAGTACTCAAGACAGTTGCTTTGGACTGCGGCGGATTTTCCAGTCTCGAAACCAATTTGACAAAACTTTTGAAGACGGCATCCCTGTGTTGAGAACTCAGTTGGCACACGAATGCATCCGGATGGATGATTTGAATACCTTTTGGTTGCAGGCTAGGTGTTTGAAAATCCTTGAGGTTGGCAGTTACGAGATAGTCGGCATTGGCCTCTACTGCCGCCGCAAGTACGTGTCTGTCATCAGGGTCTTTGAGGGACAGTGCTGCTATCCGGTTTTCATATCCTTCAATTTCAGCATCCGGGAAAGCCTGATTCATCAAATCTATGGTCCGGTCAATGCGCTGGGGGTCCAAATCAGGCCGGTTTTCCAGGAGGTTTCTCCTCCATTCTTGATGGATCGCTTTGCTCCAAAACGGCTTGAACAGATCATCTTCTGCCAAACTCAACAACAAATCCCGGATGGGTGCCGGGTAGAGTACATTGGCATCGAGCAGTGCTGATAACATGGTCTCTGATCAATAGCCCAAGCCCATTTCCTGCGCCTCCCTGGCAAGTTTATCCAGGGCTTTTCTTCTGGATTCCCGGAGCGAGGATTCATATTTTTTGACATCTTCCAGCAGGACCCTTCGGTGTGCACCGACTTTTTTATGGGGGATTTTACCAGTTTCCAAAAGTTTGACCAAATGTGGGCGGGATACCTTCAGCAAGTCAGCCGCTTCCTGGGTGCTCAATTCCTTTGAAAAAGAAGCGATTTCAACGGTTCTCCCATCCGCCATTTCATCCAGTACTTTTTCCAGAAGCAAGACAGCATTTCTGGGGACTGAGATGGACGTCCCTTCCACCTGAAAAATTACCGCGTCATGAGGCTTTGTACTCCCGGTAATACTTTTCAGTACCGCAACCGACTGTCTGGCTGCTTTTTGATCTTTTGCTGTTGGTTTTTTGATGGATGTGGCCATGGTAAGGGAAGTTTTGTTATTGCCGTGAATATACTAAACGAAATAAACGAAACAAATGTTTGACTGGAAAGCTTTTTTGATTTATTTTTTCCAGAGCCCTTGATTTTCCCAATTATGGAGGAAGCCAAGTTTATAAATCGGGATGGATGAATTTTCTTCGAACAGGCTCAATATTTTTATTTTGATCTGGTGATTGGGTGTGACTTTGTTACATAGAAAAAGCATGCAGGAAATGATCAGAAATGGTTTTTTCTGTTGGACTTCAACAAGAGGCAAGTCAAGCCCACGTGATGTTGGGTTTTTCAAATTTAAAACTGGACGCTTCACCATATCTCTATTCCATAATCTTGAATGGTGCGCGATAATATTTCTGACATAACCGATGGCTTCCAGCCAACTCGATAACTCAGAATGCAAATACCCTTTAAGGCGGTAGTAGCTGATGTTTTGTAAAAAATGGGGGCACTTGATTCGTCTCCTAAAAAGCATTCCTCTCGATTTGAGTAGCTCGATTTGCTCTTCGATTGTGTATGCAGACTTTGACATAAATAAAAAAATGACCCGAGAGCAGATCTTACGGTATGCAGCTCAGGTTCTGTTGACACAAGGGTACGTAAATACTTACGAAAAGTAAATATATATTTACATATTTGCAAAAACGCTTTCTCTCCACCGAAGGCCTGCGTGCTATGCAGGAGTTTGATTTAGGTGGAGAGGGGGTGTTTTTGTCTTGAAGTTCACCCTACCATTCGGAGGAAGGAAATCGGAAAACGTAAGTGCTTTGATCGCTTGCGTTTTCTGTATTTTACACAAACATCTGCTGCAACAGCCCTTTTTTCCAGGTTTTCAACCCTTGGATCTGGCTGTCAAGTGTTTCAAGGTTTACATCCAAGCAGTTAAGAACGGCAGCGATTTTTTGTTGCTCTTGCAAACTCGGGTACGGAAGCTTGAGTTGTCCAAAATTGTCGTAAGTGATCTGCTTTCCATCCCGAATCCCAACGACCGTTAGGCTAAGCCTTGTTATGAAACTTTCCTTTTTGAAGAAGAACGTGAAAAATTGGGGTACAATCGGGATTTTACTTCGCAGAACGGTATAGGCTGGGCTACAGATACCAAGATGCCTCGAATGGTCAACACCTCCTTGGAACGACCTGAGACTGATTACAAAATCATCAGGCTCCACAATTTTGTATGACAAAATGCTTTTTTCGGTTGCTTGAATTCGGATACCGTTTTCTTCTCGAAGAACCATTCCGTGTTCTTGGGAAGCGGAAAGGATGGGCAAGTCACCTTGATGCTTTTTGTTTGAAACATTCCCAAACACTTCCTTTGCTTTCAAGTAGTTCCACTCCGGGAACTCACTGCCGTCATCCTGTTTGAACCGGATCCGTGGAGTCTGCCCTGAGCCTGTCGAAGGGAAAATCTGCTGCATCACGCCCTTTTTGTAGGCTTCCAGCTTTTCCTTCTTCCGCTCCAGCAGTTCTATGCGCTCGTCAACCGAAGACAGGAAGGAGGCGATTTTTTGTTGTTCAGACAGTCCCGTTGTGCTAATTTTAACCGAAGAAAGTGTTTCTTGTCCCACGTTATACCTTGTGCTTCCTCCACTTCTTGAGGTGATATCATTTCTAGTGGCAGGGGTTTTCAGAAGGTAGTTAAGAAAGACAGGGTGGTACTCACCAACCTTCTTACCCCGAATAACAAACCCACCAAAGAGAGCAGGCTTTTCTCGGTCAAGATAAACATTTGCCTGCCCCACTTCTTCCCGGGTTTCGGAACTTCGTTGAAACAGAACATCTCCGTATTCCACCTTGTAGAGTTCCTTGTTCTTCTCGGATGTTCGAACTGAGCCTATGATTTTGTCGTAGGTGATAAAGTTGTTTTGAATAATGTCCAATACATTGATAAACTTATCCCCTCCACCGTAATCCTCCTTCGTCGCATTGAGCCCGTTTTTGAAAGTCAGCAGGTCCCCAAGACTAGTTTCAAACCACGCTGTGGAGAACTCTGGGAAGCGAATTTCTGGCTCACTCTTTAAATTGTCTTTCATACTAACAGTGCTTTAATCCCCAACTCTTCACAAAGATTTTTCCATAGGTCAGACCTGTCAGGTTTTTGAAGCCTGCCAGGTCTTGGGTGGCTCCTTGCCGCTATATATGTTTTCATCATATTATCCGAATAAGTTGATATATTCCCTAAAGGCAAAGATCCGGTTTCGCTTGAAGCCGGTGAGTTCTTCCAGAATGCCCAGTCCCTGAAAATCCCGGATCATGCGGTTGGCAGTGGAATTGTGGACACCGAGCATCTGTTCCACTTGACCTATATCCACAATGGGCTGGCGATAGAGTTCTGTAATCAACCGCCTCGCGTCTCCCTGCTTTTTGCCCAACTTCATCAGCTCCTGAAATTCGTACTTTTCACGCAACCGGATGATTTCCTGAAAAGTTCGGATGCCTGATTCCGTGGTCTCGATCACTCCTTGTAAAAAGAAGGCAATCCACTCTCCCAAGGCATTTTTTTCCCGTACACGCATCAGGTTGTCATAGTAGTCCCGCCTGTTGCGTTCAAAGAAATCGGAGAGGTAAAGCGTAGGATACTTCAGCAGCCCTTTGTCCAAGAGGTACAGGGTAATCAACAGTCTCCCGATCCGTCCATTGCCATCCAGAAAGGGATGTATGGTCTCAAACTGATAGTGTACCATGGCGATCTTGACCAGATGAGGCATCGGTAGGCCATCGTCATGGATAAACTTTTCCAGGTCACTCATCAGTCCATGCACTTCGGTATGTACGGGCGGAACAAAAATGGCATGGCGCAGGCTGGGACCTATCCAGTTTTGGCTGTTGCGGAATTCACCGGGCAGCTTCTCCTGTCCCCGTACGCCATCGAGCAGGATGGCATGGGTTTTCCGGATCAGGCGGGTAGAAATGGGCAGCTTTTGCATGTCCTGTATGGCCTGGTTCATGGCATCTATATAAGCATGCACTTCCAACCAGTCATCCCTGCGCTCCGGATCCAGGTCCTCTTCCTTGGCCAATGCTTCCTGAAAGGAAGTCTGCGTCCCTTCGATCTTGCTGGATACCGTGGCCTCCTTGGTGACGTGCATTTTGATAAAGAAATCAATGTCAGGCACCAAATCAGAAAAAGCATCCAGCCTGCCCAAATACCTGTCCGCTTTACTCAAGAGCGTCAAGACAGCAGGGTCACTCAACACCCAGGCCTGATGGATGGGATCCGGGCTGAAACTTCGGTATTCACGTTGTTTCAGCCAGGTTCCTGCTTTGAAATCTTTAATATCTCTCATGCACTTACTGTCATTTTTGCTGCAAATATGGGTTTACATATTTGCACTTAATCCATTTTCTGCAAATATATATAATTATATTTGCACTTAATTAAATTCCTGCAACTATGGGTTATTATATTTGCAGGAAGGAACGGAAGACCTGCCAGGTTTTAAAAACCTGGCAGGTCTCACTAAAACGGTGCTTTTATCCCCAATTCCTCACAAAAGCTTTTCAGCACGGCTTCGTTGCTTTTCAGCGCAGCATCTAGTTGCTGTATTTCATCTGCCGTGGTATCCAGGTCCACAGGCTCCTCTTCCTCAAAGGTGTCCACATAGCGGGGGATGTTGAGGTTGTAGTCGTTTTCGGCGATTTCCCCTAAAGAGGCCACATAGCTGTACTTGTCGATAGTCGTCCGGTTGCGGTAGGTCTCCACAATTTTCTCCACATCCTGGTCCCGAAGTTCATTTTGGTTGCCTACCTTGGTATAGTTGCCTTCGCCGCTGGCATCGATAAAGACCACGTTATCATCCTGCTCCCGGCACTTCTTTAGCACCACAACACAGGTAGGAATACTGGTACCATAAAAGATGTTGGCAGGGAGTCCGATCACGGCATCCAACACGTTCATTTCCTTGATCATGTATTTACGGATCGTTCCCTCAGCGCCTCCACGGAAAAGTACCCCGTGGGGGAAGACGCTGGCCATGATGCCGTTTTCCGCCAGTTGGTAGAGCATGTGCTGCATAAAAGCGAAATCCGCCTTGGTCTTGGGTGCCAGTCTACCGTACTGACTGAAGCGCTCGTCGCTGTTATATAGTGGGTTATCATCCCCTTTCCAGTGGGCGGAGAAGGGAGGGTTGGCCACAATCGCCTCGAAGCGTTCTTCCAGGTGCTGGGGGTTCTCCAAGGTATCTTCATGCCGGATATTAAACTGTCTGTAGTGCACGCCGTGGAGGATCATGTTCATCCTCGCCAGGTTGTAGGTGGTACGGGTAAGTTCCTGCCCATAAAACTCGCTGACCTGTGCTTCCTTGGCTACACGGAGCAGCAGCGAACCCGAACCACAGGTAGGATCATAGGCCGACTTGAGCTTGTCCTTGCCGGTGGTGACGATCTTGGCCAGCACTTTGGATACCTGCTGGGGGGTATAAAATTCCCCCGCGGTCTTGCCCGCCCCCGCGGCAAACTTGCCGATCAGGTACTCGTAGGCGTCTCCCATTACATCAGATTCCACTTCCTGTAGCCGAAAGTCGATTTTGTTCAGGTGGTTAAGGATCTGTACCACCACTTCGTTTCGGGCTTTGACGGTACGGCCGATTTTGTTGGAATTGAGGTCGATGTCCGAGAAAAGGTCGTTGAAATCTTCTTCGGAATCGGTGCCCATGGTGCTCTGCTCGATGTGGTTGAGCACGGCCTTGAGGTCTTCGAGGATGTAGTTGCTGTCCGTCTCCGTGGAGGCATTGCCTTTGGCGGTGATGGAGGCGAAGAGTTCTTCGGGCTTGAGAAAGTAACCCAGTGACTGCAAGGATTCGTCTTTGATGGCTTCCAGCAGATCAGGGTCTTTCAGGTCCAGGTAGTCCTTGACTTCCTCGGTTTCCAAAAGGCCGTTGGCATAGAGGTATTGCCGCTCGCTGAGGTACTTGTAGAAAATAAAGCCCAGGATATAGTCCCGGTAGTCGTCCGCGCTGATTTTGCCGCGTAAAAGGTTGGCGATCCCCCAGAGTTTGCTTTCCAGCAGGCGTTTTTGTTCTTCAGACATGTGAATATTCGTTGCAGGTTATCAGAGCTGTACTGACAGCCGTTCGAACCAGGTTAAAAACAGTTTATGGCAGGGGCTTCCTTACAGTGGCGTTTCCGGGCGGCATACCGTAAAATTCTAGAGGTCTAAAACGACTGGCATTCTTGAAAAATGTTTTCCAGTCATGGTTTTACCCGGTAACCAACCCCACAAATTCAAGCTTTTCGGATCCGTTCTGTTTTGTAGCCCCAAGTTTTGCCCCTGATGGGAAAAACTTTTGACAGCTAAGATAAGGGGTTAGGCGGAAATTGCCACTTTTTTGGTAAGAGAAAAGCCCCACCACGTGGGTGAGGCTTGGAGAGTTAAATGTGGCACGTTTAAACAAAATGAGTTTTGTATCACGGAAGAGAGATATTGAATAGAAAATAACGTGCACCATCTTCACAAACAAAGGTTCCGGATTCACTTTTTCCTACGTTTGCCTCTTCTGTCCTGAATTTTCTTCCATCATATTCGAACTCTACCTGGAAATTGAAACACTGAGATGTGTAATCCTACATTTCCGTTTCTGAATATATTTTTTCAGGCTCAATTTTAATAAACATCGAATGCCCGCCTAGGCCGCGCCTAACTACAGGGCTTTCAAAAGAGAAGGTTGAACCGTCGGCTAGAGAGGCAAAAACGTCTCCATCCCCATTCTCACCATAGAACCAAGTGAATTCAAATGAATCATCAATGAGTGTAGGAATCGTTTTGATCTTGACGGATACTTTTCCTGTTTCTGGCCATTCTTCATTTTTGTCCGATTCAAGGATGGAGCAGCCTGAGAAGAGCAGGAGCAAAACTGCCATGATGATAGAAATGTTTTTTTTCATGTGTGTGTAAGAGGTTTTCTTTTGTTAAAAGTTGATATAAGGAGTGTATTCCTTCACAGAGTTAAGATATACCTGAAAGTATGTCAAAAACAATAATCCTATTGAGTTAGAACTTTGCACAAATCGCATTAAGCTCATACTCAACTAAATTATTTTTCCGTTTGAGGGATATTTTTTGATCTTACCCCAGTAGACCGATAAATTGACCCAGGTTTTGCAAAACTTCATCCACCTGCTTGGTTAGGATGTCGGCATATCACAGAGCCTCTGCTATCAGGTGGCCGGATCATGCTGAGGTTTCAGCAGTGAGGCAGCCTGAATATCAATTCAAGTCTTACCAAACACCTTTTCGCAGACCTGCCCGTGCATGTTGTCAAGGACACTGTTGTCGAAGAGTTCCAGATATATCCCTGTGACAGAATTGCCATATCATGCCCCAGGGCCTCGGCGATGATGTCCTTGCTGAAGCCAAGCTGCTTGGCAATATTCGAATAGGTGTACCTAAACACGTAAGTGGTGATGGGCTCATTTGTGTCAGCCATTTCCCCGAGCTTTTTCAGGTGCTTGTTGATGAGCTTCCTTTTCTGCCCAAAGATGTAGACGAACCGTTTTGGGTCCGCCATCTGCTCCTCGGAAAAGACACCCAGCAGCGTGTGATCAGATTCAAACTCCTGCAGAATGGTTGAGGCCTCAGGAAGGAGTTGGATGCTGTACATCTTGCCAGTCTTGGAACGCTTGTAGATGAGCCTGTCTCCCTTTACGTCGCCAGGTTTCAGCAGGAGCAAGTCCTTCAGGTTGATGCCACGCAGCAGAAAAATCAACTGCCCAATGCGCCAGGAACTGTACAGGTAAGGGTTGTCCCTGGGAACCTCCAGCCGCATAAATCGCCGGACCTCATCCAGGGAGAGTACACGGGGCGTTGTCCTTGCCCTTTTGATGGTGTACTTGTAGAACGGGTACCATGACTGATCCACCAAGTCCTGTTTGATGGCTTTGTTGCAGACAGCCTTTAGAGCCCGCATGTACACGCCCACCGTGTTGACCTTGACCTTCCGCGCATACAACTTCCGCTCGATTTCCAGGATGTCCTTGTAACCGAAGTCCTCAAAGGGCTTGTTGAAATCATGCAGCTTCTGTAGCACTGCAAGACTGAACTTGTAGACAGTCGCATTCCCTGTCCTTCCGGTTTGGTACAGGTGCTCGACCTCCCTCTCCCAGAACTTGTACATGGTCACCTCCTCCCTTGCTTCAGAATTGAGTAGCATGGATTTCAATTCCTGCACAGAAGCGTCCCTTACAGTGCGTTCGGGTATTTCCCTCAGGCGCTGACTGTAGGTCTGCAGGAGCTCCAGGAGTTGGGCGTTTGCCTCCGGATTGTTGCGGTATAACCCGCCCTTTTCGATGAAGTCTGATTTTTTTGCACGCATTCCCGTCGGGATGTTCCGATGTGCGCGGTTGTGAGACAGCCGGACCACTACAGGGAAAAGACCTGTTTTCGAGGTTTTACGTGTGTCAAGATGGATTTTTAAAGATGCCATAACGTGTGAAGTTGTGGCTTTTGGAGTGCTGAAAAAGGTGCACGCATTTCGCACGCACTTGGAGAAAAAGGGCCAAATTCCACCACTTTTCACCCGGCGCCGGACCGAACGTCTGGAAGGAGCCTCCACCCTGCAAGAGGCGGAAACTTTCACTAGAGGGCGTTCTGAGGCCCTTTTTAACGCAAAAAAGCCCCGCATCTCTGCAAGGCTTCCTGCTCCTCCTCTTGGGCTCGAACCAAGGACCCTCTGATTAACAGTCAGATGCTCTAACCGACTGAGCTAAGGAGGAATAAAGGTTTCAGGCCGTTGCCCGAAATGGTGATGCAAACTTAACAGCTTACTCTTTTTTTTCCAAATAACATCAAATAATTTTACCACTCTTTAGAATGGAGATGCGTATGGTGCTCAAATTCAAATCATTAAATTTAAGGTCTTTCATGAGCAGGTGATCAACAGACATTTTACCTCTCCAGGTTTTTATATCAAAGAATTTCTTTTATTTTTGCAATCCATATCCAAATAGTCTCGGGGTGTAGCGCAGTCCGGTAGCGTACTTGCATGGGGTGCAAGGGGTCGTGGGTTCAAATCCCGCCACCCCGACAACAAGGGAGTTCAACTCCCTTTAAAAGCCTGTAAATCGTATGATTTACAGGCTTTTCTGTTTTTTCGATATCAATGTAATACAAGCAATTTCAAGAAAAATGAGAACTGAACGGTGAACCAAATTAGTAATTATATTTGGGTCACCAGAAAGGGGTTAATTAACTGTTAGTCAGATGGTTGGTTAATTAATTTTGACCTGTTTTGGTTTTGTTTGAGTGACCTTTTTGGAGCAGGTCACGACGAACAATAACAAATGGTTTTAAAAACTCAAAAATGAAATTGCCATGAGAACGACAAACACTTTTGGAATCCAGTTCATCATCCGTGTGAACAAAGCAAAAAATGGTAAAGCTCCAATTTATGCCCGGATCACTGTGGACGGGGAAAGGAAGGAAATATCCTTAAAGAGATATATTAAACCTGCCGACTGGAACAGTAAAAAGGGAACGGCCAGAGGGAGCCGGGAAGAAATCAAATCCCTCAATCACTATCTTGAAGAGGTAAACGCCAGACTGGTGGAATGTTATCAAGAAATGCAAATCCAGAAACGGTTGATTACGGCAGAAGGTATTAAATGTATGTTTCTGGGAACAGGTGACAAAGAGCATACCCTTACCAAACTGATGGAATACCATAATACTAGATTTAAGGATACGTTGGCTTGGGGAACCATGAAGAATTACCATACCACACAGAAGTATGTGGTTAAATTCATGAAAGAACGCCACGGGACATCTGATATGTACCTTTCCGAACTCCGGTACAAGTTTATAACAGACCTTGAGTTTTACCTTCTGAACTATGTACCCAAAGACCACCAAAGACCCTTAACCAACAACGGGATCATGAAACATTTGGAACGTCTGAAAAAAATGATCGCCTTGGCTGTCAAAATGGAGTGGCTGGATAAAGACCCTTTTAGCAGGTACAAACTCAAATTTCACAAGGTAGACAGGGGATATTTGGAAGCGAATGAACTTGATGCAATAGAAAGAAAAGAGTTTTCCATCGTCCGTTTGCAATGGGTCAGGGATTTATTTGTGTTCAGTTGCTATACTGGACTGGCCTATGTTGACACGATGAACCTGACTCCTGATAATGTTTCAATAGGAATTGATGGAGAATACTGGATTTCCACATGCAGGCAAAAAACCGACAAACCGGTAAGGGTTCCCATCCTCCCCAAAGCATGGGAGATTATTGAAAAATACCGCAGCCATCCAAGGTCGATTGAAAAGGGTACACTGTTTCCCGTGATAAGCAACCAAAAGCTGAACAGTTACCTGAAGGAGATTGCTGATTTGTGTGGGATCAACAAGAACCTGACTTTCCACTTGGCCAGACATACCTTTGCTACTACGGTTACTTTGTTGAATGGTGTTCCCATAGAAACGGTAAGCAAAATGCTTGGCCATACCAAAATTGCTACTACCCAGATTTATGCAAGGGTTGTTGAGCAAAAGGTCAGTGAGGACATGAAGTCCTTAAAAGAAACACTTGGTCAAAAGAAAAATTTGCCGACCGGCCTCAATTCGGCCAATGGTTGAGCATTGCTCATATAGTATTCAAAAGCCTGTGATCAATATTTGAGGTTACAGGCTTTTTTCCCACTTCCAAATCAGGGTGTGAAAAATTTCCTTGCTTTGAAAATACTTTTGGAGGCTCAACCAAACAGTAAAATCATGGCTGTAGAGATTATCACCCGGGAAGACTTAGACAGATTCAGGAAAGACCTATTGGAGGACATCAAAAGGCTGCTAAAGAGCAATTCCGGGCAACCTACCAAGAAATGGCTCAAATCATTTGAGGTCAGGAAGCTGTTGGGGATATCTCCCGGTACTTTACAAAACCTGCGGGTAAACGGAACCTTGCCTTACACAAAAGTAGGGGGAGTACTCTATTATGACCAGGAGGATATTCAAAAGATGCTACAGGCCAATAAATTTCAGAACCGGGTTTTTCAAGATTCTTGATTTCCTTTAGCAATTCCCCTTCTATAGAAAATGCAATAGGATGAATAGACCAAAAGGTGTTAATGAGGGATTTGGCATGGAGATTCCACCACTTCTTGAACATGTCAAAATCTATTTTTTACAAAAGGAACTATCCCTGGAAGAAGCGGAGATTTTCTTTCACCACCATGAGAACATCAAATGGAACACGAAAAAAGGGACTCCTATTAAGAACTGGAAAGCTTATGCTAATGAGTGGATATGGAATCTTTCGCAATGATGCTAATTTCTCAGAAGAGGTAAAGGCCTGTCTTTTCTTATTCTGATTGAGCATTTGCATTTTCTTCGATATCCATTTGCTCAAATGCAGCTTGCGCCAAAATATTGATAAAATCCAAAACAAATTTTGCCTGTTCGTCATCAACATCCAGTCCATTCTTTCTGCAAACTTTTTTGACTTCTTCCGGTCTAATGTCCCATCTATTATTGTACGCCATATTCAATTTTTTTTAAGAAGGATGTCGAATCACTTATATGTTTTCAGGAGTACTTTATCTACCATGATCAATAAGTTTCCGGGTTTATAGCACCTCAAATCTTGGCGTGTAATCCCCAGCCTGTTTTCAACCCTTACAATAGCATAGTCAGGCCTCTCCTATTTTTGGATCAGGTCAGGGGCGCTGGGCTTATCTTTCACCCGGTAAATAGTCCATAGCTCTTTTACCAAAGTTTAAAAAAAGAGTTTTAGCACCTTATAAAACGCGGGTCAATATCTGCCGGAATGGCAGGCCATTCAAGCGCTAAAAGACAAATTCACCATAACTTCAGCCGGCCATCTGAAATCATCATTAATTTCCACAGTAATCTCTCCACTTGTGTTCAAAAGATACCCCTATTCATCCTTTTGTGATAATGGAGGTATACGCTTAAACCAATCCATCATATTGGATTGTAGTCGGATTCTTTCATCTATTGTATTAAGGTGCAATCTTCCGTTTGGCAATAATTTCACTTTCTTCAAATGCTGACCAGTTGACCATACCTTATTTTGAATTAAATCATCATCTTTTGAATCGAAGACTCTTAGCATATCTTCATATAAAAGCGAGATATTCTGCTCAAATTCTTTGCGGGTAGAAGGGGTTGGCATGCCATATTTAGGTTTCTTCATTTTTTACATTATTGAAGTTTTTCATTCCTGTCATCATGGTTGTGGCCCTCACAAGTTCATTAATGGTGGATAAATTAATCCTAGCATTTGGCAGAACTCTGACTTTCATTAAACTTTCAATACCCTTTCTGGATTGCTCAGAAAAGACCAATCTTCCATTTCTAGCAAGTTCAGCTGTAGTATTCAAATTTCGTTCAAATTCCTTTCTGCTTTTTATATAATATCCTCTGGGTTCAAACATTTTTAAATAGGGTTAATCGCTTCATAAATCTGATCTATGTTGTTTTTTGCCACACGAGGCATTATTGACTGATTCAAAGCACATCTTACTAATTCATAATAGTTTCCTTCGTAAGTAAATTGAGCTTCTTGAAAGCTCCTCCTTATGTACTTATCCGCTTTTAATATATCCTGCCAGGGCATTGACTCACAAGCTTTCTCTACTTTGGTCAAAATGCTTTCACAAAATTCCCTATCCAGGATTTTCAGGTCATTTAATTCATCAATTTCTTCCTGAATAGGTGTCAACATTTCCTCATCGAATGCTACCTCACTGTTTCCAACAATGGACTCAGGCAAGGCTTTGTTTAGTTTTTCCATTAGATAATTATAGCCTGATACACTCAGTAATTTTCCCATTTCAAGGTAGTGCTTAAATATTGTAAGGTGTTTTACTTCAGCTATGGCGCTTATCTGGTCAGGGTTCTCTTCCAATCTCATTCGAAGTTTGTCCGGTGAACTTTGGACAATATTGAATAGAAGCACAGCACTTTTTTCGGGTAAAGCCGATGGTTTTTTTGAAATACTCTCCTCCACCAACAGGTTGATTATATCATCTGATATACAGCTACTTAAAAACATCAAGGCTTTAGAAGCACCGTTGTTAATCCAATCCAATGGGTGATTAAGTAACCAAATGATAAACCTGATTACTTGATGGTTGGTGGAAGCCACATCCTCATATGACTTGACCCAATCGTATTTTTGAAAAACAAAATCCTCCGGTCGAATAAGCAACTCAAAATGATCTGCAATGTCTTCATATACCTTGTCAATCTGATCCTGGGTCATCTTGCCATCTAGGAACCATAGAAGTTCATCCACAACTGTCCAGGCTTCTACACTCATATTTTGAACGGAGGAGGCCAGTTTTTCTACTACCTCTTCCGTGTTTTCTAACAAAGCTTTCAGGTTTTCCTTGGCTTTTTTGTGTGACCCGGACCAATTTCCATACCAAATGCTAATACGTTCTTTGGCAAATGCCT
This sequence comes from Negadavirga shengliensis, assembly GCF_042652345.1. Classification (NCBI taxonomy): domain Bacteria; kingdom Pseudomonadati; phylum Bacteroidota; class Cytophagia; order Cytophagales; family Cyclobacteriaceae; genus Negadavirga; species Negadavirga shengliensis. The sequence continues at coordinate 73,355 of NZ_JBHSJJ010000005.1, forward strand.
CAGTACCTTGTTGGATTAATTTATCCCTTGATGCTCTTTTGGGACTACTTTCACACAGTTCATTGAATTCATCAAAGCTGTTGGTTCTTTGATCTCCTGCTTTTTCAATATCAGGCTCGGTCTCTTCATTTTTATCTGGGAGCTCCCAGCTTTTTTTGGCTATTACAGCCTTCTTTAACTCATTATATATGTTGCTTTTCAAATTTAAGATCAACAGATTAACATACTGCGCCCTTTCATCCTTCATCTCGTCTGCTTCAATGATATCAAAAATCAAATCGAAAATCTGTAATCGGTGATGGCTATCATCAATATCGTTTAAAGCTTCTGCCATGTGTTTGGCGAAATCATCCACATACCTAAAGACATCATCGTTTACTGTGAAGATGCTACATAGGCTAGCCTTGATATAGGGTGACAAGTCATTACATTCTTCAAGTATTTTTAAAACTGAATTCTGAATAGTTATATTTCTTGCTCCCAGAGCATAGCCATTCCCCAAAGATTTGGCATCCACAGTAAAATATTCAGCATTCTGAATAACAACATCGGCAGGAGGAACGGTTTCAAATTTCAGATATTCAATGGCCTTGTCAAGGTTGCCTTTGGCAATTAAATCACCAATAAAACTTTCTTTCTCATAGCGAATGGATCGCTGAAAGGTCATCTCACCGGAGGCATAATCTAATAAGGAAGCAAACTTCCAAGAATAATTAGAAGAACTGCTTTGATCAGACTTCAATCTCAAAGTGGCATTGAGTAGTTGCAATTGCGACTCTTTATACCAGGATGGCCCCATTGAAGTCTTGAGCATCTCCTGAAAAGCTGACCTCGCCCGTTCTTTTTTATTCATTAAACCATAGAACTCTACGACCCGGATCAATCCTGGAGTTCTTTCCCATCTGTTTTGAACATGTTTTACGATGTGGTCTTCAAGTAATTCGATCAGTAAAAGTGTGTGTGAATCGGCTGCCTCATGTTTAATCACCACTTCAATGACCGAAACAAGTATTTCCCGATATCCTTCGGTAAATACACCCAACTGGTCTTTACTACCCTGTTCAATAAAACTGCTTAATGTATCAATGGATTCGCGAAAAAAGGAGACAAAGAGGCCTGCTATTTTCGTAAAAATGAAAGGAACCAAATCCTCTGGAATCAGATAACTCCTTTCCCAATGAGACCGTTCCTCCAGTTTAAGTTCATTGAGTTTTAACAAACTGCTGAGGTGCTTCAATAATTCACCATAGTCTTCTCCGAATACTTTTTTCCTGCTCAGCATCCCTTCGAGCAAACCCAGATGCTCCAATAGTTCTTTATAGTATTGCTCCCAATTGGTAAGCCTTAAATAGCGTTTAGGCAATGTTGGTAATTGATCAATTGCCGTATTATAGCCCTTACAAACAGCATTGAAATAGGAAGAGTGCATTGATTTGTAATTCAAATCAACTCCGTTATACTCTCGTATTTCAAGTATTTGGGAACCCTCTGAAAGAAGATGCTTTTCAATCAATGGCTCAATAATATCAAGTCGTTTGCTGTCACCGATAAGCGCTTTGATCAAAACAAAAGGAGTTCTGTTCTCGCTGTCATAACCATAATTGTCAATGAGCCACTCTAAATCTTCAATACTTTTAAGGTAGGAGTTGGTTTTGTCAACATAGGTTAAATTATACCGATTGAACTCTTGAAAATGTATGATAGATAGGGCAATAATTCTTGCCCATTTATCATCTATGGCAGCTCCTGAAATCTCTGATCGCTCTTTCACATTTACATACCCATCAAAAAAACGCATAGCAAAACCGTTGTGCCAGGAAGTCCCCATTTCTCTTGTGCTATACAGTGCCCGATAGACTTCCATTTCTTTATGTTTCTCGGCCAAATTCTGAAAATCCTTGAGTGAGCGAAAGGTGTGTTCAACCTCTTGCATTCCTTTTTCTCCCATAGAAAGTATGGAAAGCGTGGATGCACATATTTTTTTAAAAAAAGGGATCAGGGAAAAGCCATTTGGACTTCTAAATTCTTCCTGGATGAAGTGCCTGTACCGAGTGTTAAATGCATTTAATAATATATTTCCTTCTTCATAGGACTCATTTTCATAAAGTAACAGAAGGAAGTCAATTACCGCATCATCATCAATTAATAGATTATTACCACGAATTAAGTATTTCATAGCAGCCCCACACTCTTCGAGGGCAATCAGGGCGGCAGCCATTGGCTTGGCATTCTCGGCTAAAACATTATCGTACCTAAACTCTATACGCTGCAACAACAGGAGTAAACGGATAAGCTCATTAGCGTTCTTCTGATCCAAAACTACCTTTATCACCCTTTTTACATCCTGAACAATCAGGTCTGGATGAACATGTTGTGTAGCGCTGAAATCAATCCACTCCTGGTTGCAAAGTGCTACCGCCTGCTGTTTGTCACTACTCAAAGTCAGATGATACAATTTATTATCTACCGTGTATGGGTGATGACTTTGCTGCTCACAAAACCCGGAAATAGAGTCATTGGCCAAGGGAATAAACCCGGGTACCTGGGAAGTGATGAATTGTTTGAATGACGTATGATAGAGTTCTAAATGAGTATCTCCCTTCACTAAATAACTAATAGGCCCGAAATGTGAATAAAACCCTAGGCGATAATCATCGGGCAGCATATTGATTAGAGTTTCCTGATTAATAGTCCCTCTTAACTGAGACAGGATCAGGATAATCCAAAGTTTGCCCTCTTCCCTGAAAAACTTCTGCCAGATAGCTTCATAGTACTTATTAATTTCTCCGCCAATAATCGGGGTCTCTTGTACCCAATGCTCAATTTCATCCTTATCAATCTCATTAGTTTTAAGGAAATTGATAAGGTATTGTAAGTAGAGAGGGTGCCCCTCTGATTTATGAGCTATTTGCTGTATCGCTTCCGTAGTTAGCTCCTTCCCTTGTAGCTCTTCCCTGATGTAGACTTCACATTGTCCTATATCCAAAGGAGTTACCTCAATGGTGGTTTCTTCCAATAATTTCTCCTTGACAAATTTCGGAAGAATGTCTTGTGCCGTACAAGATAAGACCAGGGACAGATTAGATGGGAGCTCGTTGGGGAAAATTCCCAGAAACGAATCTAAATCGTCTACCTCATCTAATCCATCTATAAAAAATGTATGGTTGACATCAGGATTTTGACGACACATTTGTTCTAACAAGATCGGGATTCTCTCGATCCGATCTTCAATTTTGTCCAGAACATCTACCGGCATACCCAGAACTTCCGTCACGGAATCCTCTATCCATAAGATCAGGCTTTTTCCTGAGGTCCTGCTTACTGAACCCTGCTTATCCTGCGGTACTCTGGTAAAATACCGTCCGCATACTTTGATGCCATCATTGTCTGCGTTAAATGCAGCCATCAACGTAGTTTTTCCGCTTCCTGGTGACCCGTAACATAAGAACCATCCTTTGTGATTAATCAGTTTGTTCGACAGACCTTCCATCACCGTATAGTTAGGTGTGGAAGTGTCTACTTGTTCCTTTAAGGACGGGGGTATTTTATTTAAACTCTCTTCGTCACTAACCTGAACTCCTGCTTCCAGTAACCATTCAAAAGCCTTGCTCACACTTATGGCTAAAATTGATTTGCCTTGTTGCATCAGGCTTATGCCTATAACTCTGCTATTCGAAACTACCGCTCCTCCGGAGAGACCTTCGTAATTAATGTTTTCATCAATGGTGCTATCTGTAACTGAAAAATCCCAGTGAGCCTCTACTGTGATTTTGTTTATTCTTGCCTTTATATGAACGCCATGCTTATCTTCTACATAAGGAAAGCCATAGAGAACACAAGGTTGGTTGAAACTTAGTTTAGCTTTAGTAAGTGGCAGATACTTATCAACCTTCTTCTTTAGCTGAATAAGGCATAAATCTAGGTGCTTATTTTCTTTCTTAATATCATCCAGACTGTATTGTTCATCTCCTACGAGGATGCTTTCACCTCCTTCAAGACAATCCAATATTACATGCCTGGCAGTCATCAGAAGATTTTCGGCTACCAGAAAACCAGTGCCCTGATCTGTCCCACACTTAATTTGAAAAGAGGAATTTTCTAATTGTTTGGCGCTTATTATTTTTTCCATCAGAAACTTATTTCCAAAGGGCGTTCCCCATCGGCTTGAATAATTTTATAATCATACTTCTCCTTTAAGAAAGGTTCATCAAAGGCTTTGGCTTTTTCAAGAGGATAATTAAAGAAGAGCTTACGGGTGTACTCACTTTTTCTTGAAACAATATGGGCAATAGTTTCAAGGTCGGGGTGGTTGTGACCCACACCATTTGTAGAAAAAACATATGACGGTGAATCAATAAGCCTATACAGTTCCGGACTGTTATTAGCCCAACTACCGTGATGAGAAGTCTTTATCAGATCGAAATTAACAGGAAAATCCTCGGGAGCGTAAAGAGATTTGAGGTTTTCGGCTACAATCCCCGGGTGTGCATCACCCATGAATAATAACTTTGTGGTCTTGTACTCAAGGATAAAAGCCATAGAACTACCATTGGCAGGAGTAGTGTCTTCCAAAAAAGGTTGATTGAGTAAGTCCTTCATGTCAGGTTTTGCTTTGGCAATTTTTCTCTCTTTGTACCTTGGTCTTTCTCGGTATTTGGCTACCATAAATTCAAATGCATCATCATAATACCCGGTTTCTGGTAATCCGTTTAAATACCCTTTTTTAATAAGTTCTTTTCGCCATGCTCTTTCTAAACCCTTTAATTTTCCGATATTCGGAGAGAGTAAAGTTAAATGAAGATCACCCGTCAGGTCAAAATGCTGCCCATTATCTGTGGCCACAGCTTTGCCATCAAGCTCGGCATTCCAGGTATATTTACCCTCCAATAATAAAGATGCGAGGGAAGAACCTTGAGAGGCACTAATGGTAGTCTCTTCACCATTAGTAACCTTTTTTAGATATGCACCTCCCTTTATCACCTCCAGCACTTTATTCTTAACTACCTCTTGCCCTTCCTTTTCAGGATGTATATGCCGGTAGGAATTGTGCCATACGTTAGCGATCTCTATAAATTTCTCTGGCTGATTCTGTTCAAAAAGTTTAATTATGCCGGAAATATGGTCCTGATCAATATGAGTTACAATTACATAGGATAAAGCTTCTCCCTTATTGGCTATGGTTTCCAAATCTTGGCGAATAAAGCTTTCGTAGGTGTTTACATATCCCCCATCAATTAGAAGATGGGTTTTTCCAAAACTCAATAAAAAGCTATCCCCATTTTGAGCAGGGTAAATTTTCAGGTTAATATCTGGCATTAGTTAATTTATGTCTAACTTTATATCATTCATTCTTTATTTTGATTTCTGCAATTCATCTTTTGGAACTTCTCATTTTATCTTATTCAGATTTTCAGCAGGTATCGTTTTAATCGAGCCACTTCAAAAATAAACATTCTCCTCTTTAATACGGTCATTTTAGCGTCAAAATCACCTAAAGAGTTTTACCTTTGTAACCCTCTGATTAAACAGTTATTGGAGTAGCTCACCATCAAAAAAACAACCCATTTCCAAATTACAGTGGGGAAAAATCCTGTGAAAGCCCTTCAATTTTGACCTGTAAGCCAAAATTGAATTGCCATGAATGGAACAAACATAATATCAGATCCGGTGGCTGGCAAAGTACGGTGCCGAAGCACCTCTTTTTTACAACGTCAAAGCCTACTTTTCCTTCAAAGGGATGTCGTCAGACTACGTAGAAATTTTCTATTCCCACTGAGGGAAGATAGCAGTTACTATAGTCATGAATTGTGGCCAAATTGTTTACTTTTGAAATATCATCAATTCGAATCAGTTATGAGTACCAAGAAACCATTGAAGGATATCGAAGAAAAAACGATGAGGAAATCATTCCGGGAATTGGAAGAACCTTGGATCAATCAAGGAAAGAAAGTCAAGAGAACGTTGAAGGTCTTTACAGGGAAGCTTTTTCAAAAGGGGTGTTTATGGTTTACCAAGATGATAGAGTCAAAAGTGAGGATCAGTTCATACGGGCGAATCCAGACGGGTCTGAGGATTTGGTAGAATTTGATGAATACAAAAGTGAATGGCATTTGGTATCCCCGCTTGTCGGATCAGGTCAGGGGCGTTGGGCTTATTTGTCTCCCCATAAATAGACCATTACTCTTTTACTTTAGTTTCAAGGAGAAGTTTCAACACCTCATAAATCACGGAAGAGACTGTTTATAAAAACTCCTATCCCATCTACACGAATGTAATAGGGAGAAGCCTTGAAAAGATTCTATATCCATTTGACGGTTTGAGAAAAAAAAGGATGAGCAGTTTTAAATAAATCTATCCTTTAATCTACAGCAAGTTCAAATGATATTTCTCGTTTATATTTGAGCATAAATTAAGCGCAATAAAAACTAAATCTGGTTTAGGATTTTTTCAGTTCAAGTGATTTAAGTTGATCAAATTAACTATTGATGCGAATCAATGAAAAGAAAAATACCGACAGCTTACACAGGCATTTGAATTCTGTAAAGGCAATATCTTATGAAAAATATATATCAGCATATAGAAGAATTAACAGTTAAACAATGGCACTACTACTATGGACTGAATGAGAATTTAGAGGCTGATAAACCCTTTATTGATAATTCTGACTATTCAAATTTCATTTTAAACTACTTCAAAAAAGGAGGGAAAGTCGAAATTTTTAAATCGTGCAAAATCAATGTAGCAGACCTAAGACTTCCCAATCATATATGCTCAGTATTTTTCTTGGGAGTATTAATGTATTATAATACTTCATTTCATAAAAAATATAAGCTAGTAAACAGCGATCCGGGATATCGCTCCTTTCCATTCATCTGGTTCTTGATTGCTCTTTTCCATGACAATGCTTATCAAATGGAAGACAAAAATGAATTGAAAAACATTTCTAATATTTCTGAACTCATTGAAAAGTTTGAAATTGAACATTCCTTATTTGATAGGAAATTCTCAAAATGTAAAGAGCTTCTTCATGTCCGGAATAATTATTTCCTGTTTCGTAAGAAAAAATGGAATGTTGTTGACCACGGAATACTTGGTGGGATGTTACTTTTTGACAGACTTATTAAAATACGACGTAGAAAAAAACAATTAAATGAAGACAATTTATTCTGGGGGAAAAGACTGGAAAATCAATATAAAACTGCTGCAAATGCTATCAGTATCCACAATATTTGGATACAGCCAGAAGATACCTGTAAACAATTTGACATGGAAGAATTAATAGGTCTTAAGCCAATTCAGTTCAGTGAATTTCCCTTATTTTATATTCTAGGTATCGTTGATACTATAGAACCATTAAAGACATATTATGATGATGGTGTTTCTGATATTGATATTTTTAAAAGTTTAGATTTTGAATTTGGAAAGAATTTTTTACGAGTTCAGGAAAACAGAAATTCTAAAGTTGACTTTAGAAAACTAGTAGACAAAACAAAGTACTTTAAGAACTGGCTAGACTTGGAAGTAAAAGTTAGTAACACTGAATTTAAACTGACCTTCAAATAAAACATCTAAATGAGAATTACTAAAAGCGGGTGTTGGCGCAATACCATTGAGCTGATGTAATTGAATATTTGTAATTCTATTGGATGAAATGCTGAAACTGATGTTTTGGCAACATTCAAACAAATACACCAAACAAAAAACAGATGACCGTAAATCTGAATGATTTTGAGCGAGAAGCCGAGTGCTTTTACAAAAATGAACGTTACTCAGTTCGGGATAACGGAGCGGTATTACGACACCCTCGTAAAAACAAGCCATTGCGTAAATATGATAATCATTGGACTTTTGGAAAACCAAACAATAATGGTTATCTGCTTATAGTTTCAGAGGTTGTTCATCGCATCGTGGCATACGCTTTTTTAGGAGAACCACCAACTACTCAACATATTGTTGACCACATAGACACAAATCGTAAAAACAATCGTCCTGAAAACCTTCGTTGGTTAACAAAGTTGGAGAACATCCTGAATAACCCGATAACGGTAAAAAAAATAGTATTCCTCTGTGGAAGTATCGAAGCTTTTCTCAAAGACCCATCAATATTAAAAAACTATGTAAACGAAGACCGTAATTTTGGATGGATGAGAGCTGTTACTCCGGAAGAAGCTCAAATATCTTGGAAACGTTTGAGTAATTGGGCAAACAAGGAAAATGATGATACTTCTTCTAAAGGTGGTTCATTGGGCGAATGGATATTTAAGAGTAACCAAAACCCTTCCTCATTTCAAGAAATTTCAGAATTTGTAACTTCCGAAACGCCCAATGCCGTTCAAAAGAATTGGAAAACTCCATCCGGATTCCCTCTTTGCCCACATGAAAGTATGGATAACCATATTGAGGCCTATGCAGCAAATCTTAAGATTGGAGAAATATTTTCCACCAATAAATATTCAAAATCAATTATTGAGGATTTTGTGACATCTAAAGACAAAAATACTTTGTGGATTATGTGTAAGAGTAGCGATGATAATGCAATAAAACCTTGGTCTTTGGCACAGGTAACTTATGAAAACGATTTGTTCGTTCATTCAAGTCTTGGAAGTTTTTTCAAGAAAGACGGTGTAGAGAAACAGTTTACCCTTGCACAAGGATTGGAGTGGACAGGTGGAGATACTTTTGATGATTTTACTTGAAAACTAACAATACTGAACGCATAACATTGTATAAGCTTACACGAGTTGAACGACTAAAATCGAATTAATGCTCCTAAGAAACTTTGCAATGGGTACTCACAGACGGCTTTTTAGAGTACGATAGAAAAATCATATCTTTAACGGATGTTTTAAGTAGAATAAACCACCAGCAAAGCTTGGGGTCGATCTAAAAGGATAAAAAACCATGAGCGATAGTCAGATGATTTTTGACCGGTCATTGAGGGGACTATGGACAGCAATCAAATGGATAACTTGGTTGTTGGTGTTTACACCTTTGCTTGTTGTAACGTATTGGACAATGCTGTGGCTCCTGGATGAAAGAGCCATTAAAAGCTATGAGGCATTTCAAATCATCTTTTGTGTGATTCCTGTAGTGACGTATCTTCTTATATACATTGTGAAAGGAATGATGATTGGGCTCAAAGAGAGGGGAAGTACGTTGTGGTTGATCATTTTCATCCTTCTCACTGCTTTGGTGAGCATCCCATCAGGTTGGGCCATTCTTGCTCTTGCAAGTGAAATCAAGGAAATCGAAAATCCGGACCATTATGTGGTTTGGATTGTGGCTGTTTTCTTTGGATACTATGTCTTTCTGAGATACAAGTTGTTGGATGATGCTGCACCCTACCTTGTCGCCCCATTTTATAGGTTTGGAAGATTTATTACAAAGAGTCACTCTAAAATGAGAGATGAACCTGAGAAGTAGTTAAGTGAATGAAGCAGAAATTTTCTTTGACAAATTCGAAAACCTTAAATGCAAAATGAAATTCCCTTCAGGAACTGTGAAAGCCTATGGCAAAGAATGGATATAGGCTCTTTTTAACTGATCTCAGATGGTCATATAGGTTAAAGAAAATTTTCAAGAGGCCAAATTAATATATCAGCAACAGCTAATATTTGACCCATTCTGCCTTATTCCTGGCTAGTGCCCAGTTTTGCCAATTATATCCTAGAGTTTTCTTAGTCTTCATGACGAGGCAATATTCGCCGATGGTGTTAAGAATGAATACAGGGTCATGTGCAAATGTTCCAACTTGCCTTATGCTAATATTTACAGAAAGAAGTCTTTTGGTGTACATAACTCCGTCTATGGTCTTTATGTCAAGATCGAGATTGAACGTTTCATTTAGATTACCTTCCTCATCAGGTCTTGTAAAATAAAATTGTGTACCCCATCGTGGAAATTTTTTGGTTATTTCCCTTATTTTCTTTTTTATGGGATTTGCCTGTTCCGATATCATTTCGATTTCAACCATTACACAATCAACCCCTTCCTGTCCTCCATACTCGTATGCCTTTGTCAACATGTCAACATACTTTTGATAATTTTTAGCATGCTCACCTTTTTCTATAGCACCTGCAATAATTACATCCAAGATATTGATCATCTGCTCGCTTTCGTTTAACAACGTAAATTCTTGATAGGAAACTACAATAATCGGGATGTTAAAGTATTGGCAGGCTTTGAGTTTAGTGTTCATTTTCAACTCACGGTATGGATCGTTATCAAAAGGCCTCTTGATGAAATATTCAGCTTCTCTTGAAAATCCTCCCGACAGTCCGTCAAATTCTATTACCAGTAATGGAGCATGAGTAACTGTATCACATACGACAAAATCGAAATTTGTCTGTAGTAAGAAATCTTTAGCGCCTTCATCAAACTTCAATTGCTTAATTGCGTCGTACCCGAAAACATTCTTGGGTGGTAACTGGGGAAAAACATCAACATATCTACTCCAAAAGGATTTGAGCCTTTTATATAGATTTTCCTCCGCTTTACTGTCAAATACTGATTTTCTCATATGCTATGTATCCAAAGAATTTACAGCCTTCTAATCGAGATTCCTTCCATTGCACTTTCTTCTTCAATGGCTTGAATGGAATTAACGATGGCTTCAAATAGCGGAAGTAGCGTACTGTTGTACGCCAATTTCTTTTCATTGATTTTTCCCTTTATATCTATTTGCATATGAACATCACATATAGTTAATTGAGATACTTAAATACCTTATACTTTTCGGTCCTGTTATCGAATGCCGGAAATGTTCCTTCCAAAATTTCTACAGTTTTTGCATTAATCTGGGGATTTTCAATGCCACCGCTGATCAATGTAAATCGGTTTTTATTGTCTTTCTCAATCTTAACACAAATAATTTGCTCTGCATCGCAAACCACAGCAAGATTGGGGTTGTGGGTTACTATGATAATCTGTCTTTTCTTTTTCGCCTCTTTTATAAACTTGACAAGTATCCGATAAACGCTTTGATTATCAAGATTCTCTTCTGGTTGGTCGATAATTAACGGAATGTTCTGCTTGTCCAATAAGAGGTAAAAAATCAACAATAAAGCTCCTCTTTCACCTGGAGATAATTCAGAAATGTTCTTTTCCCCAAGCCTGAGTTTGTAGTTAGGCACTAAATAATCTAAGCCAAACAGAAAGTCATAAAAGTCTTTTACTTCATATTCTTGTTTTAGTTGATCAGCAATTCTCCTCTCTTCCCCATTTCGTTTATCATAATCTAAATGGTCAAGTACTTCATCGAGAAAACTTAGTATTGCATCCTCTGAATTAAAATTGACACCATCTGTTATTTGATCAAGTATATTATGTCCTTCATCTGTTCCGATAAAGCTTCCTTTTGCTCCTCTGCTCACACGAGCAAAGAACTTATCATGAAAATCATCCAGTTGTATTGAAACGTCGAGATTAATTTTATAATCTTTCATCAATTCGCCATACTCTGATATAAACTCTGTAACAGGCTTATATAAATCCTTGTATAACTGGACGATTTTGAATTTTTCAGAACATATTGATTTTACAATTTTAATCCGCTCCTGCTTCCTATTCTCAATCTCCACATTCAGAGATTCATCAAGATATTTGACGATCTTTTCATAAAACTTGATAGTCCCCTGCTTGTCATCAGCACCTATTATCTCCTTTTCCCGTACTTCCCAAGCTTTTAATTTATCCTGATATTCCTGAAACTTCCTTGTTGGCTCATCTAACTTGCCCTGAAGATCCTTAATTTTCCTTTCATTATCAGCATGCTCGTTAGCCAGTGAGCCTTCCTTCTTTTCATTCAATTCATTATCAATGGTCTGAATCTCCATCTTGGCTTCAGAAATGCCATTATCGATAATCTGTTTACTAATCGCAAATTTTACAACGTCATCAAGTTTAATATCATATTCAGCTAACTCGGACTCGTATTGTTCTTTTAGATTGTCGTACTGTTCCTTGAAATTACCTAATGACTGATCAAATTTTTGCAATATGGCCAACTTTAAGGCAAGATTCTTACGAACCTCTTTCTTATTTTGAATATCATCTTCAAATTTCTTCTGTGCTTCCTTGATTTCTTCGATCTGTTTACCAATAGCCTCTTGTTCTTCCTTAACAGACAGATCTTTCTTTGGTTCCTTAATTTCTACTGGCCTGTTATTTTTATGAGCACCAAGTTCTTCCTTCTTTAGTTTCAAAGAGTCTTCAATCTTGCTGCGAAAATCTGGTGTGCTTTTAGCTTCTAAAGATTCGATTGTCACATTTACTTCTGAGAGTTTATTCCTTAGCCCCTGGATTCCCTTATTAATTTCTTCACTCTTGTAGCTTATTAACTCATCCAGTGAATACTTTCCAAGTTTTTCAGATTCATCAACGTGAGAAAATATTACCTTCTTAAGCTCTTCAGAGAACTTCTTCTCGTCTGTCTCGGTACATAGTGTTTCCAAATAACTTTGAGGGATGTATTTCACTTTTTCAGAAAGCGCTTCATCAGGGTTGTTACTTAGATGTATAGGGCCGTCAATAGTTTCATTTTCCCATTTAAGTCTTGCTTCAAAACTCTCAGATCTATTTGGGCGCTTTTTTCGAAATTTTTCTTTATGTAGAAATGAGAAACCTACATAGTTTCTCGTGTTTCCAACTAATCCTATGATGTCAGCAAGGGCGCTTTTTCCATTTCCTTTATTACCAATTATAGCAACCAAATCACTATTTAATGGAATGGGGGATAAATCCTCAAACCATATTTCATCTAAAGTGGAATCTTCTACTTTGTTTATTTCAAGTTGATTAATGTATTTGGTTGGATTTTGCTCAACTCGAATCAAAGAATCAGGTCTTTCACCAATAAAAACTCTTGATTCAGGTTCAATTGTAATTTGCTTTAAGCCTTCAAAAGTTTTATCGGTCTTAATCCAGCAATACCTATCATTAGATGGCTTGAATAATTCATCAAAATTATGTGCATCTGATCCCCAAATTGCAGGCTTCAAGGAACCAAATTCTTTTATATAATCATCAACGCTTTTATTAAAATAACCCAGTCCCCATTTAACTGTATTCGGATTGGAGGCAAGAAGCCCATCCGATTTTTGTATTAGTACCTTTCGAATGTTATGCCCTTGACCATTCCAACTTATTTCACTTAAATCTTCATCTGAAGGGGCAAAAAGTAAATACTTTCCAGAAAATTTACTTTTCTTGTTACTTAGCAGTTTTGTGATTTGCTTATCATCTACAACTGCACATTTCATTCCAACACACATATCACCCTCCGTTGCAAATCCAGCATGTTCTTCTTTAAGTTTCTTACCAAGAGCTTCTATGTTTCTTGGTTTCAATTTCCATTTTTCATCATCAGCCTGAGGATTTCCTTCGTAAACAAAATCCAAATCAAAAAGAAAATCTTCCTCAATCGTGTCGATTGATAATTCTTCCGAGAATAGGACATGATAATTTATCCGATTGCCATTTACGAGTTTGTCCAATCGAAACTCTATATTAGGAAGGATCAGTATCGTTTTGATCTTCTCAATTTCTTCAGGAGAAAAAAGCTCTGCTAACTTCTCTTCTTTTTGTATATACTCTGTTTTGATTTTCTTATAACCCTCAATTGTAAAATAATCAGTTATGCCAATAGCATGAATGTCCTCGGCGATTGCTTTTTTAAATAGTTTCTGAACATAGGTGTCATAGTTATTCCCAAAACCATTGTTCAAGTATGAATAGGGTGTGTGGACATGTAAATCCCATTTTCTCCATATTGAACCTCTTGGATCATTCATAGCTCACGGATTTTATATTTTCAAACTCTAAATCAGGCAACCCCTCCACAATCTCCACCGTCTGCACACTCACATTAATAATGCTCAACAGCAAATCCAAAATGTACCTTGGATTGCCAACCTCCATAGCCCAATCGTTAGGATCGTTTTTGATACCACTGGCTTTGTGGGTGGCTACGGCATAGCGTTCCATAATCCACTCAATCGCGGATTTGCCGTTGACTACATATTCATAGGCCTTGGCCGGAATGTTTGATATGATAATCTTGCTGTTGTAAATAATCGTGTCTTTCTGGTTTTTCTTTGGGAAACGCATTTTTTCTACCGTATAAAAACCGCTGTCTGATCCTACTACCTGCACACCTTCAGAAGGTGGAACACTTTCATAATTGATATGCAACTCTGCCAAAGCCCGACCAGCTTTGCTGAACTTCCAAAAATCCCGGACATCTTCTACCAAGGGAATTCGGGGAAGCATTTTCTTTAAATCATTGGCAAAGGAGGAGCGATAATCGGGACTGTGCAAAATGCCGTACACATAGTAAAAAATATCTTCTTTGCCTACGTTCTTCCCATAGACCTTTTTAGCCCGTTCCAAAATGAAATCTGAAACGCCATCTCTGCGAATGTATTCGGTGCCTACCCCGCTATTTGCGGGATCTCCCTGTGCATCAAACAGACTTGGGCTGTTCTTTTGTCGTTCTTCGTAATAGTAAAGGGGAAAGCATTGGGTTCCTGAATCTAGACAATTGAGATCCGGAATAATGTCTGTAATTAATGCTGTATTTTCTTTGGTGCCTCCCAGCCCAGAAATACATATCACTAAATTTTTAAAAGAAGGAGATGGGAATAGTTTAGGAAGTTGGTAAACCCTCTCGTTCAATTCTCTGTGAAAGTATGCATGTTGTTTAAAAAAAGGGCGATATATACTTAACCTGACAGACCCATCGTCAAAAGTATATTCCTTATTTCTTGCGACATCCATTATTGGATTGTCAGACCAGCTAAATGCCTTTTCGTCATAGGTCACTGTTTTTTTGACAAGAGCAATAAGGTCTTTTTGTTTTAGATTTCTAGAGTTAAAGTTTTTGTTGAATTGCTTGCTTTGTTCATTGAAAAAGTTGATAGATTGACCAATGTTTTTTTTCAACACTCCTACACTGGAGTTATAGCACCAAGCATCTCTGGTAGTGGCTAAACCACGACCATAAAATGGCTTAAAATAAGTGGATTTATTAGCCTTATCATTTTTGTCTCCAATTGGAATAAATGTATCAAATATTTCATTTCTTTGACTTATCCAATCTCCTTGCTCATTTGGTTGAAGCGTCTTCCAAGACATTCTTGGATTACTAATTGAAACAAATTTCTGTATAATATCCAGTTTTTCATTTTGACTTAAATAATCTCCAATGTCATGATAATGAATTCTAGCTTTAACAGATTTAGAGTTGGGATTTTTAACTAATAATGTAATGGATATTGGTGATCTTGAGCCAGAACCGAAAATTTTTCCTCCTTCCTTTCTACTGAGTTCCCCACTTGTTCGCTGATCCCCTCTAAGATTGAATATCCAAATGCTTGAGAATTCATTTTCAATATGCTTTCTGAAGCCATCATGAGAATTATTGTCAATCCAACCACCGTCTGTTACAAAAGAAACGATACCACCAAATTTTGGATCAAGCCTATCCGTGCTCCATCTAAAGGCTTTCATGTATGAATTATAAAGCGAATTTTTGTTTGTTGCCGTAGATGCCTTTGCGTAAGTAATTGATATGCGAGCATCAAGCTTTTCATATTTCTGATTTGCAGCATTGTCATTAGCATTTTGCTGACCAACAGAATAGGGTGGATTGCCCATAATCACACGTAAGGGAGCTTTCTTTTGCCTTGCCACCCTTGCGGAATTTTGAGGAAACATTTCGGAGAAAAGCTTTTGGCTTTCATCCGTTTCACCCAATTGGAAAGTGTCAGTGAGTACAATCCCTTCGAAGGGTTCGTAATCACTTTTTTTACCTAATTGGTCGTGATAAGCGTTTTCAATGTTTACCGCTGCTATGTAATATGCCAACAACACAATTTCATTGGCATGCAATTCCTGTTGGTATTTTCGGGCAAGGTCTTTCCCTTCTATCAACCCACTTTGCAGCAATCGTGTAATAAAAGTTCCCGTTCCGGTAAATGGGTCGAGTATGTGAATGTTTTCATCTGATATGCTACGGTCAAACTCCTTTTTCAATACTTCATTCACCGAATGAATGATGAAATCTACCACTTCCACAGGGGTATAAACAATGCCCAATTGCTCCACCATTTTCGGGAAAGCAGTTTTAAAGAATTTGTCGTACAATTCAATGATGATGCGCTGTTTGCCTTCGGCATTGTCAATGCCTTCAGCTCGTTTGCGTACTGATTCGTAAAACTTTTGCAGGGTTTCAGATTCTTCGGCCACCGATTTACCTTCCAAGGCATTTAACATGCCTTGCATAGCCGTGGAAACGGCATTACTTTTCACAAAGGAATAACCTTCAAACAGGGCTTCAAAAATCGGTTTGGTAATGATGTGCTGGGCAAGCATATCAATGGCCTGTGATTCAGAAATACTTGGATTGATATTTTTTTGTAATCCTGCTAAAAAGTTTTCAAAAGCTTTGCGTTGGTCTGTTTTTGTTTCAATTAAGTGTTTGATGCGTTCGATTTGGCGGTCGGCAATTTGTGCCACATCCTTTGCCCATTGTTCCCAATACCTGCGGTCGCCTACTTTTTGTACCATGCGGGCAAACACCACCGATTGCAATTGCTCAAACTGCAAAGCCATTTGTCGGTTGATGTCCTTATTGGTTTCATAAGCAGCGGCATCTTCGTTTACCAAAGAAGGATTGCCATCTCCGTCAAAGGAATATTCAGGTCGCCCAACCAAAATGTTGTTGGGCTTTTTCTTGTTCAGTTCTAACTTATTGACTGTCGCATTGAAGCGGTCGTCATGGGCACGTAAAGCATTTAATACTGTCCAAACTACTTTGTAACGTTCGTTATCATCAAGGGCTTTGTCAGCCTCTACGTCCGATGGTACTACGACTGGAATAATGATATAGCCATATTTTTTACCCGGAGACCTGCGCATCACACGTCCAACAGATTGAACTACATCAACTTGTGAGTTTCGGGCAGAAAGAAAAAGTACCGAATCCAAAGAAGGTACGTCTACTCCTTCGCTGAGTACCCGCACGTTGGTAATGATGCGGCATTCATTGTCTTCGGTTTCTTCTTTGAGCCAAGCCAACATTTGGTCACGTTCCGGTGCGGCCATTGTACCGTCCATATGTTTGGAAGCTACGGAAACCATTTGTTCTTTTTTCTCTGCAGGTAGCGAGCCTAGATACGCATCCGTTGCGGTGTTGTAAGTGGCTGTTATTTTTTTGGAAGTAGCTATGTTGGAACAAAAGGCAACCGCCCTTCGCATGGGTTCGGGGTCAGATTCTTTGGTTTTGCCGTCGTCCCCCAAAAACTGTTTGGACAGCGCATTGATACAACCGATTAGTTTAGAGGCATCATCAGTGGTAATTTCCGTTTCCTTGTCGGCAATCATGCGTTGTACAGCCGGGGGAACGTCTTTATCGTTTAGGGTAAGAATAAGCACTTTGTAGTCCGTGAGTAAATCACGTTCAACCGCTTCACCAAATCCAATACGATACATCTCTTCACCGTACAAAGCCTTATCGTCCATTGAACATAAAACAGCTTCCGCCTGTGCTGCTTTGCTTTTCGTGTCGTCGCTATAAAGTCTTGGAGTGGCTGTCATATAAAGCCTCTTCTTGGCCTTAATGAAATCTGCATCATGTACTTTGGTAAAAGCCGATTCATCCTCTCCGGCCAATGAAACGCCTGTTGTGCGGTGTGCTTCATCACAAATAATCAGGTCAAATGCTGCGAAGCCGTTTTTGAGCAATACTTTTTGTGCCCGGGCAATTACATCAATGGATTGATAGGTGGAAAAAACCACCGTCATTCCAGATAAACCTTTTTCTTTTATCTTTTGAAATTGATGGAGGATATTGTCAGTATCAGTGGAAGCTGGTAAAGCCAAATCCACTACACTGAAAGAATCAGTATCCTCATTTTTGCTTCTTTTTTTTGAAATATCCGGGTCGGAGCATATGCAAATTGCATTGATTGGCTCATTGGCGTCAGCACTCCATTCACGTAGAGTTTGTCCAAGGAGGGCGATAGAAGGAACAAGGAATAAAATCAAACCCTTTCCATCTGTTTCGTTTTCGGCAATACGAAGAGAGTTGAAGGTTTTTCCCGTTCCGCAAGCCATAATGATCTTTCCCCGGTCAGTCGTCTTAAAATGTTCGTGGGTTTTGTCTAATGCTTCTTTTTGATGAGGACGAAGCGTTTTCTTTGGTGTGCGTGCTGCTTCTCCATGTATGCCTTCTTCCAATTTCTCCCAATCAACTGGGGCTTCCAACAAGTCAAAGAGATTGATTCGTGTAACTGGCGGATTTTGGTTTCGGATAGCTTCCGTTGCATTTGCTCCCCATTTATTGGTTGTGGAAATCCAAAGTCGGTGAGCAAAGCGGGTCGTTTGCATTTGCTCATTCTTAAACTCTCTGCTTGATGTGGAAAGAAAGCTGTCAACGGCTGGTTTGTCAATGGTAGAGCCTTCCTGAAAACATTTACATTGGATTGCCCAATAGTCTCCTTCAACAGTCAATGCCACCAAGTCGATCCCGGTGTCACCACCTCCCAAGTCTAATTTGCCCGGGAATTCATTCCATAGCCAAACATTTTTAAACAGGAAAGCATATTTTGGGTCGGTTCTCAGGTAGGCCTGTATTAATCGCTCAAAGCGGTCGCCTTTGTCACGCTCTGAAAAAGCGATTTTTCGGTATTTGTTTAATATTTTCTGAAAACTCATTTTCCTGTTTTGTCATTTTTTAGTTCCACCAACAATTCTTTTACTTCGACATCCAAAATTTTTGCAATCTCATAAAGTACTTCCAATCTTGGTTGCTGTCGGTTTTGTACATAGCCGTTCACCATGTTGTAACTTTTCCCAAGTTTCTCAGCCAACCAAGTCTGTTTAATTCCCTTTTCTTCAAGTACTTCTTTTATTCTGTTCATGTCGTCAAAGAGTCAGCTGGCTAAATTAAGCTCTATTTCTATTTTTATATCATTTTTCAGTATAAAAAGTGTTTGAATGAATATTTGGGTGTTTGTCCGAGTGTTGGCAAAAACCAAATGTGTTTGATCGTGTGTCTGGTTTTGGCATGTAACCAATGCAGTCCACGGAAACAAAATGTAGGGTATTTCAAAGCCAGTGATTTTTATATTATTTCAAACATACTTTTCCGTTCTTCTGTTGAGTTAAGTAAAAACTCATGCATATGCCAAGGTGCTTTCTCAACAACATCTGAGTACATATAACAATTTATCATTTCAGAGGTCTGTAACTCTATACAAACAGCATTAATATCTAAGTCATAGCATTCCGAATATGTTTTGTGTGCTGGATTTGGAAATGAGTCTTTATAAATAATATTATATTTTGGTTGAAAATACTTTATCAATGCTGCTTCTGTAAAATTAATTTTTTGCTGTTCGTTAATTCCTTCCCAATTTAATTTGTCGAATACTTTTGGTCTTCTTTCATCATCTTCATCCAGTTCTTTTTTTGTGAACTTGGTTTTTCCGTCCATCATAGTAATAGTTATTTGATTAAATGAAGCTAACGCTAGCCATATTTCACTATCGGGGTTGTTTATTATAGCTTCAGAATAGATTCCTTGAAGTGTTGAATGATTTTTAAGTCTGTCAGGTGCAGTTCTTGCACCTTCCACACCAAATGATTGACCAATGTATAAAACTTCTAAATCTAAAAAATCTCCATTTATATAGTATCTAGGAAACGATTGCAAAAAAGGAGAGACCTTTGCATCAACTAATGTTTCGCCATTAGTCGTAAGTTTAAAAATGTTGTGAGGGTAATCTGAAACTAATTGAATGTCTTCAGTTGAAAAATTATTTTCAAATTTAAGCTCAAACTCTTCAAATTCATTCTTTTTTTGAACAACAAAAGTTAGGCTTAAATACTCATTTGTTACTTGAAATTTATTAGGGTTAATTGTTAAACGAGGTCTTTTACATATAAAATATAAATGACAAGGGTTATACTCATCAAAATAGTTGAATTGGTTTACAAATTGTAATTCGGATTGTTGAAGAATCATCATTTTCTCCAAATTCATATTTATTGCAAATTCTGTCGGTAGTCTTTTCCCCATAGTGTTTTTATGATTACTGCTAACTTTTAAATACGTACATATAATAAGGCTTGATAATCCAGATAGCTTCTATCATTTAATTCCATCAATCCACCTTTATATTACCACCCTTTTAGCCACCCCAAAATAAAAAACTTTCCCCTCATAACGACTATACCAGAGGTAAAAATCACCTAACTCTTTTTGTTGTTATAAGTATTTGATTTTCCATTCCTTGCAGATGCGACTCACAAAAAAATGTCCCACTTCCAAATCGCAGTGGGGAAAAATCCTGTGAAAGCCCTTCAATTTTGACCCGTAAACCAAAATTGAAATGCCATGAATGGAACAAATGCAAACACCGGATCGGGCGGAAAAGTCCCCCCTCTTTTTGACCATGTCAAAGCCTATTTTTCCCTCAAAGGAATGTCCATAGACGAAGCAGAAATTTTCTATTATCACTATGAATCTATGGATTGGGAAAGTGAAAATGGAACACCTTTCAGCAACTGGAAAACCCTTGCAGATGATTGGATATGGAACCTTTTGAACTGATCATTCATAGCCCCGGATTACAGCAATCTTTATCAGATCTTTTCAAGGTCAGGGATTGCATTTTGGAGCAATCAGCAAGATGTAGGATTGTCTGACGCCAATCCCATCTTGCCCGGTCTGCTCCGAAGTCGCGCCGGGGTAAAATTCTCCGAAGTCGAATTTTAATTTCCTATTGATATGTCAAACCGTTCCACACAAGAGTACACCCGTAGATTTACTCTAAGACTCACTGACAAGGAATACAAATACCTAGAAAAACTACTCCAAAAAAACACCTATTGTCAGAACTTAAGTGAACTGATACGGGATATGATCTTCCGCAAAAAGATTACCATCAATACCTATGATGCAAGCCTGCATGAGGTCAAATTACAACTTGCGAAAATCAGAAACGAGCTCCAAGCCATAGGTGTCAACATCAACCAGATCACTAGGCATTTCCATACCGCAATGGATTCGGAATCCAGGCTGGCTTATGCAGAAAAGATTGTCCCCCATTACCGAAAAGTTGAGGACAAGATACAGGAATTGTTCACCATTCTCTCTCAATTGTCAAGACGGTGGTCGCAAAAATAACAACAGGAAAGAATATACGTGGTGCGCTGCATTACAATGAAAACAAACTTGCCAAAGGTCATGCTGATCTCTTGCTGACCAATGGATTTATGGATAATAGTGATACACTAAGCCTCCATGACAAACTTGTTCAATTCCGCGAGTTCACCGACAAAAACAAACGCACTAAAACCAATACGGTACATATCTCTCTTAATTTTTCACCTGATGACAAACTGGACGAAGAGAAGTTGAAAAAAATAGCCATGACTTACATGGAAGGTATTGGCTTTGGTGACCAGCCTTTTCTGGTCTACCAACACTTCGATGCTTCCCACCCCCATATACATATCCTCACAACCAATATCCGGGAGGATGGCAAGCGCATCGAAACCCACAACTTAGGGAGGAACCAATCTGAACTGACCCGCAGATCCATTGAAGAACAATTTCGGTTGGTGAAAGCCGAAGATCAGAAACAAAAACAAGCATATATGCTCAGGGCTGTTTCCCTGGAGAAAGCCAGTTATGGTAAATCCGAGACCAAAGCGGCCATATCCAATGTCCTGACAGAGGTGATGAAGACTTATAAGTTTACCTCAGTTGCAGAGTTTAATGCGGTTCTTCGGCAGTTCAACGTAACCGCATTCAGGGGTGAGCCGGAGTCGAGGATGTATCAGAAAAAGGGATTGGTATACAGCATTTCGGATGGGAACGGAAACAGGCTTGGAGTGCCGATCAAAGCAAGTTCTATCCACTCAAAACCCACTTTGGTAAGACTTGAACAGAGGTTTGAAAGGAACAAGGAACAAAGGAAACAGCACAAGCCAAGGGCGATAAAAACCATTGAGCGCATTCTAGAGAAACCGGAGATAAAAGATTTAGAAAGGTTAAAAACCAATCTTTCAATGAAGGGAATTTATGCCGTTTTCAGAACCAATGACCAGGGGCGGCTATACGGGGTGACTTTCGTGGACAATGTTACCCGGAGTGTCTTTAATGGCAGCGACCTAAGCAAACAGTTCAGCGCAAATGCCCTTCACCAACGGTTCAATATACAGGAAGACGGCGGAACAAATGCCACTGAAGAAAAACAGAAACCGGACGGAGCAACAACAGAAGAACTGGCACCGGGTCACTCATTGGCCGAAGAGATGATCCAGGGTTTGTTTGAAGAGATTCCCGGAGAACATCTTTCCGAAAACAGGCCACACCGGAAAAAGAAAAAGAAGAGAAAGCGTCGCAATTAATCCAAAGCAATAATCATGGGAACTGGAGAAAACGAAGAGGCATTACGGAAAATCATAGACCTCACCAGAAAGATCAGCTTCGGCATACTGGCACTGCACTTTTATGTGTACTGCTATGGTGCGTTTGAGGCATGGGGTTTCAGCCATCATATTTCAGACAGGGTATTGCTGAATCTCCAAAGCACCGGGATTTTCAACCGTATTTTGTTGACGAAAATCATGGCTTTGGTCTTATTGCTGGTTTCCCTGCTTGGGGCTGCCGGAAAGAAAGATGAGAAGATACGTTTTGCACATGCGGCATTTCCATTCTTTTCAGGGTTGCTTTTGTTCTCTCTCAGCCACTTTTTGCTACGACTAGATTATGGACAGGAAGTGGTTTGCGTAGTCTATATGGCCGTCACTATCATAGGATATATCCTTGTCCTTACCGGTGGTGGATTGATGTCCCGCCTTGCCAAGCTGAAATTCAAAGATGATGTCTTTAACGAATTGAACGAAACCTTCCCGCAGGAAGAACGGTTGCTTGAAAACGAGTATTCTGTAAACCTCCCTTCCCGATACAACCTAAAAGGAAAAATACGCAGCTCGTGGATAAATATCATCAATCCTTTTCGGTCATTACTTGTTATAGGCACACCGGGAGCAGGTAAGTCCTATTTCGTTATCCGGCACGTCATCACCCAACATATCCAAAAGGGTTTCTCGATGTTTATCTATGACTTCAAATATGATGACCTTTCCATAATAGCCTACAATACCCTCCAAAAGTATAAGAAATGTTATTCCAAAGAACCTGCCTTTTACGTCATCAACTTTGACAAACTCTCCCATACCCACCGATGCAATCCGCTTGACCCGGATAGCATGTTGGATATTACAGATGCCAGTGAATCTGCAAGGACGATTATGCTTGGACTCAATCGGACATGGATCAAAAAACAGGGTGACTTCTTTATAGAATCTCCCATTAACTTCCTCACCGCAGTGATCTGGTTTTTGAAAAAATTTAAGGGCGGGCAATACTGCACCTTGCCTCATGTGATCGAACTGATGCAGATTGAATATGATTTATTGTTTCCTGTTTTGCGAACGGAGCCTGAAATAGAAGTGCTGATCAACCCGTTTGTAATTGCTTACTTAAATGGGGCTACCGACCAACTGGAAGGGCAGATTGCAAGTGCCAAGATAGCGATGGCAAGGCTTGCCTCCCCACAGATATACTACGTGCTTTCAGGAAATGATTTTACACTTGATCTAAACAATCCCGATGACCCGAAAATCATTTGCGTGGGCAACAATCCTCAAAAGCAGCAGACCTATGGAGCGGTGCTTTCCCTCTATATCTCCCGAATGATCAAACTGGTCAATCAAAAGGGAAAACTCAAATCCAGCCTCATTTTCGATGAGTATCCTACCATCTATTTTAACGGCATAGACAATCTTATAGCAACTGCCCGAAGCAACAAAGTGGCAACCTGTTTGGGAATACAAGACTTTAGCCAGCTCAGGAAAGATTATGGCAGGGAGCAGGCAGACGTCGTAACCAATATCGTAGGAAACATTATCAGCGGGCAGGTCACCGGGGATACAGCCAAACAGCTTTCCGAGCGCTGCGGAAAAATCATGCAACAGCGGGAAAGCATGTCCATCAATGCAAACGATACCTCCATCAGCCGTTCAACCCAACTGGATTCGGCCATCCCTCCTTCCAAAATTGCCGGATTGAGCTCAGGGGAATTTGTGGGGATGGTAGCCGATAACCCCGACCAGAAGATTCCCCATAAGACATTCCACAACGAGATCATCAATGACCACGAAGCCCTGAAAATAGAGGAGCAGGCCTATCAACCTATTCCTCCTGTGGTAGATGTTTCTACCTCAGAAATTGAAAGCAACTACCGGATGGTCAAAAACCAGGTGAAATACCTTATAGAAACAGAAATTGAAAGAATTTACAATACCCCTGATCTCGCACATCTGATCATTGAAAAAGAGGACTGATCACACTATATGCCATCAGCAGCATCCATGTATTCCATCAATGATTCCTTTAGATGATCAATAAAAATCGTCCTGTTCTTCTTTCTTAATCGGATTTCCTGAAAAGTGCGGTAGTATTCTCCGAGATCTTTCTGGAAAATTGGCCCGGTTGCATTGGCGATATCTTTGATATCAACCTTTCCTTTGTTGAATACACCAGCGGCCTTTAGCGCATAAATCAATTCTATCAACCAAACCTTTGGCCCCGTCCATACCGGGCCGGTTTTTATCATGGATTTCTTTCCTATGTTTTCAATGGTACTCTGGATATATTCCAAAAGCTTCTTGAACCCTAAAAATTGGGCTACTTTGTAACTGCATGGGCAGCAAAAATCCGGGTCTGCATTAAAAAAGAAGATATCGGGAAAAGATAGATCCACTTTATTGCTGTTGAGAAAAAGCTTGTCGTCCAAGTCTGTTTTGCCGGAAATAAAATACCAATAAAGCTCTTGATTTCTTTCGTAGAATTTGGAAATTCCTTCCATCTCAAGCTTATAGTGGTTTTTCTTCATCTTAAAAGGCCTGACCGGACAATTGGATTCTATTCTGAATACCTCAGCAAAATAGATCATTTCGCAGAGGAATTTAGGCTGTGTTATTTTAAAGAATTCAATTTCTTCTTGATCATCTTTAAAAGTGTATCCGGAAATGTTTGCTTTCAATTCATAATAGGCTTTTTTTATGGCCTTAAATGATTTTTCGGCAAGCTCAATAGGATTGTCGGTGGACAGGCTTATATGGAGAAGGTCTTCACTCATCCTTTCGTAGTATTTATCGCAAAAAGAGTTCATAGCTGTATGTTTTGAGGTTATTCAATATCAGCCCCAGAAAAAAGCTTTAAGCCCGGAAAAGCTCTTTTTTGGAGAATCAGATACCTACAAAAGTAAGCCAAAGTAAAAATATTGTATGAATTTGAATAATGGAGAATACGTGAAGTACACCTACAAAATGGGGTGAAATACAAAAAATCAACAAGTGAAATATTTCACCTCCAATCAAAAAAACCCGGTAAAATCCGGGTTCGAAATATGGTTATAAACCGTAAATGTTAATCTTGATATTCCCACTTCACAAGCCCTTGAGCCTCCATCACGGTATCTCCACCTGGCTTATAACTCACCAACGAATCCTTATTGCTCACATCCACCTGTTTTGTCCTTTGTGGATCGTGGGGAGGGAATTCCACCTCCAGATCACCCCGGCATATAACAATAACACCCAGTTGAGCACCCCATCCAAACAGCACATTTTCGGGAACTGTATTTAAATAGTCCACCTCATTAGGCAGCAGGTCAAAATTATTGCTCAGCCAGTTTTTAAAGTCACTGCACATAGATTTGGCTTCTGTGAGTAGCTGTTCATCAGACAGATTATTGAGATCGTTTTGTTTTTGAATTACGCCTTGTTCGGTTAACGGGTACATGCTTATTGGAGTTTTATGTTGAATAAATAATAAGATTTTTCAAACTTGGTATGTTTTTAGTTGTCAGAAAGATATAGGTGATTTATACGAGTCATCGTTATTCTGGGTTATAAGCACTAACGAAAACCGAAGCCAACGATAAACACCAATGAAAAAAAATCAGGAGTTACCTTCATATAACGACCAATACTTTCGCATCATAGCTGCTGTTTTGGGGGCTTACTTGGCCACCGAGTTCGGAGGGATTGACCCTTTGTTTGAAAGGCTCTTGTCGAAGTGGTTTTATATTGAATTTGGCAGCAGCTTGGTCATTGCACTGATAGTAGTGGAAACCATTGCCTTTTTTACCAGATGGCTCGACAAGCGCTATGACTGGATACAGCATACAGTTACACGTATTGGATTGCAACTTGTGCTTTGTGTGCTTTTACCTGCAATCACCGACTTTTTTCTTGCAGCACTGTATTTTGGGTTTTTCGGAGTACATATCTGGGAAGACACTTTCTACCTCGTCTATGCATTCCCCTATATCATATTGATGATACTCCTTTTTAACCTTTACTATCTGGCACACTACTTTTTTATACGTTTCAGAGAGCTCAAATCAAAGCCTGATGACCATCCCACAGATAATGAAAAGCAACAGTTCATTATCAACTCAGGAAGCCGACATGTGAAAGTTGAAGTAGGTGAGATAGCCTATGTCCTACATGAGGGCGAATTCAATTATCTCTATCTCTTTACAGGAAAAAAACACCTGATACCAGAAACCTTAGAGGCGCTGGAAGAACAATTACCCACAAGAACGTTTTTCAGAGCCAATCGCCAAATAATTGTCAATCACAAAGCCTGTAAGTATTTTAAGAAAGCACGGTTTGGAAAGCTCGAATTGTTTCTTGATTCGATAATACCAGACGAACCAATTATTATCAGCCAGCGCAGGGCAACGGAATTTAAGAAATGGTTTGGGGATGGTAAAAGCTAATTGATCTATCATAATCCATCTATTATTCATCTGTTTTTTACCTTTTGGAGACTTAGGTTTTGGCACGGAAACCCTGAAAAACCCTGCTATGAAACCTTGTTTATATATACTCCGCAACAATATTAAAACTTTTAATATACCCTGAAAGTATCGTAAAAAATTTCATGTATATGGACTGCTAACATAATGTTAAATGTCATGTTAATGAGCATGTAATATCGACTTCGTATCAAATTGTGATATATTTTCGCCAATACAATCTGGTTAAACTTAAGTGAATGATGCGTAAAATATATGTATTTATTGTTTCTTTTATTTTGGGTTTGCATTCGTACGCTCAGGAAGTCAATGATTCAAACAAATATCTCTTTTTGAATTATGGGGCAGGGATGGAGATGAATTATGGCCTGGGGCAAAATATTGCTGTTGGCTATCATTGGGGGAAACAAGAACTTTCATATCGGTATGTGCATGGTCAGGAATGGACTTTCAAAAAAATTTTGAAAGTCAGCACAGATAGACTTCCGCCCCGATTTATCCGATCACATTCCTTGATGTATGGATATATGTATAAGGAAAGAGTTTCCGCTTCGTTAGGGGTAGCTTATACAAGCGGAAGCGCGAGAGGTGAGAAGCTACAAGAATATACCATTTCATTTTTTGGCAATGAGATAAAGTACTATGAAGAAATTCGATACATTTCCATTGGGCTGGCATACGGACTTAACTATGAGCTTACTGATTTTTACGGCATTGTTATTTCTGTTTTCACTATGGGCGAGTTCAACCCGGAACGGTTTTACAATGTTAGCGGCATTAATTTTCAATACAGGTTTGCCTTATGAAAAAGACACGTGTATTTTTTCTCAACGGAATACTTCTCTTTTCACTATTTACTTGTACAATAGAGAAAGAGGTGCACAGTCCGGGAGATTTTATGGATTGCAGCCATGAAGCCAATATTTTCAGTGCAAAGTTTAATGGTGATATCGTTTTTAATTCATTCGAGCCTATTAAAATTGGAGCGTTTGAACATAGTTTTAGTTTAAGTGGCAGAAAAGAAAATCATGATTACAAAATAACGGCCCTTTATGACACCTTGTTTCTTGGTTCATTTTCATGCGATTTCTTTAAAAGTATATCTGTTGAAATTACTAGAAAACAGATCAATACAAACCACAAGCTACACTTTGTCGACTGTAGTCAGGACTTCAAATTTGAAGTTGAAGAAATCGATTTTGAAAAAAGAGTTTTATGTGTTCGTATGGCTTTTACAGCATTACAATCCTCTTATGTAGATTATTCAGTAATAGAAGGTGGAGATATTCTTGTTGTTGAAGATGTATTTTTGTCGTTTAAGTAAAATTCATGTTTCCTTATCGGAATTGTGAAAAATTCACGAATCATGGACTACAAATTAATCATTAAATAGTTATTTTTTGACATTTTTGGTATAAAAAAATACAATTAGTTGTGATTTTTTAATTATCTTCGCTAAGAAAAATTTTTTAAACACGAATACATCATGAAAAATCTGCTTGTTTTTTTGGTCGTTATTTTCACTGCTTTTGCTTCCTGTAAGCCCGATAAAATTACAGAGGTGGTGGTGGAAGGTGTGTTGTTGGATGCCTCCAGCCTGAAACCCATTGAAGGGGGTACGGTAGAGATTAACACAGGAACTGCAGGTCTTGCCGGTACGGGTTCTGCACACACAAAATTTCTGGAAATGACAACAGGATCTGACGGTAAATTCCATTTTGAATATACAATAGAGGAAGGTCTAAAGTATGTTTTATATGCCGATGCTCCTAACCATTACGGAAATCGTTCCATTGATTGGTCGTCAATAACTTATAACGGAGAAACGCCCTCAAATAGCACGAATTTGACTTTACAGAGAAAAGCCCAAATTCATGAAATAATTCGCCTACCGCCTCAGGCCACCTTGCAGCTCCGCATTATTAATGTTGATAAGATTTATGACCGATTTGGCTTAAATGCTCCTCCGGGTAGTCCCTACGGAACAGGACTACATCATTTAACGGGTATGGCCGTGGATGAGACGCACACTTTCACAGTATATGGAGGTGCTGAAATAATTCTCAATACATTTCGATATCGCCCTGGAGATGGCCCTGAAGATGGAGACCACGTGCAGGTTCCTGTAATTTGCAAAGCCCATGACGTTACGGAATATACTATTGAATATTGATATATACTGTCATGAAAAATTTTCTTTTTTATTCATGTATTTTTCTTTTCGCCATCATTTCATGTAAGCCCGATAAAATTACAGATGTGGTAGTGGAAGGTGTGTTGTTGGATGCCTCCAGCCTGAAACCCATTGAAGGCGGTACGGTAGAGATTAACACAGGAACTGCAGGTCTTGCCGGTACGGGTTCTGCACACACAAAATTTATGGACATGCAAACGGATGCTAATGGGAAATTCCATTTTGAATATACAATAGAGGAAGGTCTAATGTATGTTTTGTATGCCGATGCTCCTCACCATTACGGGAATCGTTCCATTGGAACTTGGTCAATAACCTATAACGGTGAAAGTCCCTCAAAAAGAACCAATTTGACTTTACAGAAAAAAGCCCAAATTCACGAAGTAATACGCCTACCACCTCAGGGAACCCTTCGAATTCGTATCATTAATGTTGATAAGATTTATGACCGGTTTAATTTAAACACCCCTCCGGGAAGTCCATTGGCTTCAGGACTTCAACTATCAGGAATGAATGTTGATGAAACGCACGAGTTTACAGTGTATGGAGATGTTGAAAACATTCTTAGTACTTTCAGATATCGACCCGGAGATGGGCCCGGTGAAGGAGATCATGTAACCATACCTGTTTTTTGCAAAGCCCATGATGTAACAGAATACACCGTTGAATACTAATTTTTTAACCCTAATACCTCCTAATCATGAAAAAATGTTTACTTTCTTTTTTCGTTTTTGTTACCTGTCATGTCAATTTGCTTGGACAGGTAGACACCGTTGAAATTTCGGGATATGATTCACTTTTTGCACCTGTAATCCAATACAGTCATACAGGAATTTTACCCTATTTACATCAGTCAGAAACACCAATTGGCGTTTTTGATGGTGAAAGCTCAGAAATGTACCCGCTGGAAACGCACGAGTTCAGACAGATTTTAGTCGATTTGGAAATGTCGAATCTGGGTGGTCAATATCAAATGATTGACTCAATTATGCCTGCATTTCAAAAAAAGATACAGGAGCAGCGAGAGGTACCCTTTGTATTTCTCCATCTCGAATATGATGAATTGCGCGAAGATTCACTCCTTATGGAGTACGATGAAGAGTTAAAACAGCTTTTTATACTCGACCCCCAAGGAGAAAGCCCTTTTGCTACCAACGAACTTTTTATTGTTTCAATCCCCGATTCTTTTTACGGCAATGGACTTCGTTATGTGATTGATTCCAGCCACTATTACACCAACACTTCCGAAAAACCCACCTCCTTTGAGATAAGCTTTAACGAAGGGAATACATGGGAACCATTTGATTGGGGGGATACGCTTACCAATGCACAAAGTTTGAACTCAATTTTTTACATAAAAGCACTTTTCCCCGGAAATGTAGTGAGAAAATCTATGATGAGTGCTTCAAATACGTTGCATTGCGGATATGGGGCATATATTCCAGAACCTGCCTTAGCTCCTTGGAATCCTCTTCCAAGTCAATTTTTTCATGGAAACGTTATTGCAGACTATACCCAAAACCCTGGAGGGGCTGCCATAGGTAATGCCTATACGTGGTTCAGACCTAATCCTGCTCAGGGGGAAGAAAACCTGTATAAGAAACCTGTGATAATAGTTGAAGGACTTGAATTAGGTATTTATGATGAACAAGATGCCGGAAATTATCAAATGGGTACATTTGGCTGGTGTGGTCTTTGGGGCAATGGGGACTATCCTTTGGAAAACATGCCTGACTTGCTATATGATTTGCACGATAACGGATATGATATTATAATGCTCGACTTTAAATACAATAGGCGAGATATTCGTGAAAATGCATATGTATTAGTTAAACTTATCGAAAAAATAAATGAGTATAAAACGACTGATGCCGAACCCAATGTGGTTATAGGTGCCAGTATGGGGGGGCTTATTTCCCGTTATGCATTGCGATGGATGGAAAACAATAATATGGATCACTGTACAAGATTGTACCTTTCTATAGACGCACCCCATAGAGGGGCGTATATTTCTGTAGGCGCATTGCATATGATCAGTCATTTAGCTGTGAATACTGTGAAGGGCGATGCTGATGCTCGTGATTTCTTGAATAAGCTAAAAGACAAGGCGGTAATGCAAATGTTGCGGCATAATATAATTTTTCAGTCAGACCAGGAGTTTGATTCTTTTTACGGTGAACTACAAGCGCTTGGCTATCCTCAAAAAACCAAAAATGTAGCCATCGCATCGGGAAGTAAGCAGGGAAATACGTTTGGATTTAATAGTGGCGACCGCCTGTTTTTTGCAGCAGGGTCATGGAACATCCCTTTCCTGTGGAGGCAAATGATGGAAATGGAATATTATGCCCTTCCCGGCAAATCGGGAAATGTAGTATATGAGGGTGTTATTGCTGCGGGGGTGCGTATAGGAGTGCTTTTTCCCATTTTTGCAGGCCCAAAAGACCCCAGAACCGTCGTTTTTAATAAGCCTGACCAAACCAGTTTTGACAGATTAGCGGGGGGATATAGAACAACAGCCGAGCAATTGGGTGAGCAAATTGGTGCAAAAGAATGGATACAAACCCATGTTGACCATGACAGGCATTGCTTTGTTCCGCTTGTTTCCGCACTCGATCTCAATACCTCCAATTGGTATTACGATGCGTCGGGAATGGAAGATGATTATCCTGATCCCAATCTCACACCATTTGATGCCATTTATGCTCCATCTGACAATACTGAGCACGTTGAGATCACAGATGGCAACCAAACCGGAAAAGGTGATAATATAGAATTTGCATTACGGCATATTAAAGAAGGCGGCTCCCTCCCTAATGTAGGTAACGTGATTACTTCAACATATAACTACGGAAGCAGTACAAAAACCCACATCACCCATGAGCGGGTAGAAAACGGTGGGAAAATGCTGCTCTACGGAAACCAGGCAGATGGTGATGGCGGTGGCCCTACACCCCCTACCGGCAATACCCACAACTACTTTTTGGGACATGGATCTTGTTTTGGAAAAGACCTCAACATTGGCAACAACGGCGAACTGGTGGTAGGAGAAAGCAGCGTGGGGAATAAGGCAGAACTGTATATACAAGAAAGCAGTGCGCTAATACTGGAAAGCGGCGGTAAAATGATTGTTAAAAACGGGTCAAAAGTAATTATAGAAGACGGCGGAAATTTTGCCTTTCTTGACGGAGCTGAGATTATACTCGAAGGCTCCAATTCCATCCTCGAGATTAAAGGTAAAGTTACTGTAGGAGATGATGCTACATTTACATTTTCTGGTGGCGGCCGTATGATTATCGATCAGTTTATATGGGGCAGTGTGGCCGATAATTTTTGGGACATAGGGCAAAATGCGAAGATGCATTTGGAAGGTTCCACCCCCTTTGATCAGGTACTTTTGGAATGCAAGGGGAACTTCAGCCCCAAAATGCAAAACCACCACACTTTTGCAGAGATCACCATCAAAACAGGGAAGGCTCTTTTGCATCCGGGTGTGCACATGAGCATTACTTCTCCCCTTACATTCAGGAATATGGAAGTAACAGTCCCGCCCGGAATGGAAAGCAGTGATTTAAACAGACATGGAGGTCTCCGTTTGTGGGGTAACCACAACGATAATACCATGATTTACAACAACAGGTTCTATCATGGAATATATGGTATTAATGCCTCTCAGGTTTCCGCTACACATCCTTTGAAAATTGATAACTCTACATTTGAAAATTGTGGTACAGGGATTAAGATCAGTGGAAAATCATACGAGATTATGGGATGTGATTTTGAGAATAATATTGAAGGAGTGTATACATCAGGTATTCATAGTGCCAGTTTTGTTAAAAACTCAACATTTAAAAACAATCAGCACGGTTTATTCCTATATGGCCAATCTGGAACGGAAGTTACCGTGGAAGGTTCAGATTTTCTCATCACAACCCATATTGGACTCCCCACGTACGGCATCTGGCTGGAAGATCATAACTTAACGCTAAGGTGCAATACTTTCAACGGCTTACATTATGGTGTTTATGCCACCGACGATTATCAAAACCCTACTGTATTTGTAGACATGAAGGATGATGCACACAATGATTTTACGGGAAATACGGTGGGCGTAATACTTATGTACGTTGCAGGATTTAGTGTTGTAAACGGACAGAACAATTTTTACAATGACAAAGACATCCACTACTTAGGGCTTAGCACCTATGTTGATATGTACGATCAAACCAGGGTTGATATGCAAGGTAATACCATGGAGTATTGCTCCCCTTGTTATACGTTTACACTACCTTGGCATAACGGTGGATTTAAAAATGAGATAAACTTTACCAATGGAGGTGGTGCATACACCTATAACCCCGATCATGCTCAGTCGTTTGTCGGGTGTTCACAGGGCATGTCAAATCCGCATTTTATTGCAGAACACACCATGATCGGAATGCTATCGAGTGAAATCAACGTTGACCCCGATCTTGGAGAAAACCTGATCAACCTTATTGACGCCTCACTGGATATTGCTGAAAAAATTACCACTCCGAACAATTTGGAAGGTACGGATGATGAACTCGCATTTGAGCAGGCCAATAATGTTACAGGAGAGTTGCTTCCTATGTTCAGTCAATTGACAAATGAAGAAAAGGGACTATTACATATTTATATAAAGATGAAACAGAAAGCACTTGCTCAAATGTATGCACAGGAAATATTAGCATTCGATCATGCAGCAGGGAACGACCCTCACGATGAGGTTGAACAACTCAACGGATATATCCAAAGCCTGATCAACGCTTATGGAACCCCAACTGATACTGCAGGATTTGAGAGGAGAGCATTGTTCAACCTTGAACGAGCTCATGCTTACCGTCAGGGTGGGTTTTATCCCGAAGCAATGGCCATTTTAACTGAATTTCCAACAAATGTTTCTGCCAGGGTATATGAGAAGTGGTCGTATTGGGATTGTATATGTAGTGTAGAAAACGATTATCTCACAGAGGCCATAGAGCAGGAGCAGTTTGATCAGACCATGTCGTATTGCAACACTCAATTTGCACCAAGTATATCACCAGATATTCCCGAAACGGATTATGAATCTCAGGAACGAAAAAAGGCTTTCATTCTGAATATTTACCCCAATCCCACAGGTGATTTTCTCTATTTCCGTACCGAGCACCTCGCCGAACCCGAAGAGATCATCCGCAAGGAGATGTTCAATCTGCTCGGTGTAAAAGTGTACAGTGAAGAAATCGAAGCCTCCTACATGCAAAGGGTGGATGTACGTAACCTGCCTTCTGGATCGTATATACTGGAAGTAACCGGAGGCGGGAAGACGTATCAGAAAAAGGTGATTGTCAATTGATTTTGATACGCCTTAATCTGATTCCTTTTTCAGCTATACAATAAAGCGGAGCGTATAGGGAAAGGAACTTCATGAGTAGTAAGATTAAACACCTTTCCTAACCGCACAAGCCGGACTGAAATTCAGTCCGGCTTGCTGCTTTTCGTAGCCCACAAGAATTTACCAATGTTTAGAAATAGGATTCCACCAAACTTTTTGAAGGTTATTATTCCCGAAAGTGACATCCCATCCTAATATTTCCCCAAGGAAATATATTTCACTCTCTTAAATTCTCGACTTTTGAGCGTACTTTATTCTTAATTACATCTGAAATTCAGTGATTTACAGATGTACAATTTATCGTATTTTTATCCTCACTACTAAAACTCATACTGCTATGGAAACAGACCTCACACTGCTTTTTGACTATCTGTCCCGGTTTATCACAGTAAACAATGAGCTCAAAACATATATCTTGAACACCATTGATATTCGAAGGTATGGCACTTCAAGGACGATTGTATGTCTGGATGAAGTGCCCGGCCATTGCTGGTTTTTATTGCAAGGAACAGCAATGGAGTACACTTATGATGATTTCGATAACCTTGTTCCGATGAGATTTTTCAGAGCAGGTGATACTGTAATGCCAAGTGGCTTTATGAGAAGAGAACCTGCTCATACTGCCATCAGGATCCTTGAAGAAACCACTGCCCTGACGAGCACTTATGAGCAGCTGATGGAAATGTTAAATGAGTTTCCAGAAACCAACCAGCTAATGGTGCTGGCCACCGAAGCTTACTACGCAGAAAACTCAAAGGAAAAGGAGTATTTACAAAGGAAAGCAGATGCAGAAGAAAGAGTTTTCTATTTTGAAAACAAATATCCCGATTTACTCCAAAAAATACCCGCTAAGTACATCGCCAGTTTTCTTCAGATTACCCCATCGACATATAGCCGGGCGAGAAGAAAATTAAGAAAGGGCAACAATTAACTGACTTTTTTAGGGAATAGGAAAACCCCTGCAATTTTAAAGTTCCTCTAGAACACTATTTTCTCGCTATGGAACAATTTTTTATTGTCCCAAGGCAATTTCATTTTTTGTTTCAGGTCAATCAATGGGCAGGTAAAGACGAGGTACATTTACTTCACTATGAAAGTATGCTCTAAAGCCTTTGCTTTTTAACTACGACCGGATTGGTCAAAAGTACCTTTCAGAAAAAGATCAGGCTCCAAGAACATCTGCCAGAAGTAAGCCCGGCTTTTGACAGAAATGAAACAGGGCAATTTCTTACTAGACCCAAAGTGGGTTCTGGTGTAACTATGTTAAACTTTAAATTTTTTAGCTATGAAAAAGTTTAGAAAACTGTTGCCAGTAATGGCACTTGTATTTGGAGTTGGATTAGCTTTTGCAACTCAATCTTCAAACTCATCCGAATCTAAAACAGATGCGAGCGAAATGCTCCATTGGTTTGATCTTGATGAAAATTATCTGGGCGAAAAAACACAGGCTCAACAACAGTCTCAATGTGGCACACCTGCCATTGAGTTATGTGCAAGAGGATATGAATCAATTGATTCCAATCAAGAGCCAGTTGGGTCTGTGGTAGCTACTACCACCAAACAGTAGCAATATGCGATTCAAAAGGAACAATTTAAGTTTCTGAGGAAATGAAGGCTGCCCAAATTTTTTGGGCAGCCTTTTCCTATTTAGCCTATTCTCGTAAAACTTCGGAAGCGCTTTAACTTCTAAAGCAATTTCTTCATTTTGGATTTTAGTTTCTACCTGTCTCTTAAAACAATAACATCCCTTTCCATGTCTTCAAGCGCTATTTCCAAACCATATTTTCGGAGTTCTGCTGACATGGCTTTTACATTATTGGGTTTCCATGTTACTATAAAGCTGATTTTCCCTTTATTTCCCACCTTATTCACAAATGGTATCTCAGAATTGTAGTTTAACAACTGGGTTAAATTCCTCACAAAAAAATTTTCTATAATAAGCTGTTTGCCCGGTTCGAGTTCCTCTGCATTCGCTTTAAAACCCATTCCTTCACCTACGGGTTCTTGATAAACTTTTGAATCCCCGTACTCTTTCAATACCCAGCATTTTACCAGTTTTTTTTCCTCATGACTTTTTACATTGAATGCTTTATCAAGGTCATCAATCATATATTTGGAAATGGCCTTGGATATACCATCTTCAGCCCCATCATATCTGCATATCAGATCATAGCAGTAGTATTGATTGTAATTGTTAAGTTCTGGTACACGTGGCAGGGTAGAATTAGTCTCTATTATAAATCTCGTTTTTAAATGGGTGTCCTCCAAGATTCCTAACCCTCCTCCATAGGCAAAATTATACAGCATTAGAAAATGACTATTCATGGATTTGAACCTAAGAATATGATTGACTGGGTCCTCAATGGACCGAGTCGATGTCCCTGAAAATTCAGGGCGGAATTCACTGAGATAAGAATATTTTAGTATTTTTTCTTTATTACCAATATAGTTATACAACATTGCTGGTTGTACTGCATTTGCAACAAAAGGATCCAGTTCTTCATCTATTTTTGGCACAAAGTCAAAATCCTTTCCTTCGATAAATTTTTCAATGTTTTCGCGGGTAGCACTATTTCCGTCAGTTATGGCTTTGACAATACCATTCTTGTCGATCCATACTTGGTGGGGCATTATCATTGCAGGAAATAGTTTTTTCAGAACAGCATCATTTATTACCTGTGTGAATTTAATACCTTGAACGTATCTACTCCGGTTAAAAAAATTCTCTACTTTTTCCCTTTCATCATGAGTTGATAAAAGGATTTGCAATTTCCCGTGATACTCTTTTTGGAGTGAATCCAAATGAGGCATGAGCTTTACACAACTGGAACAACCCAGAAACCAAAAATCAATGATGAGGGGTTTGCCCAAAAAATCATGGAGTTGGGCAGAGCCTTTTGGGTGGTTCAGCAACTCGGGCAATAACACATTAGGTATTCTGTCACCAATTCGTACTGTAGTCAGTTCCTGCCCCTTTAACTTCTGCCCAATTGTGCAAGAGCACACGAGGATGAGTATGGTGATATATAATCTTTTTGACGATTTCATACTTCTTATTAGTTATATCCTGGATTTTGAGTCAGATTAGAATTGACCAATATTTCATTGGCCGGAATGGGTAACCATTCGGCAGTAGGTTGCCAATTGGGTTTTACCGCAGTCAGTATTTCACCTATTCTGCTTGTGCGTTTTAAATCAAACCAGCGATTGCCCCATTCAGCAAAAAGTTCAATTCGTCTTTCCCGATAGATAGCTGAAAGGATGTCTGCAGTGTTCCCGACTGTATGTTCCGGTAAATTTGCTCTGCCACGTATAATATTCAAGTCATCCAATGCCCCTGAAATATCCCCCAAATGGACACGAGATTCTGCACGGTTAAGATAAATTTCTCCCAATCTAAAGATGACATAAGTTTCAGTCTTTATTGCATTCAATCTTATCTTATATTTGAATGGGTAATAGTAGTCAACCCCTTGAACGGTTTTAGTTTCTATCCAATTAACTTTACGCACATCTCCTTCTTCAAAAGATTCCAATAGATGTTGAGAAACCGTATAATTGGGCCTTGTTGTTGCTGAGGTAGTAGGAATAAATCTGTTCCCTTCCACCGTATTGAATAATGATTGGTCTGCAGTTACCAATTGCCATATACTTTCTGTGCTTTCAGTGAGGAATATGCTAATAATATCGGATTCATATTGATAAAGGGGCGATTGCAAGATTTCGGTCGTAAGCCTTTCTGCCTCTATCCAGTTTTCCTCATACAGGTAGTATCTTGAAAGTAGGGCAAGAACGGTATAGTAATTTACCCTGAATTTTCCGGCTGAGGGGTAATCGGGAGTTAGTAGGTCACTTGCTAAAAATAAATCGGAAAGGATATTTTCTTTTACCAAAGCGACATTGGTACGTGGCAGTTGCGCATTGGTTTCATAATCTGTACCGGAAATCAACGGCACATCTGCAAATAGATTTACAAGGTACCAATAGCAAAATGCACGGATAAAATAAGCTTCTCCCAATAACTGATTTTTAGTATTTTCAGTAATTGAAGTTGAATTTTCCAACCCATCCAAACATGCATTAGCCTGATAGATGATTTCGTAGGCATTTCGCCAAAAATTTGTATATACAATGCTATTGTTTACGGCAATGTTGTTTTCAAAGAATTGAACTTGGGCAGCAGAAGTACCTGTATACTCCAGCTCATCTGAAGCCAATCCTGTAAAAATAGTAACGGCGCCATTAGAAAAGGGGGGAGTAGTATCAACCAGCCTGCCATAAAGTCCTAAAACGGCTGCTGTTGCGGTGGCATCGTCTTCAAATAGCGTAGCCGTAACAATTCTGTCTGTGGGAGTCTTTATATCTATGAAATTACAAGCATGTAGACTGTAAATCATAAAGAGCAACCCCACAAATTTTATTTTCTTGTTATATAGTGATTTCATGATTTCTTCTAATATGTAAATTGAACACCTATGATATAGCTTTTTAAAGGGCCTAGATTATATAGGCTTTGATTCTCGGGGTCATATCCTTTGTCATTGTTCCAGGTATATAGGTTCTGTCCCTGAAAATATATGTTGACATTTTTTGCTTTTATAGCCGATAAAAGCAACTGTGGCAAACTATATGAAAAATGAATGCTCCGTAACCGGATAAACGACTGGTCTGAGAAAACAGCACTGGATCTTGCAATATTAGCATTGTTAAAGTTTGTTGATGCAAGGAATTTTTCTATCTCTGCGTGGTCTCCTTCACTTATCCAACGCCCCAATACAAAAAGAGGTTGATTGATAAAAGTCCCTGGTGTCCGGTTATTTTCATACATCCAATAAAGAGCATTCCTTCCCATTTGTTTTCTGTAGTCAAAGAACATATCCAATTCAAGTCCTTTGTACCGAAGTGTATTGCGGAAGCCGCCAAAGTATTTTGGGTCCAAATTACCATTGATGATATTGTCGTGAAGGGGAAATAAAAAACCGTCTTCGTTGACATCAAGCAGAGAGAACAAACCTGTTTCTGGATTAACACCTAAAGATCTGTAGTTGTAGATGCTGTTCAAAGAATTACCTACTTCATACAATGAAGCATAGGTGCTTGACTCTATATCGGGAAAATCCAATAAGGTATTTCTTGGTACAGTTATATTGAAACTGCCGTTCCATTGAAAATTCTGGTTTTTAAATATTTCTCCATTCAACTGGATTTCCCAGCCTTTGTTTTCCACTGATGCAGGAAAATTATTGGTAATTGAACCAAAGCCGGTCATATAAGGCAATCTGTACATTACCAACTGGTTACTACTGGTGTTGCGGAAGAAATCGGCAGAGAGCAATA
Source organism: Negadavirga shengliensis (assembly GCF_042652345.1). Classification (NCBI taxonomy): domain Bacteria; kingdom Pseudomonadati; phylum Bacteroidota; class Cytophagia; order Cytophagales; family Cyclobacteriaceae; genus Negadavirga; species Negadavirga shengliensis. The sequence continues at coordinate 113,184 of NZ_JBHSJJ010000005.1, forward strand.
ACCTGTCGTTCCAAAATCCCAATTCAATGGCAAATTCAAGTTTTCTATTCTCTTCCCAGCCATAAGTGGGGTTGAATAAATTAAGGGGCTGTAAGGTAGATGTGTTTTGATAACTATTAGAAGAAAAAGAACCCCAAGCATCAAGATATTGGTAGTCACCGATTTGATCGTTGCCCGTGATACCATAGCTCCCCCTTAGCTTACCGTAACTCAGTAAGGATGGCGAATTTTTTAGCCAGTTCTCCCCCGTAAAAATCCAAGCTGCACCAATCGCTCCAAAGTTGGCATATTGCTGTCCTGGTCCAAAGCGACTGGAACCATCCCGTCTACCTGTGATATTTACGAGATATTTATTCTGAACATTATAGTTGATCCTTCCGAAAACCGCTTGGTAACGATACAATATGTTTGTACTAGACTGAGATACTACATTACTGGCAGCTTGAGCTGATTCCAACAGGGCATCACTGGGAAACCCACTCAAATTAAGGAAGCTTCCCGTTTGCAATTTCTCTTGAAAGGTCCCTCCCGCCAATACATTTAACTCTCCTTTCCAAATACCTGCTATATATTCCAATTGTGGCTCAATATTCCAACCCTTGTATTGTGTATTCCCAAATTGTGCAGTACTGGGTTGCTCATCTGTAGGAGGTCTGAAAGATTTTGGAAAAAGTTTCATGTCATTGGCATTTAACTCATTGTATCCCATCAATACTTTGAAATTCAATGAAGATAGAATGCTATAATTTAGATTAAGGCTACTCATTAAATTCCCTGTGTTGGCCTTGTATTTGTTAAATAAGTAACGGTATGGATTATCGTAATTCGTACCATGCTCTTCCCATTTAAGACTCCCCCACTCATCAAAAAATGATGGGACATTAGGTGGAAGAAAAGTATAGAAGGTCAAGTCTTGACCTGGGGAATTATTAGTAGTTGCTGTGTAACTTCCTGAGAAAGTTAGTTGAAAGCGTTTATCCGAAGAATTATGATTGATATTTGCATTTACTGATCCACGATTATTGTCCAATTTGTCAGGAAATACGTTGGTCTCTCTGTAATATCCTCCACCTAATAAAAACTGAGTGCCTTCATTACCTCCGGAAACAGACAATTGAGCATTGGTCACATGGCCCATATTGCCAACAAGCTCATTCTGCAGGTCAGTATAGCGGTTCTGATCCCATGCCACAAGATCAGGTGCATTATTGATATTAGGTTCTATATTGCTATTAAGAAATGCCTCTTGGCGCATTTCCAGATATTGGGCTGTGTTCAAAAGAGGCACCCCTTTCTGGGCTTGTGTTATCCCTTGATTTACGTTAACCGTAATTTGTGTTTTTCCTATATGCCCTTTTTTGGTAGTAATTAATATGACCCCGTTTGCACCTCTTGACCCATAGATCGCTGTGGCATCAGCATCTTTAAGCACTTCAATACGTTCTATGTCATTTGGGTTGATGCTATTGAAAGGACTAAGTCCGCCACCTGAAATACTTGCTCCTATTGAAGATACCATTGTGTTGATGTTTTCATTTCCCGGAGAGAAAGGAATACCATCAATTAAAATTAGTGGTTCAGAGCCTTGTGCTATTGAATTTTGCCCCCGAATTTGAATATCAAAGGAAGAACCCGGTGCTCCGCTACTTTGTGTTACTAATAACCCAGGTATCCTGCCGGATAATGCCCCTAATATATTGTTAGTTGGTTGTTTTGAAAGTTCCTCTGAAGTGACAGTTGATACTGCTCCTGTGTTGAATCTTTTTGTCGTTGTACCATACCCAATCACTACCGCCTCATCAAGCTCAGATAATCTCTCCTTCATCATCACATTTATAACTTCCCGATTTCCCACATGAATTTCTTGGGAGTAAAATCCAAGCATCCGGAACTGCAAGGTCGCATCATTTTCAAGTCCATTCAGGGTAAACATCCCTTCATCATCAGTAACCGTCCCTTTATTTGTCCCCTTAACCTGAACCGTCACTCCGGGAAGGGGCAGCCCGGTTGTATCGGTTACGGTACCACTTACGGTTAAATCAACCTCTGGTAAAGGGTTTGGAACTTGGTTGTTGTTCTTCTGCTGTATAAGCTTTCCCGGTTCATGACGCACAAGGATTTCCTCTCCTACAAGACGATAGCTATATGGAATAGGAGTAAAAACATGCTCCAACACTTCCCTGAGAGGGCTGTCCTCGGCACCTACGCTTACTCTAACCGTACTTGAAGCAATGGCATCGCTATACATAAATTTCACCCCACTTACCTTCGATATTTGATCAAGGGCAGCTTTCAAAGGCTCATTTTTGATGTTGACAGTGACTATTGTTTCGAGTGGAGATTGTCCTTTTACATCACCGGCAATAAGGGTGATGGCTGTACAGCAAATAATTCCGATTATAATGACACTCCATCTCATAAACTTGGTAATAATGGATGTGAGGGATGGGCTGGAAGCTTTGTCCCTGCCTGGGTTTAGGTGATGCAGGTCGGATTCCGGACAGGAGATCGTGGAAAATGTCCTGTCTGCCCCACCTGCATGGTGAAGTAGAATTTTTTTCATACTTTTAGTCTGTTAAGTGTGGACGGCTTTCTGCTTGGTTTTTGCGGACTTGGGCATTTAGCCGGGGAAACATTTATCTTAAATTTCCTCTCCCTTCCCATTCATTGGGTGGGGAGCAGGATTTTTGATCATGGATTTGTCATAGGCGGATTGTTTATAATTAAAAGCCCGCCTCCCACTCGGGAGGCTTCCTTTTTCCAGTTGAGCTTGGTTATACAAATTATAGGATGGGCTTTATTCCTTGTTTATTTTCAGCATTGTGAAGAAACTGCCGGGGCATGACCCCGGACAGTTCCTATTGGGGGTGATTAACCGGAAATCTACCGTTAACCTTATGAAGAAAGCTTTACTGTATATCTGGGTTTATGCTGATTATATACTCCTGATCACCTGTCTGTTGCCATTTGGCATCAAGCGTGAGACTCAGTTTTTCCAGAAAAACAGTGATTCCCTGATTGGCATCAAGCATACCGTAAAAGCTACGCTCTGCCAGATCACCTTCCAATTTCACAATGGCCTTGTATTGCCTGTTTAAGTCTTTTACTATATCTGTCAGTGGAGTCCCTTCATATTCGAATATGCCTTCCCTTTGTGCTAGTAGTTTTTCGGCATCCGGGGCGCTTTCTTTGATGAGGGACTTCTCTGTACTGTTGAATACCGCCCGTTCATGTGGAGCGAGTTTTATGGGCTCCACGTCCGTAGCAAGTACGGATACCGATCCGGTAAGAACGGTAACGGCTATATCGGATTCTTCGTAAGCCTCCACATTAAAGGATGTTCCCAATACGGTCGTGCTCACTTCACCGCTCCTAATAACAAATGGCTTTGCCGAGTCAGGGACTACATCGAAGAAGGCTTCTCCCTCCAAGATGACTTCACGGATGTCTCCTTTGAATTTTTCAGGGTATCCCAATCTACTATCCGGGCTAAGCCATACCTCTGTGCCATCGATCAGGGTGATCTGTTGTCTTTCCCCTGTCTGCGTAGCCAAATATTGTACCTCTACCGGGATGATCCAATCTATCAGGGTATCTCTGAATATCCAGGATAAGCCCATCAAGAAGACTATGGCCGCAGCTACGGAAATTCGCTTCCAGATATGGATAGTTCTGACTTTGGTCTCAGGTGCTTGCTCAGACCAGATTTTGTTCTGAATCTCCATAAAGGCATGATCAAAGAGAGCCTTCCCTTTCGGACTGTCCTCAAAAGCTTTGTTTACGGGTTGCCCCATTTGCTGTCTGATGATTTCCTGAAGCTTTTCGGGGTTATCCTCTTCTCTGAAATATTCCATCAGTTCTGCCATCTCCGCAGGGGTACACTGATTGTCCAGATACTTGATGAATATTTCCCTAAGTCGTTCCTGATCTTCCCAAGCCATTATTTTACTGTCTTTATATTGAATACGCTTGGGAAGGAAGGTGTATCTGCTGGGGGTGGGAAATATTTCTTATTTTGGTCGAGATTTTACTACTCAACAAATTAATAGTAACGAAAACAAAGCAATGTCAGATAAGCTCATTGTTCCGGTTAAATTAAAATCGGAAATATTAAAAACAATCCTTAGCCAATCTATTCCATTTGGGGGATTTGATAATCCAGAAGGTATACTCGAATTCATACTTAAAATTTGGGATTTGAGAACAATGCCTTCACAAGATCCTCGTTTTGATGATGCATACGGTGATTTCTATCAGCATTTAGTAAACAACGACGACTGGAATTACGATTATCTTTTTAATGAAAGACTGAATTTACTTAAGGATGATGAGAGTTTTATTTTATTTGTTGAAACCGTCATTTCGCCAGAAATAAGACGAAATGAAGATGAAATATCAAAGTTTTTTTTATTGCTTAATCCCTACTTTGAAAAGGCAAATCTGTTTTTATCTGTTTCTGACTTTGATGTCGAAACTCAACTTCCGATTTATAGAGTTAAGCCTAGGGGAGAAATTGAAGATATCCCTTTTGGATTAAAAGTAAATTCGATTCCTTTTTTTGTGGTACATCCAGATAAAGGGTGGGCTAATAGAATCCATTCTCATTCTCCCCCTTCAAAATTCCCTTCATTCGTTTTGGCATATAATGATCGTTGGAATGATTATGGGAAATGGACTGAGTTTTTTCTGTATTACTACGATGAAAATCAAGAAGGTTTTAGCATTGGCAAAACAAAAATAATGCACAATGAAGAGAGCAATACCTTTGAAAACATTCCAAAAGAATTTACAAAATTAGAAGATAGTTTTTGCTCTCTAGGTCAGGATCAAGGTTTTTATTTCAATATAAAGGAACATTTTGATAAGAATTTTGAAAGTGTTTTGTATTCATTGAGGGACGCCTCTTTTTTCCCAGAGATTCTTGAAAAGTATGAAAATCATAGGACATTTATAAATTCCCTTATTCGAGACGATGAGGTTGAAAGGCTATTAAGAGAAATAAAATATAAACTCTTTGGCTACGAACTTAAAAACCTATATAGCTTTAAATATTCTTTCACCCCAAAGTTTTCAGATTCGACAATCGACATTGATTTTCAGTTTAATAGCGACAATCCATTTCCCAATAGAGTATATGCAATTATTGGCAGAAATGGCACGGGAAAAACCCAGCTTATAACTTCACTACCTGTCTCTATTTCAAAAAAGAATATTGATTTATTCATCCCAAAAGTACCGTTATTTAGTAAAGTAATAGCTGTTTCATATAGTGCATTTGACTCCTTTGAAATCCCTAAGAGAACAGCTTCATTCAATTATATCTATTGCGGTTTAAAAAATGAAGATGGAAAGGATATTTCAGATAGTGGGCTTGTAAACAGATTCCACCATTCTTGGAAAAAAATCAAGGAGTTAGGCAGAATGCAACAGTGGATTACAATACTTTTGAATTTTCTTGAAGAAGATATTATATCTGAATTCATTATTGAAAAAGGCACTGAATATGAAGTAGACATCAAAGAGTTTTCAAAAGCAAGAAATAAGCTTAGTTCAGGACAAAGCATTATTCTTTACATAATCACACAAATTGTTGCAAATATCAGGTATGATTCCCTATTGATTTACGATGAACCAGAAACACATTTGCATCCCAATGCAATTTCACAGCTAACAAATACCATATATGAACTTGTGCACCAATTTGAATCTTACTGTATATTAGCCACGCATTCTCCACTTATAATTCGTGACATTTTATCCAAAAATGTCTTTATAATTGAAAGACACAATAATGTTCCATCGATTAGAAAAATTGGCATTGAATCATTTGGGGAAAATCTGACTACTTTGACGGAAGAGGTATTTGGCAACAAAGAAATCCCCAAACAATACAAAAAGATTATTGAGGACATGAAGACAAACGGGAAGTCATCTCTGGAAATAACCCAAGCTCTTGAATCGGACAATTTGCCTTTAAGTTTGAATGCAAAATTATTTATAGCAAGTTTATTTAACAATGAGAAATCTTAAGCACTATCAAGGTGATACTTTTGACTTTTTTCGAGATATAGTACAAAAGAAGAGAGAAGAAGCTTTAAAATCTAGAATGGGAATTCTCATTGATGATATTAAATTATGTTTTCAAGACTACAAAAGTCTATTTGATGATAATAGATTGACTTCATTAAGTTGTCGTGGTTACTCCAATCAGGAAAAAGCTGATTTATTAAGCCTTTATAGATATAGGTTAAAAATTTTTCAAGACCTTAAAATAAACCTGACAACTAATTAACAAAATAGAATTCAAGATACTTGCCAAAACTGCACAATCAATCAGGTTAACACCTTCGATCACATTCTTCCTAAAGATGAGTTTGCTGAATTTGCCGTAAACCCAATAAACCTGTTTCCTTGTTGTTCGCAGTGTAATGGATATAAAAGTGAAACATGGAGAATCCAAAATAATGCATTATTCTTAAACCTTTATCTCGATATACTGCCCCAGACTCAGTTCTTATATGTTGATCTTAATTTTGATGAAAACACCATAAGTCCTAAATTTTATATAGATAACTCAAGGGCAAACATTGATGCAAGATTGTTTTCAGTAATTGAAAGTCATTATTCTCGCCTGCATCTGCTAGAAAGATTTAGTAGAAAAAGTGACGAAATCGTATCTGAATTAAGAAACAGCATTATTAGCTCGCTTGAAGCTTCACTTCCTATTGCAACAATTGTAAGCGTTATCAAAGGTACTATTGATAGGAACCGTCAAATATTTGGACATAATCATTGGGAAGGAATTTTGCAACAGAAACTGATAGAAAGTGCCGATTTTATTGATATGTGTACCCCTTGATTTTAAAATACATATCCACATAATGCCTATTGGAAAGATATAAATCTATGGCACAGTCAAAACGACCATTACTCTCCAATGTCCCTCCAGTCTGTTCATTCCAGACGTTTGTTCCTCACGCATTCATTCACCCACTTCCGGCACCGCACGGCAAAAGTATTCCTTCATTCGTTTCTGCTTCGCCTGAACTCATTCAGTCATACACTTGCCATTTCCCACCACTTGCATAATCTAAAAATTCACTACTGATAATTATTTTTTCAGAACTTACTATAGAGGAAATCCAATTTGAAATTGCATTTTTCTAAAGCAATTGTAAACTTTAATTGTCAATAGGTAAACTTTAGTATATATTTGCAATCATAATAATAAAGCTAACGACTTGTCTTGCAGCAATTTTCTACATAGTCGGATCGGATCAAATGAAGAATACTATTCACGTGGAGCGGGCAAAACTCAGGCTTTCTCAAGAAGAACTGGCAAAAAAAGTAAATGTATCCAGACAAACCATACACTCCATTGAAAGAGGCAAAAAAACACCTTCTGTTGATTTAGCGCTGAGAATTGCACAAGTATTTCAGGTTCCTGTAGAAAGCATTTTTCAACTGGAATCATCTAACTAATGAGTCAAAAAATCATCAATATGCAACTAAATTTGAAATTACAATCCAACCGATCACAGCTACCAATTATAGATGAGACAGTAATGTGGCCTTATTTAGCCAAGGAGCTGGAATGTATCCCTACTCCCCAAATAGAACTATTTTCAGGAATAAAATGGGGTTACTATAGCCAACTGTTTACTCCCGCATACTGGAAGGCCCAATATTTAATGCATAACCAAGACAATAATTTCAGCATCAATTATCGACTTGGTGAAAATATTCTGGAAGAAGTGGTCGCATGTTTACTTGGTGGTTTTGGGCTAAAATCTGAAATAGGATTAGCAGCCTTTGATCGCCTTAAGAAAAGAGGACAAATTAAAAAAGGAGCTTCATTTGACACGATCTGTCAATCTCTCAAAGAACCGTTTTCGAACAAGCAAAAAAAGGTTCATTATAGGTTTCCGAACCAAAAAGCCAAATTCATTTCTGAATTCTTAAATCGGGATGATTTGAATTCTATACCGTATTATTGTGATTTAACTTTTAGAGAATGGCTTATATCTGTAAATGGCATTGGTCCAAAAACAGCATCATGGATAACACGCAATTTCCTAAACAGTGAGAATGTAGCGATAATTGATGTCCATATACACAGGGCGTGTAAATTGATGGGTCTGATTTCCAATCACCTTGATATTCAAAAGGATTATTTTATATTGGAAAAGATTTTTTTGGATTTTTGCAAAAAGTTAGAGGTTCAACCTTCTAAAATGGATGCACTGATGTGGTTACAGATGAAAGAGTCGAATAAAGTAGCACTAAAAGCAATCAATAATAACCGAAAAAAACAATGAATTATGTCTGGAAACTCCAACGATGGATCGCCATCAATCAACCGGCCTAATGAAAATGAAAACTGTCAGGAATTAGTTATTAATACTAATTTGGCTTCACCTCAGGCATCGGTAATTGGCAATTTGAACAAGGGCGACATATTGACCATTCAAACAGCCAGCGATCAAGGCCCTATCCAAGCCTATGATGAAAATGGACAACTTGCTGGAAACATTGTTTCCAGAGAACAAATAAGGCTGCTCAATTGCATCATAGGAGGCACTGAGTATGAAGCTGAAGTTTTAGCCATTGAAAATGGTCAGTGTAAAGTGCAAATTCGAGCGGTATGATTATCGTAGGGGGCACTTATACCGAAATTTGTTTTGAACCCATTTGGGAAAATATTTTTGGCTCAGGTTTCCGGGCGGTAAGCTTGCTTTTGGAAAAAGATAACTCAGAAGAAGTCATCTTTCACACATGTGCAGACAGTGAAGTACGTGCTCACCTTAATTATTACGAGAAAATATACCCTAATTTATCAATTCAATGTACGGAGATTTTCAAAAGCCCGGAATTCAGATATGATCATCCGTTAAAAACTCCCTCCATTTCTCCAAGACCAGACCTGTTCAGTGAAGTTGATATCCAGTTGGATGTAAAAGGTCAAAACGTACTTGCTTTTGGTCTTTTAGAAGCTTCCTTTAAAATTGAAGCCGAAAAAGTTGTTTATGACCCACAGTCACCTGCAAACCCTAAAACATTTACTTCAACTGGTTCTAATGCAAACCAATTAACCTATGTGGTTAACTATTCAGAAGCAAAGAAAATAGCTGGGAGTGACGATTTATCGGTTATTAAAGATTTCTTTTTTGAGAAAGAAAATTGCTTCGCTTTAATAATCAAAATGGGTGCTCAAGGAGCACTTTTGTTTGAATCTATCAAAAATCCCCCTACCAAAATTCCTGTCTATAGAACAAATAAAGTATGGCCAATTGGTTCGGGCGATGTATTCTCAGCCTATTTTGCTTTAAACTGGTTTGAAGGTCAAGATCTGTTAAAAAGTGCTAATTTGGCTAGCATGGCAACAGCTCTTTACTGTAACTCTAAAGACCTTTCTATTTATAACAAGCTAAATTCATTTTCATTTCCTGAGCTTATTGTTCAAGAGGTTCCCAATGGACAAATTTATCTGGCTGGCCCCTTTTTTACATTTAGCGAAAGGTGGCTTATCAATGAAATCTGGAATATATTAAAAGGTCTTGGACTAAAAGTCTTTTCACCATTTCATGATGTGGGTCACGGAAAAGCAAATGATGTTGTTGTCAAAGACTTAGAGGGATTAGATGAATCTGAAATTGTCTTTGCAGTAATTGATGGTTTAGACTCAGGAACCCTATTTGAAGTAGGGTATGCTGTATCGCAGGGGAAAAAAGTCATCGCCTTTGTTCAAAATGAAGGGGAGGAATCTTTAAAAATGCTCGAAGGATCCGGCTGTATAATAGAAAAAGACTTAACCACGGCAATTTACAAAACCTATTGGTCTCTTGAAACACATTAAAACAGGCATATTACTATCAGGAGGCATGGACTCCATCGCTCTGGCGTACTGGAAAAGACCAACTTTTGCTTTTACTATAAACTATGGTCAAAAGCCTGCCCTTGCCGAAATACAAGCAGCACGTGAAGTATCAAAATTTTTAGGAATAGAACATCATGTAATTGAAGTCGATTGTTCTTCATTAGGATCAGGTGACATGAGTGGCAACGAACCGCTTTCTGTAGCTCCTGTTACAGAATGGTGGCCATACAGAAATCAATTACTTGTTACGTTGGCTTCCATGAAAGCCGTAGCTTTTGGAGTAATGGAATTATATGTAGGGTCTGTAAAAACAGATTCTTCTCATAGGGACGGTACTATAGAATTTTATGATTACTTGTCCCAACTCATACGTTTTCAGGAAGGAAATATATCCATTAGTTCCCCTGCTATTGATATGAGTACTATGGAATTGATCCAAAAATCCGGCATCCCAAATTCTTTGTTGCTGTGGGCGCACTCATGCCATACATCGAATACACCGTGTATGAATTGCAATGGATGTAAAAAGTATCTATTTACATTACAGGAATTAGGTATTGACTAATGAAAGATCCAACGCCAAAAGACCAACCTGATAGATTTATCCCCTATCAATATCCGATTAAAGAAAAACAAAAACTTGATCGCACATTTCGAAAGAAAAATGTAGAGTTTTTAGATGTTTTGTTCTCTCGCAGATCGAATTCAGGGTTTTCAAAACTGGATTTAATGGAGATAGCTGAAGTTTTACATCTCTGTACTAAAGTTTATTCCATTTCTGCTGACAACAGTGGTTTCATAACAACAAAGCGAACTACTCCATCTGCTGGGGCCAGACATCCGGTTGATTTGTTAGTTTCACTTCCAGAGGAGACAATACACAAAAGGATTTTATCTTACTACAACCCAATTGATCACAGTCTTAGCGAGTTATTAATAAAAGAGCCTCATTTACGTGAATTTTTGAACGACATCAATGAAAACATCATAATAGAAGATGCTGTCCTTATATGGTTCTCAATCCAAACCAAAAAAACAAGTTCAAAATACACAAACCCGGAAAGTTTATACTGGAAAGATACAGGTGCACTTCTTTATTGTATCCAGCTAATTTCAACTTATCTTGGTTACAAATCATGTCCTCTTGGAACGTTGGCATCAGATTCATTTAAAAAACTTTTTGGAACACAAAATCTGGTATCAGGAGGTGGTATTTTAATCGGAAAATAAACTATTAACTCACAACAACTCCACAAAAGCAACCACAACCAGCCCCTTGACAAAATCCCCTGAAAGAAACAATTGCTCCTTTACAGAGCGGGTAGCCTTTACGATATGGTCATTGATCGTAGAACGGGTCAATCCCAGCAACTGACCGACTTCATCATAAGTCTTGCCTTCCAGTTTAATCAACCTGAAAATTCTTTGCCTTTGAGGGGGCAGCTTTTTGATGGCTTGCTCTAAGCTGGCCATCGTCTCTTTTTGGTATATCCCTTCTTCAATATGGCTGTAGTGCTCCGTGGCAACGGCGACCAACATGGCTTCAAGTTTTCTGTCCCGGGCTGCTTTCCTAAAAAAATCTATGGCTTTGTTCTCCGCCACCCTAAATAAAAACGCCCCAATGGATTTTTCCGGGTCAAGCTCATCTCTTTTTTGCCATAGCTTTACAAACACATCCTGCATCAATTCCCTGGCAATTTCTTCATCCTTGACCAACCTGAGCAGGTTGCCGTACAACTTTCCTTTATAGGCATCATACAGTAGTGCAAAAGATTTCTCATCACCGGCTTTCAGCCGGATAACCAAATCTTTTTCCGATATAGGCTGCTTGCTGTTCACGCTAACTCTTTAGGTTTCAGATATAAATATAATAATTGTGGTTGCTTTTGCATCAACAATTCAGGTAAAATTTACTCTCGGATAAATTTTTTTAGTGCCGGATTGCCCAAAGAATTTTACCCACTTCCAAATCAGGGTGTGAAAAAAATCGCTCCTATCCCCGGAATTTTGTCCCCATTCAAATGCCAAAAAAGTTTCATTAAAACCCTTCACTATGTTCAACCAAATCAGTTGGGAGCAGTTCTTTCTGTCTCTGGGGATTTTCTTCGCACTCTATTACGGCTACGTAGCCATTCGCTATTTCGGAAAGGAGCTTTCCAAAATGTTCGAACTGAAAATTTCCTCGCGAAACAAGAAACAGCCTTCCCAAACCTCGATCATTTTATCCGAAACGGAATTTGCAGAGGTCTTTGCGGAACTCGAACAGATCAATGCCGAACTAAGGAAAAAAGTATTCCCCGCCTTTGCCCGGTCAAAGGACAAAAAAGTACTGCTTTTTCAGATATCCCAAAAGTTGGAATCTTTTAAGGGATTGAAAGTACCCGCTTTCAGGCACGCCATCAACAACTGTATCCACGCCGAAGCCAAAAAGATCGGTCTGGAGATCACCCATGAGGAGTTGGAAGAACGCTGGAAAACCATCATAGAAAATATGCTTCCCAACAAAAGCAAATAATCTATGAAATCGAGCATGACGCAAGTGGCACATACAGTCTTTCCCGAGAATCGGGAAGGGATGATTATTGACGATGAGAGATTCTCCCGAATCAAGTTCGGTGCATGCTATGTGACCATAAAAAAACAAATTATAAACAGATGAAACAGTTACTTGATTTAGACACATTCGCAAAAACACTGATGGATAAAAGCTATAATGGATACTTCCATACAGAAGGAGCCTATCCGGACAAAATCAAAGCCAGCATCAGCAGATTTTTGGAGGCGTGTAAAAATGGTACAGACAAACCGCTGTATTCTGATAGCCTGTCATTAAGGACTTACCTCGAATGGAATAGCGAAGACAAACCAAAAGTTGAATGCCATATGTGGGTAAAATATGAGGACGGCAAATTCGATGTACAGAAAATGGAAATTAAAAGGACAAACCGTTACGGGCATTTAATGAAAAAATCGGAGCTGAAAAATCTTACAACAGGGTCAGTTCCGACAGTAAAAGAAGCTCTTGCTCAAGTATCCAATAAGCCTAAACAACAGCTTTCTTCCCGAAAAAAAGGGTTTAAGATCCGATAGCAAGGTTGCCTGACAAATTAACAACTAATCTAAAAATTCCGACTTAATCAAAGCCAGTGTGATTAACGAAACACACCTGAAATTCAAATAACCTTTTAAAGCAAAAAATATGAAACTAAACATCACTACCCGTCCCGGAAGAAACATGCATTTCCTGTTTCTGCTTACCCTCATCACTGTACTGGTTTCCTTAGAAGCCTTTTCCCAAAGCGGCACTGCCGGGATAGTTGATGCGACCAACCACATCATAACCTATTACCAAACCGCCATCAACCTGATGTATGCCATCGGCGCATTGGTCGGGCTTATCGGTGCTATTAAGGTGTACAACAAATGGAACAGTGGAGACCATGATACCGGGAAAGTCGCCACGGCATGGTTCGGATCATGCATATTTCTGGTACTGGTGGCCACTGTACTTTCAAGCTTCTTCGGACTGTAAAAGCCCTGTTATTTCATGAAACACATCCTGAAGGAAAAACTTCACAACTATCTGCTGTCAGAACATCCTGATCTACTGAATGATCTGCAGGAAGACCAGGGGATAACCGCTTTCATCGAGCAAAAGGTGGAAGGGGTTACCTCTCTGATGGAAGAATTGGGAGGTCAAAAGATACCTGAATACATCATTGTGGAAAAATGCATGGATGCATTGGCGGGGGAATTTCCCCCATCCCGCTATAACTACATACTGAATGTACTGGAGGAAGAATTCAGCAATGATTTCCTAAGGTTTCAGGCCAACGGAATTCTCCGATGGGAAGTATTGAATATGCTCCGGGAATGTGCTCAGGTCTTTGATGCCTTTGATATTGATAGACCATTTGAAGAAAGCAGGGAGCTCTACTACGCCGTCACCGGCACCCTGCACGAGTACCTGATGCAACAATCACAGGAAAATTACTGATGGCCTACAATCCCAAACACAAGCTACAGGAAAACATCAATGCCATTCGGGTGGCTTTTGCTGTCATGGATGGCAAACAGCCTGAACCAGAAGATCTCAACACCCTCAGGACATATTCAGGATTTGGAGGAATCAAGGCCGTCTTGTATTTGGAGAATAAAAAGGACGATTGGAAAAACCTTGGCGCATCCAAACAGGATTTGCAACTGTACGACAGTATTCAGCAGTTAAACACCCTGCTAAAAGAAAACCTTTCCCATGCGGAATACGAAGATGCAATACAGTCACTTAAAAACAGTGTACTGACTTCATTCTATACACCTGAAATTGTCCCCAAAGTTCTATATCAGGCACTGAGCAGTCAGGGTGTAAGGCCTGTGAACCTTTACGAGCCAAGTGCGGGGGCAGGGGTATTTATTTCAGATGCTGTCAGGGCATTTCCCGACATTTCTTCCGTAACCGCAGTAGAAAAAGATAGGATAGCAGGATTGATTCTAAAAGCACAGGTTAGGATTTCCGGGATACCTGCCAAAGTAAATATCACTCCATTTGAAAATACACCCAATACGGAAAACGGGCAATATGATCTGGTGGTCAGCAACATTCCTTTCGGAAATTTCTCGGTGTATGACCCTGCATATCCCGACAAGAAATTATCAGGCAAGATTCACAATTATTTCTTCGCCAAAGGACTGGATAAACTGGGGAACGGCGGCCTGATGGCCTATATTACCACAGATGCATTTTTGAACAGCCCGTCGAACAAAGCTGCCCGGCAACACCTTTTCGAAAGAGCTGATTTTGTCAGCCTGTCGGTTATGCCGGACAACCTGATGAAGGAAACCGCGAATGTAGAAGCACCAAACCATCTTTTGGTTGTCCAGAAAAACGATAATAAAGAAGGGCTGTCAGTTGATGAAAAAAGCCTGCTGGAAACGGTCAAAAAGAACAATGACTTCGGGGATTTCGATCAGAATAAATTTATCGCATCGCATCCTTCACGAATTGTTGGCAACGAAGTAAGCCCCGGGAAGAACCAATATGGGAAAGCCAATATTTCCGTATGGCAGACCGGGAATATCAGTGATATAGGCGATACACTGAGCGGACTGCTCAATACAGACTTTCAGGAAAGATTCAATGCAAAAGCCTTCAATTCTCTGGGGAAACAGCTAAGGACAGAGCCTTCCCAACAAAAGAAACACAAAGGGGAAAAGCTCACTTACACCCCCGCTCCAAAGGTGAAAGAAAAAAAGGAAAGTGTTCAGCTTGGCCTTTTTGATGCCATGCCAGCCGATAGCAGCAACCGGGCAATGGATTATCTAAACAGCCTGGATGAATCGGTCATTCAGAAGCAATCTGTCAAAATGCTTGGGGTGATCAAAACAGAAGACAATCCGGGCCATGAAAGCATAGTACTGTTGGCCGCACGTTCTCTGAACAATTCCAGATACTATTACAAACTTTACTCAAATCTTCAGGAAGTATCCTTTTCTGCCAATTGGATGAATGGAGCTGTGCTTCCCCACGAACTGCAAAACCTCACAGGCGAATTAAGGAAATTTGACCACACCTATATTTTTGAAGGAGATCAAAGCCTTAAAACCGCATTTCAGGAAATATTGGACAAACCGGTTGCTTTCCATCACCTCAAACCCTTTCACAAACCGGGTTCTTTGGTAGTAATGAATGGAAAGGCGGGCAGGTTGGAACCATCTGGTAACGGAAGTCAAGCACTTTCCTTCGTGCCTTTGTTGCAGTCCGACAAAAACCTTGATTTTTATCTTAAATACATCCGGCTAAGGGATACCTATTTTGAAATGTCTCCCGAAAAAAAAGGAGATCAAATCGAAGACCTCAACCGAGCTTATGACGATTTTCACAGAAATTTCGGACAGCTCAACCGGAAGGAGAACAGGGCACTTATAGGAGAAGACAAATCACATGGATTGATCATATTGTCCTCGCTGGAAAGAAGGGACGAAGAGAGGTTTGTAAAATCGGATGTTTTCAATGCGGACATTGATGAAAAATCCGTCCGCTACACTACCGATGATCCGTTGGCCGCACTTGCCCGTTCCCTCAGTGATTACGGACAGGTAAACCTGGACTTTATCCAAAGTGCCGCTGGGATGGACAACCATGAGGTGCTGGATTCCCTAAAACACAAAATATACCTCAATCCCGCCAACGATACATGGGAGACAGCTGATAGTTACCTGTCCGGCAACGTGTTGGAAAAGTTGAAAACGGCAGAAAAGGCAGCTGACAAAAAACCCGACAACCTTCACCTGCAGGAAAGCCTGAAGGCAATCAGCGATGTCCAGCCCGCTCCTATTCCTTTTGAACTGTTGGATTTCAATCTGGGCGAGCGTTGGATCCCGGAAGAATACTATACAAAGTTTGCTTCCCATTTATTTGATACCCAAACACCGGTAAAATATTTTCCTTCCCTTGACACCTTCCGGGCAATCCCACAGGGTAGAAATATAAAGATATGGCGGGAATTTGCCGTGACTCCCCGGAATGGTAAAACCATGTATGGCAACAGCATTCTGGAGCATGCCCTTGAAAATACCACTCCGTTTTTCACTTATGAGATAGAACTGGCCGAAGGTAAAACGCTTAGGGTTCCCGACAATGATGCCATCCAATTGGCACACCAGAAGGTAGAGTCCATCAGAAGCCACTTTACCGAATGGCTCAATGGATTACCGGAAACGGACAAAAAAGACCTCGAACAGCTATATAATCAAACCTATAACTGCTATGTCCTACGGGAATATGATGGCAGCCATCTGGAATTTCCCGGGCTGGACAAAAAAGCACTCGACATTGAAGAACTGTACAGTTCCCAGAAGAATGCTGCATGGAGGATCATTCAAAACAGGGGTGCGTTGGTCGACCATGAAGTGGGCTTGGGAAAAACCCTGACAATGATCGTTGCCAGTCGTGAAATGAAACGTCTGGGAATAGTTAAAAAGCCTGTAATTCTGGCGTTGAAAGCCAACGTTGGTGAAATAGCTGAAACCTATTCAACAGCGTACCCCAACGCCCGTATTTTGGCTCCCACTGTTGATGATTTTACTCCTGCCAACAGGCTCCGATTATTCCACGAGATCAAAAACAACGATTGGGACTGTGTTGTCATGACCCATGACCAGTTTGGCAAAATTCCCCAATCGCCGGAAATCCAGCAAAAGATCTTCAGTGAGGAACTGGACAATGTGGAAAAAGATCTGGAAACCATCCGCAACCTTGGAGGGGAAGTAAACAGACGGATGCTGAAAGGTCTGGAAATCCGCAAGACCAACCTTGAAAGTAAACTCAAAGAGGCAATACAGCGGATAGAAAAGAAAAAAGACGACCACATTGACTTCCAGTCAATGGGTATTGACCATATCATGGTCGATGAGTCCCATAAATTCAAGAACCTGACATTCACCACAAGGCATAATCGGGTGGCAGGTCTTGGAAACACTAAGGGAAGCCAGAAAGCCTTGAACATGCTTTTTGCCATCCGCACATTGCAGGAAAAATTCCAATCAGACCTGTGTGCCACTTTCCTTTCCGGAACCCCCATTTCCAACAGCCTGACGGAAATGTACCTGCTGTTCAAATACCTCCGTCCCAACGAACTCAAAAGGCAACAAATAGAAAACTTCGATGCATGGGCAGCGGTGTTCGCCCGCAAAACCGTGGACTTTGAATTTTCAGTGACCAACCAGATTATCGCAAAAGAGCGGTTTCGGCATTTTATCAAAGTGCCCGAACTGGCCATGTTTTATAATGAGATCACCGATTACAAAACCGCCAAACATATCCGGCTGGACAAACCGGAACTGAATGAAAAACTGGTCAACATAAATCCTACACCAGACCAACAGGAATTTATTAGAAAGTTGATGGAGTTTGCAAAATCCGGGGATGCCACTCTGATTGGGAGATCGCCTCTTTCTAAGTCCGAAGACAAAGCCCGTATGTTAATTGCCACCAATTGTGCCAAAAAGATGGCGTTGGATATGCGACTGGTAGGTGAGGAATATGTAGACCATCCCGGAAGCAAAGTCAATGTTTGCGCAAGGAAGGTGGCAGAAATCTACCGAGAGAGCATGCCCCATAAAGGCACACAGATCATTTTTTCAGATACGGGTACGCCGAAGGACGGCTTCAATGTGTATGACGCCTTAAAGGAAAAACTCGTCAATGATTTTGGTATTCCCGCAAATGAAATTACCTATATCCACCAGTGGTCAGACCGTAAACGGGCTGAACTTTTCAGGTTGATGAACAGTGGACAGATAAGGATACTGATCGGAAGCACCGACAAGGCAGGAACAGGTCTCAATGTACAGGAAAGAGTGGTAGCCATGCACCATCTGGATATTCCGTGGAAGCCCTCGGAATTGGAACAACGAAGTGGCAGAGGAGCCAGACAGGGAAATTGGATTGCCAAAGAACACTACGGAAATAAGGTAAGGAGCTTTGTGTATGCCGTGGAGCAATCTCTGGACAACTATAAATTCAACCTGTTGAAAAACAAACAGACATTCATAAGTCAGATGAAGAACGGCTCCCTGCAGGTCAGAAGACTGGATGAGGGAAGTTTAGATGAGCAGAACGGAATGAATTTCTCGGAGTACATCGCTATCCTTTCAGGCGACACTTCATTATTGGAAAAATCAAAACTGGAAAAGAAAGTTGCCGTACTGGAAAGCCTTCGTGCGGCCCATATGAAAGAATGTGCCGGATCAAAAGTGAAGCTTGGGTTCCTTCGGGAAACGCTGGATGAAACGGATAACAATCTGGGAAGACTTTCAACAGACGAAAAGAAGTACCACAACCTCCTTAAGCATGAAAAGGACGGGAGCAAATCCAATCCCATCAAACTGGAGGGCTTTCATTCCGATAAGCCGGAAAAAACAGGGGCGCATATCATCAATCTCCATCAAAATTGGAAACCCAGATCGGGGGAGGAAGGCCATGCCAAAATAGGCTCACTCTATGGGTTTGACCTCTTTATAAAAAGGCAAAAACAGGTTTATCAAGTTGAGGGGAAAGTGTACACAAACTATGCGAACAGCTTCTATTTGGAAAGCCCGGAAACAGGTCTGAAATACACCCACAACAGAGGAGTTCCCAACACCGATAACCCGAAGCTGGCAGCCCGCCATTTTTTAAATGCCATCGACAGGGTTGGGACTGTCAAGTCCCAATATGAAAAGAAGAAAAAAGAGTTGGAAGAGGAAATTCCCAACCTGGAAAGGCTCTCCCAAAAACCCTTTGAAAAATCCGGTGAGCTTAAAGAACTGAAGAATGAATTGGCCAGTCTGGAAAGGGAAATAGCCATCAACATTCAAAAAGGGCAGGTAGCGGAAGATACACCTCAGGCCCAGACTGTATCACCTCCAGTCAAAAAACGGGTTAATGGACACGGTCTAAACGGTAAGAAGCAGAAAGTGAAGAAAGTGCCGACCAAATCAGCAATTAAAATATGAGGAATACTGGCACATATAACATCTACAATTCCTCAAGAGTCCACTGCCTTGAAATATTGTGGAGACAAAACGCATACAGATGAAAACGCAAAATAACAAGGAAAGGAAATTACCGACCACCAAAATTGACGGAACTGCCTTCTTGGTGGATGTAGAAAAAAACGAACTGCGTGAAAAGGCAAATCCCGAAAATGTCATATCCATCTTTGATCTACATGATGGGGCAAACGAATATGCTTTTGAATTTGACAGGAATACAAGAAATCTTGCCATGAGTTGGACACCCGAAAAGGATACTTTAGATATAACGATCCCTCCATTGACAAAGCTTGATCCAGAGGGAATGGCTCAGAAATATGGTTATCGGGTTCAGGACATAAAGGACAAGAGTGATTATGAGGTCATGGTTAACCAAAAGGTACTTGCCGAACGGTTATCAGGAAGACTTAACACCGTTGACATCATGGGACATACTTTTTATGTGGATATTCCTATGGATTGTCTGCGTCCCAAAGATGATTTCTCGACATTGGGAATCAATTTTTCTGAAATAGAGCACCATTTGTCAGATGACGGCAAAACCTATCAAATCCCCTATAACCCCCAAACCCATGAATTCCATGAACTGGACTTTGGGAATATTACCTCCATACCCAAGGGGGTTTATTTGATTGAATTTCCATGCGCACAACAATTAGACCCGGTTGGCTATGCTCGCCAGCATGGGTTGGAAATGCAGATGTGTCTGAAAGAAACACCCATCAGAGGGCATTTTGCAGCAAGGGTAATTGACTGGCAGGACACACTTGTTCCAAAGCTGATCAGGGAAAACCAGGCCGGAAGAAGAAAAGAAAAACAACAAAAAAGACGACCCCCTCACAAACGAAAAGGAAGAGGGATGGGATAATTGACAAAGAGACACTTACCATTAAGAGAAGATAAAACCTGTCCCGGTAAAAAAGGGAAAACAAATCAAAACACACAATGGAATACCAGATCAACAAAGGAATCAACAAGCCCATCGAACTGAAAGGCTTCAAAGCCCAATACATCGCCTATATGGGGGTGGGATTGGTGGTGCTGCTGATCGCTTTTGCAGTGCTTTACCTTATCGGTTTCCCTCTGTTGCTGCTCTTTCCACTCATCATAGGCGGAGGCTTCCTGCTTTTTACCAAGATATTTTCCATGAGCAAAAAATACGGACGACACGGACTGCTCAAAGAAATGGCCTTCAGGAATGTCCCGGGTGCAGTGGTATCACGAAGCAGAAAGCCATTTTACAGACTAAGGAAAAAACAATGACACACAACGCACACTACAGAATCGTGGATATGGAGAAGGTTCTTCCGGTCTGGAAGATCGAAAATGACCTGCTGCTGTCCAGACAGGGCGACATTACCTCGGCTTTCAGGGTGGAGCTTCCCGAAATATTCACCCTTTCGGAGAAAGATTACCAAACCCTGCATCTGGCCTGGGTAAAGGCCATCAAGGTATTGCCAAAATACTCCGTTCTCCACAAACAGGACTGGTTTGTTCAGACGGGTTTCAAAGCAGACTTTTCGCACGGCGACAAATCTTTCCTGTCCGCATCAAGCGATAGGTTCTTCCACGAGCGACCGTTTTTGGAACACGAATGCTACCTCTATATCACACAACGGCATCCCGGGCACAAGCTTTCCACATCGGCGGTATCCAACCTTTTTGGAAAGGGTATCGTACCGGAAGACACCCTTAACGAACAAATACATCAAGAACTGGACAATGCCATTGGCCAGTTCAAAAGAATACTTACCGATTGCGGCATGGTCAGCCTGAACCCGCTGGATGCCGGACAACTGGCCGGAACAGCATCCAATACGGGACTGCTCGAAAGGTATTGCTATTTGTTGGAGAAGGACAACGCTCCGGAATTACAGGACATCGTTTTCAGACCCGAATGGAAGATCGGCGAGAACCATTGCCAGATGTTTTCCTTGGCCGACGTTGAAGACCTTCCATCCTCTTGCAGTCCTTCCACGGGCTACGAAGGTTACTCCACAGACCGCACACGCTTCTCCACCGCATTTGCATCGCCTTTGGGGTATCTGCTTCCCTGCAACCATATCTACAACCAGTATGTCATCGTGGACGATGCTGCACTCACCCTCAAACAGCTTGAAAGCAAGCGGCTCAGGTTACAATCCCTGTCAGCATACAGCAGGGAAAACGCCATCGCCCGGGAAGCTGTATCGGACTTCCTCAACGAAGCAATTAGCCAGCAGAGGATGCCCGTAAAAGCACACTTCAACATACTGGTATGGACAGACGAAAGGGATAACCTGAAAGACCTTAGAAACATGGTGTCCTCGTCACTGGCAAGGATTGATGCGGTACCCAAACTCGAAACCCGTGGAGCGCCACAGCTTTTTTGGGCAGGAATACCGGGCAACTCAGGGGACATCCCTGTCAACGACACTTTTGACACCTTTATAGAGCAGGCAGCCTGTCTCTTCAATGCGGAAACTGCCTATCGTTCATCCCTAAGTCCGGTAGGGATAAGGCTGGGCGAAAGGTTGAATGGAACACCTGTCCATGTGGACATATCCGATGAACCCATGAAGAGGGGTTTCATTACCAATAGGAACAAATTCATATTGGGGCCATCCGGTAGCGGCAAATCATTTTTCACCAACCACATGGTACGCAGTTACTATGAGCAAGGCACCCATATTGTTCTCGTTGATGTGGGACACTCCTACCGGGGACTGTGTGATCTGGTAAATGGCTACTATTTTACTTATGAAGAAAACAACCCCATCCGTTTCAACCCATTTTATTTGGAAGATGGTGCCGTTTTGGATACTGAAAAGAAGGAAAGCCTGAAAACATTATTGTTGGCTCTTTGGAAAAAAGACGATGAAGTGTTCAAGCGTTCCGAGTACGTTGCCCTTTCCAATGCACTGACGGGCTATTATCAAAAGCTTGAAAAACACCCGGACATTTTCCCCTGCTTTGACAGCTTCTATGAATACCTGCAAAACGAATTTACCGAAACCCTCAAAAAGGACAGGGTAAAAGACAAAGACTTTGACGTGGAGAATTTCCTGTATGTCCTGAGGCCATACTATAAGGGAGGGGAATTTGATTACCTGCTGAATGCCCGCAAAAACCTTAACCTGTTGCAACAGCGCTTTATCGTCTTTGAACTCGATAACATCAAGGATCATCCCATACTTTTTCCGGTTGTCACCATCATCATTATGGAGATTTTTATTTCTAAAATGAGAAAACTCAAAGGCATCCGAAAGATGATCCTGATTGAAGAGGCGTGGAAAGCCATCGCCAAAGAGGGAATGGCCGAATACATCAAATACCTTTTTAAGACCGTTCGGAAATTCTTCGGTGAGGCCATCGTAGTCACTCAGGAAGTAGAGGACATCATTTCCTCACCTGTGGTCAAACAGGCCATCATCAACAACTCCGACTGCAAGATCCTCCTTGATCAGAGCAAATATCAAAACAAGTTCGACCAAATACAGGAACTGTTGGGGCTTACTGAAAAGGAAAAATCCCTGATCCTGTCCATCAACAAGGCCAATGACCCCGAACGGATGTACAAAGAGGTGTTCATCGGTCTTGGAGGGCAGCTGTCCAAAGTGTACCGCACGGAGGTTTCCCTTGAGGAATATCTGGCCTACACCACTGAGGAAAGCGAAAAGGTAAAAGTCCAGGAATATACCCAAAAGTTTGGCGGTGACATGAAAGCCGCAATAAAAGCCCTGGCTTCCGATATGCGCAAAACCAAAAATCCGAACCCATGAAAAGAAAGCTAAAATCACTATTGCTGGCATTGCTGCTGACAATGACCGTATCTCCACAACAAGCCAAAGCTGATCCTGTAATTGCAGAAATCATCAGGCAGGGTATAATCAAGGTAATTAAGGCGGTGGACTTGAAAATCCAACGCCTTCAACTCAATACCATCTGGTTACAAAATACACAGAAAACCATTGAGAATGTACTTTCCAAACTCAAACTGGATGAAATCTCCGAGTGGACAGAAAAACAAAGAGAGTTGTTTGGGGACTATTACGATGAACTCTGGAAGGTCAAGAATATCATCACCCAATACCAGCGTATCCGTGACATTGCCCGGAATCAGACTTTGTTGATAAACGAATACCAGACAGTATGGAATCTCCTGCGTCAAAGTCAGTATTTCTCTATCGGGGAAATACGGTATATGGAAAATGTCTACACTAAAATCCTTGAATCCAGTCTCAACAACATGGAGCAGATTTACATCGTGGCCAGCTCATTCAGGACACAGATGAGCGATGCGGAAAGACTGGAACTCATTCACCGGGTTGACCGGGATGTCCGTAACAATCTGGCTGATCTAAGAAGATTCAACCGCCAAAATATTGGTCTGGACAGCCAAAGAGGGGGAAACCTTAAAAACATCAACATCATACAGGAAATCTATGGGCTTTAAAATACTTCCCCTCACCGTGGTTCTATTGCTGGCAACTTCAATGTCTTCCCACGCCCAGAAATTTGATGAATGGTTTAAGCAAAAAGAAACACAGATCAAATATCTGGTTGAACAGGTCGTGGCCTACAGACTCATATTGTCCCAATCAAAGAAAGGTTACGACATTATGCAAAACGGACTGGGGTCGATACACGGATTCAAATCCGGCGAGTTCAACGACCACCAAAGTTATATTTTTAGTCTGGATGCCGTCAGTCCCGAAGTCAGAAACCATCAGCGGGTTGAGGACTTTGTCGGAATGCAACACCGGTTTTTGAAAGAATGGCAGACCATCAGTGTCTTCATGGCCAACAATTCCGGCCTTACAGTACCTGAATCAAGCTATATCTCGGATATACACCGACAGGTATCCAGAAAAGCGGGGAATCTGTCGATGGAGTTTCAGGATGTAATGTCCAATAGGAATCTGCAAATGACCGATGCGGAAAGAATAGAACGAATTGACCACCTCTACAGAGACTATCTGAAAAACTACCTTCTCTTCAAACGCTTCAACAACCAGATAAAATCCCTGATGGTATCGAGAAGGCATGACCGGAATGCCATTCAGTTTCTGGAAGAATTATACTAACCCAAAAACAACAAACAATGAGAAAAATACTGATGATATGCCTGATGGTATTTTGCCTTTACCAACCGGTAAAGGCACAAGAGCAAGAAACTGCACAACTTCTGCTCAATGTCGAAAAACTCGCCACCCTGAAAAATATTTTGGAAAATATGTACGATGGATACACGATTCTAACCAACGGTTACAATGCCGTAAAGGATATCAGCCAGGGTAATTTTAGTTTGCACCAGACATTTTTGGATGGCCTTATGGCTGTCAGTCCCTCCGTAAGAAGATACCAACGGGTAGTTGATATCATCTCCCAACAGCAGGCCATACTCTCTGAATACAGTAGGGCTTATAACGTCTTTGTGTCGGGAGGGCAGTTTACCCCCGCAGAGATCAATTACATCGGAAGAATATACAGCCAACTCTTTTCCCGGAGTCTGCAAAACCTCCAAGAGCTGACCATGATCGTTACCGCCGGACAGGTAAGGATGAACGATGCAGAACGGTTAAAATCAATTGACCGGATTTATGAGGATATGACCGAAAAGCTCAGCTTTCTCAGGGGGTTCAACAAACAGACGGCTGCCCTGCAAAACCTTCGCAAGCACGACAGCGACAACCACGAACTACTCAAATTGATATACGGACTTTAATTTAATACCAGATGGACAAAAGAAAAACCATGTGCCTTACGGCAATTGCCCTTATGCTGCTGTTGATTGTCCCCGAACAGGCATCAGCCCAGGGATTGACAGGAAGCGTTAGACAGCTCCATGGAATACTGCAAAGGCTCTACGACGACATGATACCTCTGGCAAGCCAGCTTATCGGAGTGGGTAGGGTGATAGCGGGTTTTGCCGCACTGTTGTTTATCTCCCAAAGGGTGTGGCGACACCTTGCCAATGCAGAACCCATTGACGTGTATCCCCTGCTGCGGCCATTTGCGATCGGTATGGCAATATTGCTTTTCCCTTCCGTAATGGCATTGATGAACGGAGTGCTCAATCCATTGGTCAGGGGTACCGAAAACATGGTAGTCAATAGCAACGACGCTATCATGTGGCATATTGATAAACAAAAAGAGGATACACGTTGGGCGATAGAAAACCAGCCTCATGCAAATCAACCTGAACTTGACCAGTATGAAGAACAGGAAGCCAATGAAAACCTTTCCGGCGGCACTTGGGGTGGAAGAATTCTCTATGTGGGAATGAAAAACATGGCATTGTCAGCCATCCGGTGGCTGTTGGAACTGCTCTACGTATCCGCTGCCCTGTGTATCAATACCATCAGGACTTTTCATCTTATCATATTAACGATCCTTGGGCCGATTGTATTGGGACTTTCTGTGTTCGAAGGCTTTCAGCACATTCTTTCCAACTGGATAGCCAAGTATGTTAACGTATACCTCTGGCTCCCCATTGCCAACATTTTTGGAGCCATCATCTCAAAGATCGTCGAGAACATGGCGCTGATTTCCCAAGACTTCTTTAGCGGCCTGGCCTATTCGGTTTTCATGTTGCTCGCCATTATAGGCTATACCACCATACCAAACATTTCCAATTACATCATCAGCGGAGGAAGCAGGGACGGCATTCTGCACAAAGCCAGTAAAATGGCCGGAAGTGCGGCAGGTGCCGGGGCTTCCGCAGCAGTAGGAATGATGAAGTAAGATAACCATCAAAGCAAAAATGTTTAGACAACTCAAAAATATTGACACCGCATTCAGGCACATTAAAACCTTCTCTCTTGTACTGGTCATTGCCTGTGCCGGAATCTGCTGTTTTACCGTATATCAGGCTTTTAAAATGGTATTGACGGCTCAGGAACGGATTTACCTTCTTGCCAATGACAAGGCGTTGGAGGCATTTTCGGCAGAAAGGAAAGACAACATTCCCGTAGAAGCCCGTGATCACGTGAAGATGTTCCACCATTATTTCTTCACCCTTGACCCGGACGAGAAAGTGATTGAAAGTCACATCAATCAGGCGCTCGGTCTGGCTGACAACTCGGCTGCCAATCAATTCAGTGACCTGAAGGAAGGAGGCTACTTCACCGGAATAATATCTGGCAATGTCAGCCAGACCATAAAGATGGACAGCATCAAGATCAGCACGGAAAGCCATCCCTATTCTTTCCGCTATTACGGCACGCAGAAGATCATCCGGTCAACCAGTGTGGTCACAAGGAAGCTGATTACGGAAGGCAGGTTGAGAAATGTCAACCGCTCCGATTTCAATCCGCACGGTTTTCTGATCGAAAAATGGAAGGTCATCGAAAACCGGGATATAGACATCAACAAACGGTAACTGTAATATGAAAAACAAAGCAATCATACCATGGGCTGACCTCTTTGCAAGGATGATGGCACCTTGGAAACAAACTGAGAAAAGAATAACGACCTACCTCCAAAAAAAAGAAGCCGGATTAAATGTAAAAGAGAAGAAACTGCTACTGATCCTTTACATCCTGCTGGTCACGGGCTGCCTGCTTTGCATCTTACTCAGGGCGTTTGGAGCACTTGGAGGCAGTCCCATCAGGGTTTTGTTACCCATCAACCCGATGGGTATTCTATAAGAATCCAGCTTATTAAACAATCAATCAAATCCTCAAATATCATGAAAACACAACCCCAAAGCGAAAAATTTAAACGACACCGTAAGTTTCTATTGGTACTCCCGTTGTTTGCACTCCCTTTCCTTGTAACCACCTTCTGGGCATTGGGAGGAGGAAATCCTACTGTGGAATACATCGAAGAAAACACAGGTCTTATTGGGACACTTCCCACACCGGACATTGAAGAAAAGCCGATGGACAAGCTTTCCATTTATGAAAAGGCGAAAAAGGATTCCAGCGAAAAGAGAAAACAATACAACCAAGATCCTTATGCCGATTTCTTTCAAATAAAAGAAAAGGAAAGCCGGGATTTGGAAATGTCAGACCATTCGGAATCTACCATCATTGAAACCACACCGATGAAGGAGCAGGAGATAAAGATCAGGCAACAATTGGATGAACTTCAGGCGGTGTTGGAACAACCCGACCCTATCCCTTCCCACAGTATGCAAACAGAGAGGAAAAGGGAAGTGCCGATTGAATTAAGCGGGGACATTGACAGGTTGGAGAACATGATGAAAACCATGTCAACACCCAATACCGAAGACCCGGAAATGATGCAGATTGAAGCCATGCTTGAAAAGATTTTGGACGTTCAGCATCCCGAAAGGGTGAAGGATAGGCTTAGGGAAAAATCCCTTGAAAACAAAGGTAAGGTATTTCCCATTCATGCCGATGGCAAACCAAAGCAGTCACAAGGCATTCCCAAAAAAAGCCGGGAAACCATCGATTATGAAAAGGAAGAGGACGGATTAGTCCCTCTTTTTACCCAAAAAACACAGACCAATGGTTTTTATAGTCTTGAAGACGAACCCACCCCCGATGAGAATAACATTTTTGCGGTTCCTGCTGTCATCCACGGAGAGCAGACACTTACAGCAGGCGCCACGATAAAGATGCGCCTGACTAGGGATGTGTATATCAACGGAACCCGGATACCCTCCGGCAGCTTTGTGTTCGGCACATGCGGCATTCAGGGGGAAAGGTTGGAGGTCGAGGTTGAAGGCATACGCCACGGAGAGGTAATCTTCCCGGTAAGCCTTTCAGTCTACGATCTGGATGCCATACCCGGGGTAAGAATTCCGGGAGCGATTACCCGAGAATCGGTGAAGGAAGGTACCGCCAGTGCCATACAGGGAGCGCAGTTTATGGCTTTCAACCCTTCACTCGAAGCTCAGGCCGCCAATGCAGGCATTGAGGCTGCCAAAGGGCTTTTCAGCAAAAAAGCCAAACTTATAAGGGTAACGGTAAAAGATACCCATCCAGTCCTTCTCGTTGACCAAAACCAACGCTATTAATAATCTCCAAAACTCTTAATCAAAAGACCATGAATAAAAAAACCATTCTCTCCGTACTGCTGATAGCTCTTGTATCCGCATTATCCTTATCAGCACAAAGCCAGTCTTTTTTTCATCAGGCACTGATAACGCCATACCAACTCAACATAGGATGGGAAAAGACAACGGTATTGATTTTCCCTTCCCCGGTGCAAAGTGCCGACAGGGGAAGTCGTCACATACTGGCACAAAAAGACGAAAAAGCCCAAAATGTGCTGAAGGTAAAAGCGGCGGCAAAGGGTTTCTCTGAAAGCAACCTCAACGTGATCACCGCTGATGGTAAGCTTTATCACTTTACCGTCAATTACAGTGACCAGATTCCAAACCCTGTTATTGATATGGGCTTGCAGAACCATCATGAGACCACAGCCATGTTGTTTGACCAAATCTCTCTCAACGAAGCGCAGGTTGAGCAGATGGCTGAAAAAGTAGCTGAAAAAAACCCTTTCATGAGAAAACGGGACAAAAACAGCCGCATGAAGCTCACCCTTCAGGGGATATATATCCACGAAGATGTTATGTTTTTTCAGCTTTTCATTTCCAACAGTTCAGGCATAGACTTCAATACCGAACAGTGGCGCTTCTTTATTCGGGATGCAAAACAAACCAAAAGAACAGCGGTAAGGGAATTGGAGATGGTGCCGGTATTCGGTTATCCCGGACTTACAAAAGGTGTATCCGGTAAGGACAACAATACCATCGTCCTTGCATTCGAAAAGTTCACCATTGCAGACAGCAAAAGATTCATAATGCAGGTATTTGAACGGAACGGGGACAGGAACCTGACCCTGTCCGTCAAAGGCAAGCACCTGTTAAAAGCCTTGCCCGTAAGTGAGTATCAATCAAAATCCCAATAATCATGGAACAAAAGAATCTCGAATTTCTCAAAGACAAGCTCAAATATTCAGGCTTTGACCCCGAACTAATACAGGAAATGGAAAAGCAGATAGAAAAGGGGCTTAAAGAATTCCAGTTGCAGCGGACAATGGAAATTGAAGGCAGCAAAGTGGATTTCAACCTTCATTTCAACAAGTCCGATACGTCCGAAATGTACTTCTTCAACAAAACGGATGTGACGTTGAATCCCACAATGGAAAACGGGGCTGCCGTAAACCACACGTTTTACCAAAACCAGAATATTTCCGCTAAGGAAGCATTCAACCTCCTGCAAGGGCGGGCGGTCAACAAAACCTTGTTCAATAAAGAGGGGCATTCCTATCAGGCATGGCTCCAACTCGACCTGAAGGAAAAGGACAAGAATAATAACTACACCGTCAATCAGTACCATGAAAATTATGGTTACAACCTAAAAGACCTGATCGGACAGCTTCCTGTCAAGCTTGACGAAAGGCAAGGTGAGTGGCTGGAAAAATCCCTTCAAAAAGGCAACAGACATGGTGTGGCCATGGAGATGGATGGGAAAAAGGAAAGGATTTATGTGGAGGCGAATCCACAATATAAAACCCTGAACTTCTATGACCAGGCAGGCAAGAGAATTTCCAAAGACGACCTGAAAGTCAAAATGGAACATCCGGGGACAAAGCAGTCAACAGGACAGAAGCAGGAACCTGCAAAGCAGGAAAAGAAAAACGATGAGGGCTCAAAAAAAAAGACTGCCCCGAAGGTTAACCAACGGTCTTCTGTCAAAAAGAAGCCTTCAAAGAAGAAAGGGGTAGGCATATAGTCCTGATTGATTGTCAATAATGATTCTTAAACCTTTGATTAATGGAAAATCAGTTTGAACATTACTGGGAGGAAGAGAACCGGATGGATCCTGACCTAAACCCCTTGCTTTATCATACCCAAAGGGATGAGGATATTGCGGATGCGCTGTTTGAAGGAATAAAGAAAAAGGATCAGTCCAATCAAGCGAAATCCCAAACCGAGAAAGAAAGCAAGAAAGTTCCCGGAAAAATATGGAACAAACCATCCGTGAAAAAGAAAAAGTCCTCGAAAAAAGGGCAGAGCATATAATCCTCTTTTCATTTTATTAATCAACAAAAAGTCCCTTCTGGGGCTTTTTTTTTGGCCGTTACCTGCCTCGGCAGGTCAGGCTTTCCGTTCCAATCTTCTCACGAAGGATTTCCACTGCAATCCTTAACGGTGTCAGTTATAGATATGCAAATGGAAAGAACTGTAAAAACAACTTTTTTTGAGCCTACTGCCAACCGTTGCAGCAAAGGTATGCCCCCACCGCCTGCGGCAAGGCCAAGCCCTGTGGGTGCCAGAGAAAATCTCCACACCCTTACGGGGTAGTATTTTCTCTGGCAGCCTTGCCCGCTTTCCCACCGCACCGCATTTTGGCTGCTTAACGGTTAGCAGAAGGCGAAGCCGTGTAGCAGTTTTTTAATTTTTTATTAACAAAAACCGCAGTATCAGGTCTGCGGCATACAAGCGAAAATCCTGTTTGCTTATGTCACATAACATCAATTTCAACAGCAAAACCGGAAAACACAGTTTCTTTAGTGTCCGTGAAAGGGCGTGGCACGGGTTGGGACGAATTGTAAAAGATTGCCCCACAAGTGCGGATGCCATCCGGTTTGCAGGACTGGACTATGAAGTCGAAAAAAGACACTTGTTCACCTATGACAACGAAAACCAAATTGCAGATGAAGACATTACCATCAAAATTCCCGAACTGGAGGTTCCGGGGTATTATGCCACGGTACGTACCGACACAGAGCAGGTGTTGGGAGTGGTAGGGAGAGGGTACGAGGTCGTACAAAACTGGGATATCTTCTCCTTTTTTGATGCCATTGTTGGTGGTGGTGAGGGAATCCATTACGAAACCGCAGGTGCTTTGGGGAAGGGCGAAAGGGTATTTATCACCGCCAAACTTCCCGGTTATATTAGGGTCGGCAATGATGACCTGATCGAGAAGTACCTTTTGCTAACCGCCTCCCACGACGGATTTGGCAGCATCAAAGCTTGTTTTACGCCTATTCGTGTGGTATGCAACAACACCCTCAATGCTGCATTAAAAAACATGCAGAATTGCGTGAAAATCCGTCATACCGCCACGGCAAAGGAGCGACTGGAGCAGGCTCACAAACTGATGGGTATATCCAACCAATTCGCCAATGGCATGGATGCGATTTTTAATCATTGGGCAAAAGTTCGCATCACAGACTACGAAGTAAAGAAGCTCATCCAAATGGCATTGGTACCTTCCAAAGAAGTCTTGCAAAAACTGGAAAAGGGAAAATGGGACGAATTGTCCACCCGTTTCAAAAATACCTGTGAAAGCGCTTTTGAATACGCTATGGCAGATGATACCCAACAGTTGGATACAACCAAAGGAACCTTGTTTGGAGCCTTTAACGCTGTAAGTGGGTATTTCCAGAACGTGGCCAACTTCAAAGACGGGGAAGCAAAGTTTGTTTCCATCATGGAAGGAACGGCAAAACTGCGTACCCAAGAGGCCTTCAGGCTTTGCAACGGGTTTGCCAAATCAGGCTCAGATGTATTTCACATGAACTAACCCAACAGCCAAAGGGGGAGAAATCCCCCTTTGGCTTTAAAACAAACGAATATGAAATCAATTGAAAATATGACAAACGTGGATAAGGCCAAACTGCTTCACAAGCTGTTTCCAAACGAAATACCAGGCCTTTTAACCTTTATAAATGATACATGCCAAATCTTCAAAGAACAGGAGCAAGAGATCAGTGAAAGCTGGGATCACCCCGTGTTTACCTTCGCCTTTTGGAGGCATAAGTCAAAATCCATAGAACAGGCAATCCTACAGTTTGGAGACAGACTGGCAAGCGAAAGCGAGCTGTTCTCCATACACCTGTTTGAAGGATACAGGGCATTTTTTTCGGTCGATTGCACGGTAAAATATGCAGAACGAAAAAGCAAAAATCCAAAATTCAAACAAGCGGTAGACCTGCTTTTCAACTTTACCTAACCTGAAGATACAATCTGCAACATTTAGTTTTAAGATGGTCTCAAGTTCCTGATTCCTACAAAATGACCTTTTCTTTTTCTTCTCATTAATTCCAGTACAAATATCGGCTTAGGGGTGCTGAGCGCTCCAAAAGACTACGGCATAATGGCCATGCCTCGTTCCTCAGCCTGTCCACCCTCCGGGACTTATTCCGTTTCCTTTTGGGCTCTATTCCCCTAAGCCAGAGGAGGTACCATAATTAATTTCTAATCTTTAAAACGAATTGTTATGGAAACTTCAAAAAACCTTATTGTCTCAAATGTTGCTGAAATAGAATTGGTATACAAAACCAATGTAAAAGCATCTGAACGACCCAAAATCGCTTCATCAAAAGATGCAAACACTATCCTTTTGGAAAATTGGAATAGTGATAAAATTGAATTTGTGGAACAGTTCAAAGTGATGTATCTCAACCGGGGGAATCATGTCATTGGGATTGTTGATATTTCTACCGGTGGGATTGCAGGAACGTATGTGGATATCAGAGTTGTCTATGCGGGAGCCCTCAAGGCCAATGCGTGCGCCATCATTGTAGCCCATAACCATCCTTCGGGAGTACTTAAGGCAAGTGAACAGGACAAGACTCTTACCCGTGAATTAAAAAAAGCAGGTGAGATTCTTAAAATTCAACTTTTAGACCACCTGATCGTTACCAGCGAAGGGTATTTCTCCTTTAGAGATGAAGGGCTATTATAGCCCTTTTTTTGGTCGAATAAAAAAACTAGATTGGATCATGGATACTACATTTGTCTTTTGCATATTCAAATATGGGAGACTTACACTTTCACATCTAGTCAAAATTGAACGATAAATATCTTTAAAATGGAAATAAAAATATTTTACTCATGGCAAACTTCAACAAAAACGAAGTACAATAAAAATTTTATTCTTAATTGCCTTGAGAAAGCAACAAAAAAACTTAATAGAAAACCAGATTATAAAGGTATCAATTTTAAAGTACTTGAGGGAGTTCGGGATGAACCAGGATCTCCTTCAGTTGCTTCAACAATAACTGACCTGAGAATACCAAACTGTGATATTTTTGTTGCAGATCTTTCTGTAGTAAACCATATTCCTAATTGGAAAAAAGGTATTAGAAAGTGGATGGGAGATCCATTTAAGCCTTTTCAGAACAATAACGTACTCAATGAGCATGGTGTAGCAAAAAATGCGCTAGGAAATGAAAGGATCATTGGTGTTTTGAATAATATCTATGGCTCTCCAAATAATAATCCTGAGAATATTCCTTTTGATTTACGCCATCTCCGTTTTCCAATAGAGTACAGTTATTCAAAGCGAACAAAAGATATTGAGAAGGTTAAAAACCAACTTATTAACACATTTTGCAGCGCAGTAGAGGAAGTTGTTCTGCACGTTCTAAGACATCAGAAAGAAAAGTATTTGCCCTTCATAACATGGAATGGTTGGCTAGATTACAATGCTCCCTCCAAAGCGTTTTGTACCAATGATAAAATCGTTGATACTATATCTCAAATTAAATCAGGCATAAATGAACATACTAAGAGCATTAGACTACTTGGCCTTTCTGGCTTAGGTAAAACTCGAATCGTACTTGAAGCATTCAGAGAGACAGAAGAACAAAATGTGGATGGTGTGCCGATGAAAAACAAAGTTTTATATATAGATTGTAATGTAAATGAGGGAGTTAATTATCACTCAATACTTTCAAAACTGTCCGAGGATAAAGAGGATAAAGTCATCATTATTGATAATTGTTCAAAATCACTGCATCGTCGACTCCTACCTTTAATAAACAATGATAACAACTCACTTTCTCTGATTACAATAGATTCAAACCCTGAAGAATTTGAATTGGATAGGATTAACGGGGTAAGTTATATTCTCTTCAAGAAGGAAGATTTATCCTCAGTTGTTAATGATATCCTACAAGAGGACTTAGCAATATTAGGTGAAGATACTATTTCCAAAATAAAAGAGTTTTCACAAGGGATTCCTTTAATGGCCGTCCTAATTAGTGAAAGCATGAAAGAGGGAGAAAAGTATGTCGGACGGTTAGATGATAAAGATTTGTTAGATAAGTTACTTGGAAAAAAAGGAGAGGAAGAGACTTGGAGAACTATTCTTCGATCATGTTCGATTTTCAACTATTTCGGATATGAAGACGAACTAAAAAGCCAACTTGAGTTTATTGCAAAAAACAATAATATAACAAGTTTAGAGATTGGTGATCAGATTGTTGTTAATAAGTTTTATGAAGTATGTAGTCATTATTTAAAGCGAGAAATTTTTGAAAGAAAAGGGAGGCTTATTGGGATGAGACCTTTCCCTTTGGCAATGTACTTAGCTCAAGAATGGCTAGAACCATGTACCCCAGAAAGATTGGTGCAGGTTATCAATAGTATCTCTGAACTTGATAATCCTGATAGAAAAAATCTTTCTGAAGCAATGGCAGAACAAATGAAATATTTAGGATATAATGAAAAAGCCAAAGAAATAATTGAGAAAATAGCGGGGCCTAATGGCCCTTTCGATAATGCGGAAGTTTTAAATACCGAATTGGGTTCACGCTTCTTCCGCTCATTTGTTGAAGTGAATCCAATTGCTGTGGCTAAAAATTTCACAAGAATTTTTTCTTTACCACCTGAAGAATTGTATAAAATTGATGAAGGTAGACGTAACATCGTATGGGTGCTTGAAAAATTGTGTTTTGATAGAAGAACCTTTTTAGCGGGTGCTAAAACCCTGTTTTCATTTGCAGTCGCTGAAAATGAAACATGGGCAAATAACGCTACTGGACAATTTATACAGTTATTCAAAATATTGCTCCCGGGGACTGAAGCAAATTTAGATGAAAGATGGGCAATCATAGAGTGGGGGTTGGACAAAAACGAACCCAAGTATTATGAATTGGCAATCAAAGCAATGGCATCCGGTTTGAGTTATGGTCATTTCTCAAGAACCGGAGGAGCTGAGCAACAGGGTACCATGAAATTATTAGATTATCAACCATCATGGGAAGAAGTAAGCACATATTGGAATAGGATCCTGCTCAAACTTGTTTCTATAATTAAGTCTAAAGAACACTTCAAAGACGAGGTATGTGACATAATCGCTAACAGTATTCGCTCCATTTCCAATGCAGGATTTGCGAGAATTATTTTAAAGTATATAGTTGAAGTTGCAGAAATCAAGAACTATGACTGGGATGAGGGATTAAAAGGCTTAAAAGAAGCATTTAAATATGAAAAAACAAATCTAAATGTCGAGGAACTCGGACAAATTGAATTACTGATTGACAAAATGACTAAAAAAGATTTTCAGTCAAAGTATGTCAATATTTCAAATTCGTACTATTTAGAAACTGAGGATTATTCAAGTGAAGGCATCAAAGATGCTGTTATTAATCTTGCAGACGAATTCATTAGTCAAGAATTGTCATGGGAAGAGAATTTACCCATAATATTCTCACGACAAGTGATATTCTCTTTTTATTTTGGGCGGAGGGTCTATGAGTTGATTGAAGGAGATAAATTAAAAGTAATGAGCTTTCTGGAAGATTCGGTAAGCGTAATAAAAGAAATCAATATTAAAGATAGAAACATTACGGCATTTATAGGTTTTGCAACTCAATTAAATGATGAGGAAAAGAGTCAGTTTTATCATACCTTGAAAGAGGATGAAGATTTAAATTATCTCTTGTTTTCTTTTTTGGCTTCTGACCCTGAAGGATGGAAATATTTTGAATTGCTATTTGAATTGATAGATAAAGGAAAATGTGAGTTATCAGGATTTCAATATTTCACACATGCCAATTCACTTAGTCAGTTTGACTATTCGGAATTGGAAAAATTTAGCAAAAAACTTTTTTCTTACGGGAAAGAGGGATACGAATTAGTATTTGATATGTTTTTTAGTCTTGGCTTTCATAATGAAGAAATTAAAAATAAATTGATCCCGATTTTTAAAGAATGTATTTATACTATTGGAATCAACAAAGAAGCAAAACACCAGCTTGATGGATACAGGTGGTCACAAACTATATGTGATATACTAAACCATAAAGATGAAACAGAGTTTGCTGTTTTTATAAACAAATTAATCATTGATTCATTTTCAAGGGATAACATGGTATTCTCATCAGATAGTGATTTCCAAAGAATCTATGAAGTACTTATGAAAATTCATTTCCAATCAGTGTGGACTGATTTATCAAATGCACTACTTTATATTGAAGATGATTTCGTTAAATTTTATGGATTGAAAAGTATACTGGGATCCCGTATTGGAGGTGTCGGCAGGAGAAGTGTAGGTATATTGTTCGATGGCGATATAGAAAAGATATTTAATTGGTGTAGTACTAAAAAGCCATTAGCCCCTGCAAGGCTTGCAGAGTTGGTTCCAATATATGCTGAAAATAATAACCAGTATACCGAATGGCATCCTTACGCTAAAAGACTTATTGATGACTTTGGACATATAAAAGAGGTGCTAATAAGCCTAAATTCAAATATGGGAACATTTTCATGGACCGGATCACTGGTTCCACTACTAGAGGCTCAGAAGGAATTATTTTTAAGTATAAAAAATCATGAAATTCAATTAGTTTCAGAGTGGGTTATGGGAAACTTGGATAATATTGATGAACAAATAAAACGTGAAAGGAATAGAGATCAAGAAACATATTTATAATGGCTGCTAAGAACTCAGTTTTGATATCAAATTAGTGATTGATTCCTCTGGATGAAACGGAGTATTTGTTCATTTTTGATGCCAGTTTAATAAGTGTTTTTCGTATATTTGTCTAAGAAGTTATCAAGTTCATCGGCACTCAAACCAGTTCAAAAAAAATGAGAACTGAACGGTGAACTACTTGGAACTTGTTTTGTTAAGTAGTTGATAAAAAGAGATTTACAGGATAGGGTGGTCGTCCCGCCACCCCGACAGAGACAGCCCTTCAGGCGTAAAAGCTTGAAGGGTTTTTTTTATTTTCTCCGCACCGGAGTGAACAAAAGGTGCATAGCCCGTGACCAGCTATTTTCCCGACATTACCCTCATTTTCTCCGCGTAGATTGCATCCAAAAGGCCTTTTTTATCGGTGTCGCCCCTTAGCTGCCAAAACATGATGCCTCCAAGGCCATTTTTGAGGGCAAAATCGGTTTTGAGCCGGATCGAAACCGTGTCTTCATAGGAAATAAAGATGCTGTCGGAAGGATTATACAAATAAGGGGCTTTGGCTACCGGATCCCAGTACCTGACAAATCCGCCTTTATCCTCAAAATTCTGCCTGAGATTTGCATAACTTCCCATTCCTGTCCACTGTCCTTTGTTGAGCTGGTACAAGCCGTTGTTGTCGGGAGGGACACCTATCCAGCCCTTGCCATAAAAAGCCGCTCCAATAACGATCTGCTCGGCTTTAATCCCCTTATCCATGCAATAGGCAATGATCTTCTCTGCGGAAAACGGTTTGGTCAGATCACCCCTTTCCCTGATTTTGTCCGCAGCCGGGGTTCCCTCAATATCCTCCATCTTTACCCAACCCAGGTTGGTATGATGGGAGGTGTAACTGTCCCCTCCCCCGGCCAGATCGTATGACATGATATTCATATAATCGGCATATGGCATCACTTTGTCCAGTTCCACATGGTCAAAAAACCTTTCCCATCCCGCAACGGCGAATGTCAAAATCAGATTGTCGTTGAGTTTATCCATTCCCTCCCTCAGCTCACGCATCAGGGCGGTAAAATTTTCCTTGTCCTCCGGAATAAAAGGATTGCCGATGCCTTTCATGCCCGGATACTCCCAGTCGATATCAAGCCCATCCAATTGGTATTCTTCTAAAAACCGGACCGCGCTTTCGACAAATTTCCTGCGGTTTTCTTCCGATCTGGCCATGTCCGAAAAACCTCCCGATCCACCCCAGCCCCCGCAGGCAATCATCACTTTCAGATGGGGATGACGTTCCCGCTGTTCGAGAAGATTCTTCAGCACGAGGGCGGAAGAGTCGTTTTTGAATTTCATTTCATTGTCAATCACCTCGGTGAACGAATAAATGATATGGGTTAGCTTGTCAAGCTGAAGTTTTTCGACATCGTGCTGCTTCCATCCCGCATAATAATAAGCCATTACATTAAGTTCCTTATCCTCTGGCAGGCTGGCCCTGGTGGTACAGGCGTGAATTGAAACAACTAAAAGTGCTGAGATTAATGGGGCGTATTTTTTCATAAGTACAGGTTATTTCGAAAATAAATATAACCATTTCGCGGGTAATAAAATAAATCCTTTATTCTATTACGGGTCCTGGTATATTTTTTTCTGAAGGCATGCCATTGGCAATAACCGGCCAGCCGTCTTCATAGGTGATTTTATCCATCAGCATCATTCTCCCTCCACTTCCTTTTTGGGAATCTATGGCATGGTAAAATATCCAATCCTGTCCCGCATCATCCCTGATCAGGGAATTATGGCCCGGAGCAATCCAGCGGCCACTCCGTTCCATGATCACACTGTTTTCGCTGCCGGTTGCTTCGGCGAGGGTCTGGAAAGGTCCTGTGGCGTGTTCCGCTCTCGCTACCATAACGGCATAATGGGCCTGCTCTCCGCAGCAGTTGTCTCCCGAATAAAAAAGATAATAGTAGCCGTTTCGGTATACCACCCAAGCGCCTTCCACCAGCCTTTGATAGTTGTCAGGGCTTTCATCCGCTATTGGGTTTATCAAATCAATGGGTTCACTCCCCTCCTTAAAACTTAAGCGGTCATCCGACAGTTCCTGTACTTTGATGGCTTCAAATCCGGACCCCCAGTACAAATATTTCTTTCCGGTGACGGGGTCATCAAAGCTCATCGGGTCTATGTTGATGAAGCCATCACCGCACAACAGCGGTTCCCCTTTATCCCTAAAGGGGCCTGCCGGATTATTGGAAGTAGCTACGCCCAAGCATTTGCCATACTGGCCGTCAATGGATTCACCGGAATAGTAGAGGTAATACCGCTGCTCACCAGGGTCATAATGCACATGGGGTGCCCAGAAATCCTTATCTGCCCAGTTTGGCTTTTCCGGTAACGCGTCCCCGGTTCTTTCCCAGTTGACCAGATCACTTGATTTAGCCACTTGGATGTGTATGGTTTCGCCATCCACCTGGCTATTGGTTGCATACACGTAATAATAACCGTCTCCGGCCTTTACCGGCGTAGGATCCGCGAAGTCTTCGTCAAAGACAGGATTGGTAAATGTAGTGGACTCACTTACCTTGTCTTTTTCCTTGTGGCTTCCCTGCTGACAAGCAACCAAGCCAAGGACCATCATCCCTATCAGTGGCAGATTGGCCTTTCTTGCCGTCATGTCGTGCTTTATAGAATTCAAACCCTCAACCTCTTTTTGATCATCCGTGGTCCTGTGATTCTTCCGGCAAGTTTTCTTCGCCGGAGGGCACTTTGAGGGGTTTTCCGGCAGGAACGGGAGTACCGAAATCAGGAGAACCATCCGGCTTCCAGCCAAAGGGCTGGAGTCGGATATCGCGGTCCCATCCTGGCTCCGTGGATTTTTTGGTGTGGTAGAGAAGCCAATCTTCTTTCCCATCCGGGGACTTGGCAAAACTGCAGTGGCCCACAC
Organism: Negadavirga shengliensis; assembly: GCF_042652345.1. Lineage (NCBI taxonomy): Bacteria > Pseudomonadati > Bacteroidota > Cytophagia > Cytophagales > Cyclobacteriaceae > Negadavirga > Negadavirga shengliensis. The sequence goes on from NZ_JBHSJJ010000005.1 coordinate 153,142, forward strand.
CATAAACCTGATCGGTGCCCTGGAATACCGGTCCGGATTTTTTCCAGCTCTCAGGCTGCATGGGATCGGCACCCGGATCATTTAAAGCCAACTGTCCCAGCCGGTATTCTTTTAGCCAGGATTCTCTGGTAGAATAAATTATAAAGACCTGATCCTGGTTTTTTAATATTTGTGGGCCTTCATTCAAATCCAATTCTCCACCGGTTTCCCAGGAAGCCTCTGGCGAAGAGATTTTCACTCTGTTGCTGCTAATGGTTTTAGGGTCGCTCATGGCGGCAATATAAAGGTGCTGCGGCGTTCTGTCAGTGTCCCTGTTTTCTTCCCAGCCCGACCAAATGGCATAAAGCTTCCCGTTCCATCCAAACGGTGTGAGATCGATCGCCCATTTTACCGAAGCGGGGTCTTTTATATTATCCCCGGTATAAAGCATTCCTTTGTCCTCATAAGGGCCAAAGGGATCCTCCGAAGTGGATTCCAACACGCCTGACCGCTGGGAAATAAAGGGGCTCCCGGGTTTTTCACCGGCAGCATAGTAAATATACCATCGTCCGTTAAAATAATGTAATTCCGGTGCCCATACATTGCTTTGGTTCCATCCCTCATCCGGGGTTTGCCATACCGTAATCCTTTCGCCGTGTTCGGTAAGTTTTTTGGACCGGGATATATATATGCCATTTCCTTTAGATCCACAATAATAGTAGTAGCCGTCTTTTTCAATCACCCATGGGTCAGCTCCGTCGGCTATCGGGTTTACAAAAGTTTTTTCTTCGCTTTCATTGAGGGTATTGGGATCAGAGCATCCATTCAGCCCTGCAGTGAAGCACATACAGAAAAGGAGGTAAAATATCGCCATAATCCCTGTGGGTATGCTCGTCATTTTCTTTGAACCAGTAATATCAAATGCTGTTTTCATATGTTTATAATTGTTCCTTAATTGTCATATGGAATCTCGCATGTTTTCCCCCCCCGATAGCTATCGGGGCTATCGGGGCATACCACTGTGTGTCGACTTCGTCATGCTCGATTTCATCTGTTTATATTTTGTTTTTTTAATGGTCATAACTTGCCCCGTACCGTAGGTCGGGGTAGCCTGTCCCGGACTTGATCCGGGGGAACCAAGCCTATTATAATCATCCCACTGTGCGTTGTTTCCGTCATGCTTGGTTTCATAAAATTGTTTTTTTTTTCAATCATTCGCCCAAGTGATAGAGGGAAATTCCATTGAAGTTTGCTATGCCGTTTTCGGTAATAAGCCCCACTTTTGAAGCAGCAAATTGATGGGGGATCTGTGCCATCTCTTTGCCGTTAACCCAGAAGACGAGTTTATCGGATGTTCTGCGGACCCTTACATGGTATGATTTCTGAAACAATTGGTTGATCCAGATTTTGTTGATGTAGAAATTTTGGTCTTCGGCTTCTTTGTTCACAAATTTCAGTCCCTCTGCCCATATAGGGTCAAAGGTGATGGCGTCAAAACCGGGATGGGTCGAAAGACACTGCCGGGCATTTTCAAGCGGGTACCATTTGTTTTCCTGTTTAAAATAAATATTCACTTTTTGGTGCATGTTTTCTATATGGATTTCCCGGTTATAATGCGGTTTTTTACTTAACCTGAGACCGTCCAGATAAACCGGAGAATCAAAATTAAAATGCTTTTCTATAAAATCGGTGTACTTGATATCTGTATAGTGACTCTGTTGCCCCTCAACCGAAAGATCCCGGGGTTCGATGGCTTGGCCGTTTTCCTTTCCGGAGATACGGAATTTCAGGTGCTCATAATCAAAAACAGCTTTAATGTAATTCTCTTCATCCAAATAAACGGGGTAGATGCCGGCATTGCCTTCCTGACCTTCGCCCGTGATTTGCAAACTGAATTCATATCCTTCCAAAACATCTCCTTTGAAAACAGCATTTTTCCCTGATGGGTCGGTTGGACTGATCCCGGTTTCTGAAATGCTCCAGTCGGCGTTGTCGCCATCCGCTGTTACCCATCCGCCGATATTTTCATCAAACTCATCCCAACCCATGGTATAAATGATGCCATCATAGGCAGTTCCGGGCCTTTCCGAAACCAGCCCAGGCCTGCCGTTCCCCAAGGGTCGGCCAATGGGAATGACAGGGGTTTCCGGGGCCGGCAAATCATCCAGCTGTACAGAGAAATAATCCCCGTTTTTAAATATTCTCAGGTTGTGGTAAGCCTGATAGGCGAAATTTTCTGCCAATGGAAAAGAGGCCTTGATGGATTCTCCGGCCTCCATACGTGTGTAAGCCCAAGATTTTTCGTCCGGATCCAATTCCACCTTGAGCCAGTTGTTTTCATCTTCCCACCAGGCAAAAATGCCGGCGGTTCCGGTTCCATTCCCGCTCATTTTGATATTGGCCTCGAACAGGTAATTGCTGGCTGGGAGGCTTTGGACCAACGCCCCGGAAGGTTTGTTGCTTTGGTGTACCAGTTCCCCGTTTTCAGGTTGCCAGTCCCCGGTTGTCATTTCCCATTTATTCCTCCAATCCTCATTTTCTGTGTCAAACAAGTCATAAAAGGTAGGCCGGGCCGGTGGCGGATGGAGACCGGGGGTATGGGTGCTGCTTATACCGTCCACCGTGAGCTTTTTGTCATGAAAATGAACCCTATTGATGTATTGTCCCCTTCTTTCCCTGTTTTTATTGGCCATGTACACCAGCCACCATTCAAAGCCATTCGGGCCCCTGACAATATTCGGTTGGCCGGGGGAATAAAGAATATCATCTCCCTGCTGGTCCCCGATGTCAAAGAGGGATACATCCAAAAAGCCTGTCCTTTGTCCTTTTGCGCTTTCTATTGCCAGAATGTTTTTTCCATCCTTTAAAAAGGCATTCGCTGTTTCATCCAGACTCCAGGTGGTGTAATCTGCGCCGTCCTTCTCATAAACAAGTTGTCCGTTGAGAAAAACCCGTGTAGCGCCGTCATGGTGGATCCGGAGCAGGAGGTTGCCGGCATCGTCCTTGGGCAGATGGAAAGACTTCCGTAACCATATTTTCTCTGCTTTCCAATCTGTCTTCACCTGCCGGCTCGTAGAGTTTTTGATTTTATCCGAGCCAAAACCCATTTTACCCGTTTCCCATACCGCGTCATCAAAATCAGGGTCTTTCCAGTTCTTGAGGGGAGGTGATGTAGTGAACTGAAAATTTTCTTCGTCATCCGCCGAATATTTCAACAAATCCACATAAAGATCTTCCAGGTCTTCCTGATTGGATTTCACCACCGGATGGGAATATTTGTTGGCATGGTTGAATGCCAAGGGGCCATCCGCTTGTGCCACTCCCAACATGTAATTGCCCCATCTGGGCGAGGTGTGGTTGGCATTGTACATCATGTAATATTGGTTCCGGTGTTTGAAAACCCAGGGACCTTCTGCAACCCGGTTGTCCATCGTCTCCCAGGTGTTCGGCAAGGAAGCAAACAAATAGGTGGGGTCGCCTGAAAAAGTCCAGGGATCCTGCATGGGCCTGGCCCAAATGGCATTCCCGTCTGTGAATTTTACCATGTAGAGGAACAGACTCCCATCATCATCCCTAAAGAGTGCAGGATCAATCCGGTTATCCAGCCAATGGTCCTTTACAGGTTCTTCATAAGGCCCCGTTATTTGGGAGGCCACCGCATGGCCTATATGTACCACATGCCGGTCTTTGCCCCAATAATTTACTGACCAATACTGATGGAATTTGCCGTTGATATAGTTGATGTCATTGGCATGGATCTGACCATCTCCGGCAGAGGGCCCCTCTGTCCATTCATTGTCCATGCTCAGGACATGCACCGGCCCTTCCCAGTTGACCAGGTCTTTGGAGTGGTAAAAACTGCCTTTGGTAAACACCCCGCCAAGGTAATATTCCCCATTATACCTGATCACCCCGGCATCGGCCACCCCCGGCAACACAGGATTGTCAATATGCGACGACTGCTGGGCCCACGCATCCGTACAGTAAAATATCAGCCAAAAGGGGATAAGTGCGGAATGCAACTTTTTAAGGCGGTTGTTATTAATTACTAAGCATCCCATTTCATCAGGTTTTCTTGTTTCAAATCAAGGTTTCCGCAATGATATCGTTTTATCATGGTAGGTGATGGTTATTTTGGTGGAAAAAAGGATTGCCCGCTGCCAATATGGTCTTGGGAAAAGCACCGGCAAAGCAGTGGGCAACCACATGCCCGTCATCTAATCGCCGGCCTGGGTCATTGATTTGATAAGGTCCACCTCTTCCTGTTTGTAGGGTGTGCCGTCAGGGTGGAGGATTTCATGAAACCAAAGCTCCGGCTCGGCGGTATATTGCTTCCGCCAGCTATCCCAAGGGTATTTTGTCTGGGTTTTGCCATCTACAAATCCCCAGTTGTACATACCTATGTTGTGTTTTTTGGCAATAGGTAAAAATCCCTGAAAAGTACTGCCATTGGGGCGGGCCATGTATTCTGTGCATAGGAGGGGTCTCTCATAGCGCTGCAGCCATTTGATGCGTTTTTCGAATTCATCAGGGTCATCGTAACTGTGAAAAGAAATGATGTCTGACTGCTCCACCTGGACTTTCTGAAGATCGGTCAAAGCTTCATGGCTGGACCAGTCCCCCACCCATAAACCGGAGGTCAGAGGCTGGGAAGGGTTGGATGACCTGGCCCATTCGAAGGCACTTTGTAACAAAGGCAAAACATAAACTTCCTTATTGGGCAGGTCCACCTTGCTATAAGATGTTCCGGTGTCATTGTCCGGTTCATTCCATATGTCCCAGCCAAGGATCCGCGGATCGTCGGCAAAATTTTTCACCACGCCTTTTACATACCTTTCCAGACGGGGATATTGCGTGGTGTCCTCTAAGGCATGGTATCCTGGGCTTTGTACCCATCCGGAGTTGTGGAGATGTGGTTTGGGGTCTCTTTGGTCCCCTGTCTTCGGGAAAGGATCCCAGCAGGAATCAAAAAAAACAAAGAGGGGCTTGATGTTTCTTTCTTCCGCGATATCGAGGAAAGCATCCATTCTTTCCAGTAAGCCGGTTGAATCCTGTTCCCACAGCAGGTCATGCAGATAGACGCGCATGGTGTTCATCCCCAGTTCCTGTGCCCAGTCCAGCTCCTCAGCTATCGTCGCGGCATCGAAATCCTTGGCCTGCCACATTTCCAACTGGTTAATGGCCGTTCGGGGATTATAGTTGCTTCCAATGAGCCAGCCCTGCTTTTTATACCACTCGTTGGCTTTTTCTTTGGACCATAATTCGGTCGCGCTCTGTTTTTCTGTGGTGGTTTGCTCTTCGTGTTTGGCCGGTGATGAGCAGTACTGAAACCCAAAAGAAACAAGTACGGCAAAAAAAACGCTTTTTAATAAGTTCATGTTGTATTGATTTGATATTTGTTGTTAATCTATTTTCTGAAGAAATTCCACACTTTCTTTATCCATTTTCAGCAGGTCTTCGGCAGCGGACGCCTCGAATTTGGCTTTGACCACTGCGGTTCGCCTGGGCCTGACCTGCCCGTCTGAATAATGGGTATGGAAGACGTAATAATATTCTCCGTTATCATCTTGAAAAAAATCCCCATGCCCTGAACCGTTCTGAAGAACATCTTTTCGGCTGAGGATGGGATTATCAGGATGTTTTTTCCAGGGTCCGTAAGGGGTTTCACCAACCGCATAACCCACGGCGTAATCGGGATTCCTAAAATCATTGGCAGAGTATACAAAATAATAAAGACCTTTGTGCTTAATCACAGAGGGCCCCTCCGCTACAGGCCAGGGTACATTTTGCGTGTTTTCCCAATCCTCTTCAGCAGTGATGCATTCCCGGAGCGTCTCCGGAATAATGGCCGAGAGGTCATCTTCCATCTCCGCTACAAACAGCCTGTTCCCCTCCGTAAGCCGGACATGGTATAAATATTTTTTTCCATCCTCATCCATAAAGATATAAGGGTCAATTTGCTTCACAGGTGCGGATAAGGCTATCTTCTCTTCCTGTTTGAAAGGTCCAAGCGGGCTGTCTGCAATGGCGATGGCTATCTGTTCATTGGCCGTATAGGCCATGTAAAATTTTTTCTGGTAATAAAACACCTGGGGGGCCCAAAAACCTTTATCCCCAAAAACATCTTCTTTTCGGAGGGCATAACCGTTTTGGGCTTCCTCCGGGGATTTCCATGATTGCAGATCATCAGAAATAAATACCTCAAAGCCCTGATCGGGGTCATGCCCGCTGGTGCCATACAGGTAATAAACGCCCTCATAAGCGAATATGGCAGGATCGGCAAGGAATATAGAATGGGTATCCGCTGATTTATTCCCAAGCTCAGGCGCTTGGCCCTTAACGCCGGTGTGTACTATCGCAACGGCCGTGATCAAGAGAGATTTAAGAAAGAAAACCATGTAGGATTTATATGTCATGATGCTATGGATATTATAGGTGTTTTCTAAAGGCAAGTCTTATAGAAACGGTTTCTCCAAACCGGCTCTATAAGACTTGTTGATTTTACAGGATTTAAATTTAATATCCGGGATTTTGATTGAGATTAGGATTGTTTTCCACTTCAGTTTGAGGTATGGGAAGCCGGATGCTTCTTCCCACAATATAGTTGTTAAAGTCAGGGTCTCTTACTGCTATCTGATCCACACCCCCTTGGGATTCCAGATCACCCCACCTTTTTAGGTCAGGCCACCGAACACTTTCGCTGAACAGTTCCAGGGTCCTCTCTGTTTTTAACCGCTCCAAGAAAGCCATGCGATCATTTCCTATCTGTGGATAGGCTTCCGCAAGGGGCCGCATGTTTGACCTCGCCCGGACTTCGTCTACATATGCGTACGCTTCGGCGGTCTGTCCGAGTTCGTTCAAGACTTCTGCATACATCAGCAGGATATCAGCATAGCGAACCATTCTGAAATTGTTTTGGGCAAAGTAGTCTTCATTCTCCCTAAAGTAATCCCTGGCGTATTTGCGGAAGTAAATATTATTTCCCCAATTCCAGGACCTACCATAAACATTGTCACCAAAATCTGCTTCCAAATCAGGATAAAACAAGGTATACCTCAGGCGTGGATCAAGTTCTCCGTCCGTGGTCAATTCTTTTTTGAATTCATCCACTATCCATGGCCTCGCCTGGCCATCTGCCCAGCCGATGCCGTTCGGCGCAAAAAACTGGGGCCGGTTGGTGCTCATGGTGGCATTTGGGCCTTCCCCATCACCGCCTTTGTTGACATCAGAAAACTGTATCTCAAATACTGACTCGGAATTATTTTCATTGTAGTGGGTAAAATTATCCTGGAAATTCTGCACCAGCCTATATTTTCCCGTACCTTCTCCAACAAAGAAGTAATCCAATGCCTGCTTGGCGTCCTGCCATTTTCTTTGCTGCATATAGGTTCTGGCCAGGAAAGCATTTACTGCCCCCTTTGTCGGTCTGCCCACATTCGCGGCATCCCATTCAACGGGAAGCACAGCGAGTGCTTCTGTCAAATCAAGCTCTATCTGTTCCCAAAGTTCCTCCAATGGTCGCTGTTCGGGCAAATCCTCAGGAGAAGATGGCTCCAGTACAATGGGGATATTCTCCCACATGATGGCCGCATAATAATAATGCAATGCCCTTAAGAACTTGGCCTGAGCCAAAATCCTTTCTTTTTCTTCAGGGTTGGTAAACTCAATATCAGGAACATTGGCCAGTACTTGATTGCATCTCCAGACAGCTTTGTAGGTATCTCTCCAAGTCTGGACATTTCCTTCCCAAAAATTATAGTTGATATACTGAAACCGGGTCCAGTCGCCAAGTTCCAGCCAAGGGCTTGTACTAAAGCCTTCATCAGAAGTAAGGTCCAACCTGAAGTATATCCACCTCGACCATAATCCGGGTTTATAAAACATGGCATATATCGCATTAACCCCAAGTCTCGCATCCTCTTCGGACTGCCAAAACTCATCTGCGGTCAGGGTATTCGGATTAGGCACATCCAGCAGATCCTCACTGCAGGATGATACCAGCATTACTGTCAATAGTATCTGTATTTTAAGTAGATTTTTCATTGTTTTTTCGGTTAGCATCTTAAAAACCTAACTGTAAGCCCAAGGTGTACATCCTCAAATTGGGGAAAGCATAATTGTCAAAGCCTCTGAGAAAAATATTGTTGTTGGCAAACTCTGGATCCAAGCCTTGGTACTTGGTGAAGGTAAGCAGGTTTTGGCCTGACAACGTGACTTGGGCATTGGTGAAGCCCAATCTGTTGACCAATGGGGCCGGAAGAGAATAACCTATACTGATGAGTTTCAGCCTCATGAAACTGCCGTCTTCCAGCCAGCGGTCCGTGTCCCCCCTTGAATTGAGTGTGGTCGCTGCAACGACCCGGGGGAAGTCCGTGTTTGGATTTTCCGGAGTCCAGGGTTGTATGCCACTCCGGTAGTTGCTGTTGTCATCGAAGCGGTCCACCAGACTTCTGTACCCATTGTAAACGGTGGCGCCGAATGCACCAAACCATTGCATGGTAAAATCAAACCCTTTGTAAGTGGCCCCAAAATTCAAACCGAGTTCCAGGTCCGGCCATGGGTTGCCAAGTACCAGTTTGTCTTCGTTGGTGATCTGCCCATCGTCATTGTGGTCCACAAACCGGATATCGCCTGGCTGTGCATTGGGTTGGATGACCACGCCCTGTGAATTGGTATGGTTATTCACTTCTTCCATGCTCTGAAATAGCCCGTCAGTTTCCAATACAAACCACATCCCTATAGGTTGGCCCACTTCTGTTACGGTATTTCCCGTATAGATGTCATTTCTGCCGTACCCTAAGGACCTCACCTCATTGCGAAGGGTAGTCACATTGGCTGTGACATAGTAGCTCAGGTCTTTTTTTACTTCTCTGAAAGTTGCGGTAAACTCAAATCCCGAATTTTTTAAAGAGGCTGCATTGGCCACAGGATCGGCACCGTCCTGACCCGTAGTTCTGGGAATGGGCATATTGGTCAAAACATCATCCGTTACCGATATAAAATACTCGGCGGTAAGGGTTAATTTATCTTCAAACAGACCTGCGTCCAAGCCGTAATTTTGCTGAGTAAGAATTTCCCATCTCAGATTTTGATTGGCGAGCCTTACCTGGGTGGCGCCGGGCAGGATTTGTTCTTCGCCCCCCGAACCCATAACGATGGTCGGGAAAATATTGATCAAATTCAGATGATCCCAATAGCCTATATTACTACTCCCGAGTTTTCCATAGCTGGCCCTCAACTTAAAATCATTGACGTGGGGGACATTGAAAAAATTCTCCTCGCTGATCCGCCAGGCACCGGAGATGGATGGAAAAGTACCCCACCGCTGGCCCACGCCCAACCTGGAAGTCCCGTCTCTCCTGATCACGGCATTTACAAGGTATTTGTCTGCAAAGCTATACTCCATCCTTCCCAAATAGGAAAGCAAAACGGCTTCCTGACGGTATCCGCCAAGCTGTGGGTCATCCCCCTGATCCAGTACGTTATAGTATTGCCCGGCGGCATTGCTGGGAATATTCCGTTTGGTTCCCCATATCTGGGAGTACTGGATACGCTGATAAGTTTGGCCCGCCAAGGCCCGGATATCATGCCGGCCAAATGATTCTTCAAATGCCAGGGTATTTTCGACCAGCACATCGGTAAACCCGGCCCGGTTTTCATTATAGATGGCAGGATCATAGGGCTGGTTTTGTGTCCAGTTCCCTTCTTTACGCAGGTAGCGGAAGTTGTCACTGCTGGCGTCCAGACCCAAATTAGTCCGGTAAGTTAAGGAAGGAATAGGTTGTAGTTCTGCCCAAAGATTGCCTCGTATCCGGATATTCTCATTTTGCCGGTCTTCCAGGTCAGCAATGGCTACAGGATTAGATCCGAAAGTGCTTCCCCTGTTGGGGCTGCCGTAACCGTAACCACCGGGGTTGTTTTCATCATATACGGGAATAGTAGGCAATAAGCGGGTGACATCCCTGATCGGGTTGCCTGCCATTTCGTCCGAATGGGCTCTGGTGATGGCAAGGTTCTCGCCGATGCTGAAAATTCCCTTCGAACCCTGCGTATTTACCCGCAAGCTCAGACGATTAAAACCCGTGCCGACCACGGAACCTTTGTTCCCAAAGTAATTTCCAGAAACCATGTAGCTGCCATTGTCACTCCCGCCTGAGAAGCTTAGATTATAATCGTGCATTTCTCCTGTCCTAAATGCAGCGTCCTGCCAGTCGGTATGGATGGAGGTGTCCAGGTTTTGTCGCTCGCGCCCCGCGTTATCATAGGCCATGTTGTTAAGGCGGACAAACTCATCCGTTCCGGCGAGATCATATCGCGGGATCACCTGTAAACTGCTTCTGGCAGAAAAATCCACCTTCATGGGCCCTTTCTTGCCGCTTTTGGTGGTGATGATGATGACGCCGTTTGCGGCCCTCGATCCATAAATGGCTGCTGCTGAAGCGTCTTTTAATATCTGAATGGATTCTATATCATTGGGATTAAAATCCCGGTTTCCGGTGGTGATCATCCCGTCTATCACATAGAGCGGGTTGACGCCACTAAAATTGTTCAGGCCGCGTATTTGCACATTGGCTTCTGATCCGGGTTGGCCGCCGCCCCGCACATTTACCCCCGTAGTCAAGCCCTGTAAAGCTTCGCCCACGGTAGTGGCCTGCCTTTTTTGCATTTCATCCGATCTCACCACCGATACCGCCCCGGTGAGGTCCTTTTTTTGCTGGGTACCGTAACCTACCACCACTACTTCGTCCAGAGACTGCAGGTCTTCCTGAAGCTGGATGTTGATCACGGACCGGTTATTGATCGGGATTTCCTGCGTATCAAACCCCACAAAAGAGAAGACCAAGATGCCTCCTTCCTGTCCATCGGGTATGTCTATACGATAGGTACCATCAATTTCCGTCACTACACCGATGCTTGTTCCTTTTAGCTGAACCGTGACGCCGGGCAGGCCAACCCCATCCTCATCAGCAACTGTTCCCGTGACGGTGATCGCCATTTGATTTTTTGCATCTACGTCCGTTTTCCCCATCGCCAACGGATGGTCTGCTTTGCCATCTGAATCCAGGTCATTGCCATTACCTGCCCATGCGGCGAAATAGAGGCAAGATAGACCCAATATCAGGCTCAACTTTCTTAAATAGTAAATAAATAATTTTTTCATACAGTCGTATTTTTTGGTTATTTTGTGTTGATATTATCGGTTTATGCCAAAGTTTATGTTTTAGTATCCGGCTCTCCGATACCTGCTTCCGCTCTGCAAAAGAAGAAATTCCCGAATGATCCAACCGGAAAGGTTTATCATCTTCCGCTTAGATAAACTTAATTATAATAGATTCCGGGATCGTATTTCTCCTTATCATAATCTCTTCAATTTGTCTCAATGTTATCTTCCACTAACCATAATGGAGGATGAATGAGACAAAATGGAGACAATTTGATACGTTTTGTAGAATGTTTAACTTAATTTAGCGTAAAAGCTGTAGCATCTTGAGGAACAAAGCCATCATATCACTGGGGTTATGCATGCTCCTGAGTCTGATTCTGAAGGGGCAGTCTTATTATTTTCAGCATTATCAGGTGGAAAAGGGGTTGTCCCATAATTCTGTCATGGCTACTTTACAGGATAAGCATGGGTTTCTTTGGTTCGGCACCAAAGACGGTTTGAACAGGTTCGACGGGTATGCTTTTAAGATTTTTCGAAATGAACCGGATGACCCCACCAGTATAGGCAGCAATTTTATCCTGAGCCTCTGTGAAAATGAAGGGAAGCTGTGGGTAGGAACAGATAAAGGGCTATTTTCCTACGACGAGGTGAGTGAAACATTCAGCCTTTTGGAAGAAACTGCCGATAGCTATGTGAGAAATGTAAATAAGGATCATGCAGGAAACCTTTGGTTTATCGCCGGGCATACTTTGTGTCAATATAACCAAGGCAATAACCTGATGAAAGTGTATGAGCAGGCCGATTTTTTTAAAGCTACCTCGATATGCACCACCGAAGACGGGGCATTGTGGGTTTCTTCCTCTTCCGGAACAATTAATTTATATGACCGCCATAAGGATTCATTTGTGGGGTATGACCTCTTTGACTATTCCCCGCCCACATCCACCAACTGGATTGAAAAGATATATGCAGCAGGGCAGAAGTCCATATTGGTGGGCACCCAAAGTCAGGGCGTAAAGTTGTTTGACACTGAAAAAAAAGAATACAAAGATATTGTGTCCCATGACATGGACGGTTCCGGCTTATTCGTCAGGGATTTTGTGAAAGACACGGATGGTGAATATTGGATAGCCACTGAATCAGGAATTTACATTTATGATGAAAAAAAAGGCATTGTCGATATCCTCCGAAAAAGTTATAATGATCCCTATTCCATAACAGATAATGCCGTGTATACCCTTTCCATCGATGAGGAAGGCGGGATTTGGGCAGGGACCTATTTTGGAGGGATCAACTATTATCCGAAACAGTACACCGCTTTTGAAAAATTTTTTCCCAAAGTAGGTGAAAATTCTATAAGCGGAAATGCGGTCCGGGAGATCTGTCAGGACAAGTACGGGAACTTATGGATTGGAACAGAAGATGCCGGATTGAATAAATTTAATCCCAAAGAAGAGAAGTTTGAGAATTTCAGGCCGTCAGGGAATAAAGGAGATATTTCACATTATAATGTTCATGGGCTGTTGATCAATGGGGATGAACTTTGGGTGGGCACCTTTCATAAGGGGCTTGACATCATGGATATTAACACCGGGAAGGTGATCCGGCACTATTCGATCGGTACCACTTCTCTGAACAGTGATTTTATTTATTCCATTTTACAGACTCCTTCCAAACAGATTTATTTGGCGACTTCAGCCGGGCTTTATGAATATTCAGATGAATCCGATGATTTTAATCTACATCCTGCATTTCCGGAGTCCTTTCACTATACCATCATCCTGGAAGATTCCCATGGGGTGCTTTGGGGCGGGACCTATAGGGACGGGGTTCATTTTTATGACGCCAAAACAAGCAAAAAAGGGTCTTTTAGAAACAGAAAGGGAGACAAAAACAGTTTAAGCAGTGACGCCATCAACGGCATTTATGAAGACAGCAACAATAACCTTTGGTTTATGACCAATGATGGCTTGCATCAATATGACCGGGAGCGGCAGCATTTTGTCCGGTATTCCACCCATAACGGTTTTCCCAGCAATGTAACCTACAGAATGTTGGAGGATGATGACCGGAAACTGTGGGTAAGTACTTCTAAAGGGCTTGTTCATTTTGATCCCATAACAGAAGAAATTAATGTTTATACCAAAGCCCATGGGTTGCTCAGCGACCAATTGAACTACAGTTCTTCCTTCAAGGACGCGGATGGAAGAATGTACTTTGGCACGGTAAAAGGTTTAATCAGGTTTGATCAAAATGAATTTATCCAAAACAATCATGTTCCCCCGGTCTATATAACCGGCATCCAAGTCCATAACCAGGAACTGCCTGTGGGAAAAGAGGATTCCCCGTTGGAGCAATCCATTACCTCCACCGACAAAATCACATTAAACTATGACCAATCCTCTTTTAGTCTGGACTTTGCCGCACTTAGCTATGCCACTCCTGAAATGACCGAATATGCCTATAAAATGGAGGGGCTGGATAAGGACTGGACTTTTTTGAAAACCAACCGGAAAGTGTTTTTTACCGAGCTGCCTCCCGGGGAATATATTTTTAAGGTAAAAGCACCCAATAGCAGCGGGGTATGGAACGAAAGTCCGAGAGAATTGAAAATTGAGATTCTGCCGCCCATTTGGGCCAGTCAAAAGGCTTATTTATTATATGTCGCCGTTATAATTTTGGTGCTCTATTACCTTTTGCTTTCCTACCACAGAAGACTGGAAAAGAAAAACAAAAGCCAAATCGAATTGCTGGAGAATGAAAAGGAAAAAGAGCTTTATGAAGCAAAAATCGAGTTTTTCACGAACATCGCTCACGAAATCCGTACGCCGCTGACCCTTATAAAGGGACCGCTTGAGAAAGTGATCAAAATCACTAAGGATATCCCTGAAATCCATTACAATCTCGGCATCATGAATAAGAACACCAGCCGGCTCCTGGAACTGGCTGACCAGTTACTTGATTTCAGAAAAACAGAAACAAAAGGATTCAGCCTTAGCTTTACCCATACCGATATTAAAGCCTTGGTTAGAGAAACCTACCTTAGGTTTAAACCAACAGCTGAACAAAATGGCTTTGATTTCCGGCTACAGCTTCCAAGTGATCCCATTTATGCCTACGTAGACCGTGAAGCCCTTACCAAGATTCTAAGCAATCTTTTTAGTAACGCGCTGAAATATGGGGACAATAAAGTGGAGATATGCTTGCCAGCCCTGGAAGACACCGACCAGTATTTCAGAATCATAATAAAGAATGACGGACACCTACTGATGCCGGAGGTCAGGGAAAAAATATTCACCCCCTTTTTCCGGGTCCCAAAGACAGAAAACAAACCCGGAACTGGAATAGGCCTGCCTTTGTCAAGATCTTTGGCAGAGTTGCACAACGGAACCCTTGAACTGAAACTGCCGGAAGACAACCTTAATACATTTGTCCTGAAGTTGCCCCTGCATCAGGATAAAGAGTATAAATTGTTTGATAAACTGGAAGCGGAAGCCATCAATATTAAACATGAGGAGAACTTTTCAGGGTCCAAAACGCCCATACTTATTGTGGAGGACAATGTGGAAATGCTGGAGTTCATTGCCAATGAATTAAGCGATGAATACCTTATTTTTAAGGCGGGTGATGGAAAAATCGCCTTAGAGATATTGAATGAAGAGATCATCCAACTCATTGTCTGCGACATTATGATGCCCAATTTGAATGGGATAGAATTGTGTAAAACGGTCAAATCCACGATAGATTTCAGCCATATTCCCGTAATCCTTTTGACCGCTAAAAATAACCTGCAGGCAAAAATAGAAGGACTGGAATCAGGGGCGGACGCCTATATGGAAAAGCCGTTTTCCATAGAACACCTCAGGGTGCAGTTAGCCAATCTCTTGACCAACAGAAACAAAATCAAAGACTTTTTCTCCACCTCTCCTTTGGCCCATATCAAAAGCATAGCCTATTCCAAAGCCGACGAGACTTTTCTGGAAGAGCTGAATGATGCCATCTACAAAAATATCGCGGACACGGATTTGAATGTCGAGCACTTGGCTGACATCATGAACATGAGCAGACCCACACTTTACAGGAAAATCAAGGCCATTTCAAACATGACGCCCAATGAATTGATCAATCTGGCGCGGTTAAAAAAGGCAGCCGAGCTCCTGGCAGAGGACAATTACAAAATATATGAAATAGCCAGTATTGTCGGCTACAATTCCCAAACCAGCTTCGGGAGAAATTTCCTGAAACAGTTTGGGATGAAGCCATCCGAATATGCCAGTTCGAAAAGAAAATTGATCAATTGAGCATCGGTCTTTTGTTTAATGAAAGTTTAGCAAAGGCGGACACACCGCCAAACCGAATCTTTGGCCGGTTAACCATTATTTAGCCCGGGGACTCTCTTCGACAAGCGTTAAAATCTCTTTTATATAAACTTCTCCGGCCATTTCGCCCAAACTGGTTCTGGTGATGTATTCGTATCTTTTAAAACTGTCAAAGTCTATCTCGGTAAGCAGGTAGCCGAATGCGTCATTGCAAAGTCCCAGCAAAAACGGGTACGCTGTTTTCATTTTACGTTTCAAGTAGTAACCGATATTGGGCAATGCTTCTCCGGGAATGGTTACCATCTGGGCAGGTCCCAAATTAATCAGGTTCAACTGCGTGGGTACCGAATCGGTGCCGGACCTGGCGTGCTGAAGAGGAGAGTTTGTCAGGATGAATTTCATCATTTCAGATTCCACAGGAAGCGCTATGGTCTTTGATGTGACATACACTTTGGCTTTTTCCAACACCGGTGCATCTTTGACGATACGGAGTGCCTCATCTGCCAGCAGGTTTCCAATACGCTGGCATTCCGCCCAATCATTGGCTTCCTGACCTTCCTCTCTGCGGTTATCTGCGGTCACCATACCTCCCAGAGCCCCGTTGACAAACATGGCCATTCCACCTGACTTTTCCTCGATTCTGCTGTATAGTGGTCCGCACAAATCCGGGCTGAGAATACCTCGGGATGAACCGATTACCTCCGGATGAATGGCATAATTCACCAAGGTCAGGATGGTATTCGTTGTATCTTGTTTCGACACTGCCTGGATCACGCCACACCTGGGGTCATACAACATTGGAGCATAGTAATTATAGGCGATTTTCCCCTGTGTTTTCCCCATGGCCACTTTCAAAGCCGCTGGCTGGAGACTTCCCAATGCTTCGTTTACCGCATCAGCAATTTGCTTCACACACCAGTCGAGATATTCCAGATCCGCCTTGTGGTTTCCCTTTTCATCTGTAAATGCATAGGCATCCGGCGCACTGTGTGTATGCGTGGCGGCAATCAGCACATTCTCGGGCTTGATACCTTTGATGAGTTGCCTGGACCGGTTTCCCAGCGCCGCCGGCCAGCCAAGGTTATCCACGACCACTATGGCTACCCTTTCGTCACCTTCTTCAAATACAGCGGCCCTGGCAAACAAATCACCCTTTTTTTCCAGACTTTCCTTAGGTATGCCTACCCCACCTGAAACCGGCAGCAAGGGCTCAGGCGTGATCACCCGGTAGGCCACCCCTACTTTTAAATCCTGCGGTAATCCGGGGTTTATAAAAACCAACAAACAAACAATCGTGACAACAATCTTTTTCATGGATATTCCTGTTTTGGGACAACAATTAGTGAAAAGCAACAGGAAGGGCAGCATTCTACCGCCCTTCCTGTTTCCTGTATTTATCCTACCAAGGTTTTCCGGTGCCCTGGATGACCCAGGGCTTGGACCAGGCGCTGTTCTGACCATCCACTTCGGAATGGCTGGTCTGCTCCAGACGGGCCATAGCTGCTTCTGTATTGGCTGCGTTCAGGTTTCTTTCGTCTATCATGTAATAATATCTCACCGGAAGCACCGATCGGATGGCAAACGGCCCGGCTTTCAGCTCGGGATAGCCGGTCCGTCTGAAATCAAACCATGCCTCAGCAGCCGCCGTCCAAGAGGCGATCCATTTTTGTTCTATGAGCTGTCTTAAAGTCCCGTCAAACACTACCAGCTCCTCTTGCATATAAGCAGGATAGTGATCTGCCAATCCCCAAGTAGTGAAAGATGCCTTAATGGCTTCATTATAATAAGCCTCCGCGGTGTTGCCCACGGACCATCCGTTTAGTGCGGCTTCAGCAAGTATAAAATTCACCTCTGAAGCAGAAATGATCCTGGCCCTGAGCAAGGGGCCGTTGGCTTCCCGATAAATGTCATTTACCCAGGAAACATGGGGATTAAATGAGGCTTGGTTGGCATCGGGACTCATATTGTATACCTGGGGTCCGGGTATTCCCGGAGGTATCCCTACATAGTCTTCATTCTGGCTGATGTCATTGATATTGATATTTCTTTCTTCCAGAATGTCCGGTGAAAGCAACCTTCTGTTGTTTTCGATCCGATCAGTTCCAGGCGGCAAATCCCCGTCCACCACCAAAGGTATCTGCACCCTGTTGGCCCACACGCCCAGCCGGGGATCATTTTTTGCCCTCATGGCCTCTACGAGGGTTTCGCACATTTTTATCCGTCTATAATTGCTTTGGCTGGCGTCATAGCGCGTGTTTTGAGGCCAGCTGGTGTCGTTGCTTATACCGGCAAAGCCCATGGTGGCATCATCTCCTGGACTGTTTATGATGGGATATTGCTCAGGGTTGGCCAAGATGGTTTCAATCCCCTGTTTCGCAAAATCTGGAAGCTTGGCGGAAACCCGCATATAATAGCGCAGTTTCAAGGAATTCGCCATTTTTCGCCATTTAGAAGGATCTCCGTTATAATAGACATCCGGGCCTTCTATCGTGCTGTTGTATTCCGTTTTGGGCCTGGAAAGCAATTGATTGGCGCGCTCCAGATCCTCTATTACTCCACGATAAATATCCTCCTGCGAATCAAATATCGGAAAGGTACCTTCGGGCGTACCTTCCGCTCCCTGCAAAGCCCGGGAGTAAGGGGCATCACCCCATAAATCCGCAATCAGACCAAACATCAGGGACTTCATCACCAAAGTCACGCCCTGATGTAATTCCTGATCCAGTTCAACCGCCCTTTGGTAAACATATTGGTTGTTTCTTAAGATCGCATAGTATCCTGCCCAGCTGTTGTTTCTGTTCCAGTCATACAGGTTATGTCCACCGGCCCATCCATCTTTTTGGGTGTGCTGCATCACGCCGGCAATATCCTGATAGCCCAGGTTCACAATGGTTTTTCCTGCTTCTGTCAGTACCGTTGAAAGCACCAAATTGGGATTGGCGGTTTCGGGATCGGCCTCGTTTGGGTTAACATTCATTTCCATCAGGGCATCCTGACAGGAGAACATCCCCACCGTAACAAGGCTTAGTATCAGTGAATATATTTTCATAGTCTTCATTTTCTGTCCTGTTTTATTTCCAAAACATTGGTTGTTAGAATGTGGCATTCACTTTAAAACCTATCGGCATCACCCACGGCATTACATTCCACCGTTCTATACCTTGCTTAAACTGGGTACCTGCCTCTACACCCGCCTGAGGCTGGAATGCCATCTCCGGATCTACATTGATTTTGGCAGCCGTCCACAGGATTATATTTCTGCTGTAGACCGAAAAATTCAGGTTTTGCATTTTTAAGCTGCTGGCAAATCGCCTGGGAAGATCATATCCCAAGGAAATCTCCCTCAGTTTGACGAATGAAGCATCATACAGAAAGGCCCTGGCGAAACTCCATGCCGTGCTGCCTGCATAGGGAAGCGTGAGTGTGCCGCCAGGCTGCCCGATATTTTCCCCGAGGTTCTCAGCAAATTCGGTAGGGTTGCCTTCAGCGTCAAATGCGGTGGCATAAACTCCCGGAATGAACACGCCGCCGTAGGGCAGGGTATAAGGTCCATAAGTGAAAGGATACCCCCCATATTCAGGCGTGGGACCACCTACCAACGGGAAATTGTTGCCATTGATCAGGATCATATTGTCCTTATTCGCGATCAAGTAATCCCGCAGCTCCCTGCCTTCCATTTCTCCCGGATTAATCAACTTGTCCAAAAATAATTGGGAACGGCCGTTTTCCTCCCCAAACCTGTATGATTGCGAAACAAACTGGCCTCCATTCCGCCAGTCAAAGGTCATGTTCAGATGGAAATTCTTATAAGAAAGGGAAGTCTGCATGCCCATGATGAACCTGGGATTGAAATTCCCGATCTTGTTTCTGCTGTTCACCGCGTCGATGTCTTGCCATTTTCCATTTTGGTCAAGGATGGGAAACCCGTAATAAGGAGATTCGGGATCTTTCACAGTCACTACCTCTGCATCATAAATATCGCCTATTTCTTCTCCCACATAAGTCCACGCACCGCCCCGGGCATCTGTCCACAGCGTATAATAAGGCAGGTCATCTGCCAATTCCAGAATTCTCGTCCTGTTCCTGGTAAGGTTAAAATTCATGTTCCACCGCCAGTTTCTGGATTCCACTACATTTGCTCCCAGGGTAAGTTCAATGCCCCGGCTTTCCAACAGACCTGCGTTGATGTTCTTGGCGGTATAACCTGTAGAAGGAGGTATGCCCGTACTGAAGATTTGGTTTCTGTTCTGCATCATGTAATAGGTGCCACTGAAACGGACTCTATTGTTAAATAAATGCAGGTCCAACCCGCCTTCGTAAGAAGTAGCGATCTCCGGCTTAAGCGTGGGATTCAACAGGGTGCCGGGAAGGGTGAGCCTAGGCACGTTCCCCCATGCGCCCGCATTGGCAAGTGCAGCGATCAACTGGTAAGGCTCAGCATCATTGCCCACCGAAGCATACCCTCCCCTTAGCTTTACAAGGCTGAATTGGGTAGGCAAGTCGATCATCTGATCTACCAGTAAGCTGACCGACGCTGATGGATAAAAATAGGGCTCCGCTCCCGGCAAAGTACTGGCCCAGTCTGTTCTGGCTGTCAGGTCGACAAAAAGCATGTTTTTAAAACCCAAATTTGCCAGGCCGTACAAACTATGAATGCCTCTTTCAAAACGGTGATTGAAATAATCAATATTATCCGGCGCTATATTCTGAACCGTGTATACCCCTGGAGTGATGAGTCCTGCTCCGGGTTTGGATGCGGTCCGCATATTTTTTCCGTTCTGATAACGGATATTGCCGCCTCCGGACACATTCAGGCTAAGATCCCCGATGTCCTTGCTGTAGCTTGCCAAAAAATCCGCATTGCTTTCAAATCCATGCAGGTTGACAATGCCATAGGCGCCTTCGGGTTCCAGGCTGTAGCTTCTGCCTATTTTGCTTTCCCTCGACTCATGATATGCGTCTAACGCATACCGGGCAAAAAAAGTAAAGCTGGGAGAGATTTGCCAATCCGCTTTGATGTTGCCGAATATCCGGTCCCTAACGAAGCTGTTGTTTACCTCATAAGCCAAAAAGTAAGGGTTATTGTAAACTCTCGTCGGCTGGTTCGCATCGACGGTTTTTTGCTCTAATCCTTCCTGACCGGGGAGCCAATAATCCCTCATGTCCAAAATATCGACATGAGGTGAGGTGTTGTAGGCCCATTGCAAAGGGTTAGCACCCCTTTCACCCGCAGGACGGTTGTTAGAGTTGTTCCTGCTTACATCCACATTCGTGCTCAAGCTGAGCTTTTCATTCATTTTCACCGAGGAATTAAAATTCAAGGTATTTCTGAAAAGATCAGAATTGGGTATGATTCCTCTATTCTGCATATTGGAATAGGAAATCCTGTAATTCATCATGTTGGAACTGTTGGAAACGGAAAACCCGTTTGACGTGGTAATTCCCGTCTGCACAAAATTCTGAATGTTGTTGGGATAAGAAACAAGCTCCGTGGGAATTGGCCTGCCGTTTTCATCCAATGGGCTATTCCATTGGACCGCATGATACCCCTTATCCAACTCCGCGCCAAAGGCTGCATTGATATTTTCCTGCACCAATGCGCCGAAGGGATTGGAAAGGGGTGTCCCGCTAATGTCTGGCGGGATGGCCGAAAACTGGCCGGATCCAAATTTGGAATGCCATTTTAAGTACTTGAAGGGAACATCAAATACGGTATTGGAAGTCACGGTCACGGTCATCCTGTCCGCTTGTCCGCTTTTGGTGGTGATCAGCACCACCCCGTTCCCGGCCCGCGAACCGTACAATGCCGCCGCACTCGGTCCTTTCAGGATCGTCACACTGGCGATGTCGTCAGGATTAAGTCCGGAGATGGCATTGCCATAGTCGACCCTGTTATCATTGCCGATGGAGGTCACATTGTTCAGCGTGTTGGCTATAGGCACGCCGTCTACCACAAATAGGGGTTGATTGTCTGAGCTCAAGGAAGTGGCGCCCCTGATCACCATGCTGACCGATGAGCCCGTGCCACCGGTCGTACTGATGGTAGCCCCCGCTACTTTTCCAGACATGGCATTGAGGAAACTTTCCTGGGCCACCCGCGTCATTTCCTCTCCACCTACCCGCTCAATGGAGTAGCCAAGAGAGATTTCCTCTCGCTTGATACCCAATGCCGTAACCACCACCTCTCCCAAAGCCGATTCATCAGGCATCATCTCCAGGTTGATCACTGACCGGGCCCCTACTTGTTCTTCTACGGACTCAAAGCCTATATAAGAAAATATAAGCACGGCCTCATTGTCTGGAACATCCAGGGAAAAATCCCCATAGGCATCGGTAGCTGTCCCCGTTTGGGTTCCTTTGATCAATACATTGACTCCGGGTATCCCAAACCCGTCTTCTTTTGAAGTAACTTTTCCCGTGACCCTCCGTGCCTGCGCCATGGCGTCAGGAATGCACGTAGCCAGCAATACAGCCAGCGTACCCAGGAGGAGACACTTTTTAACTGAAGTAAAACATTGCCCCATAAGATTGTTTTTATCGTTTAAACGTAACTATCTTATATACTTTAGTTTATTAAAAACATACTATTAAAGGAAAATTTAAATTTCGCTTACTCGGATAAAAACATTATAAGATACCGAATCAGTATATCGCGTAAATTACTATTCTGTTGAAAAAATATTAACAAAACCATGTTCTGATAAGAAAATGTAGCTTATGCTATCCCTCTATCTGATTATTTCAAGCGTTATTTTGAGGTAATGGGTAATGAAAATGATGACCTTGGTTTCGATTAAGGTTACTGCATATGATCTTCAATTCCTATGGGGATTTTGTCATGGTTTTTGCTTGGTTCCCGCAAAAACTAATGTCAAAATCCTGTAAAATCCCACCCACAGGCATCGGGGTCTTCCCTCCCCGGGTACCCTAGTTCCACCCGCGCGGGTCTTCCTACTGTTTAAAACCTTGGATAATCAGAAGCTCAGGTTGATAGGAAAGAGACAAAAAGTGGCGGTTATCTCAGCCCTAATTTATTTTTAATGTTGTCGATAGGACGCAAATATTTTTTGAGACCGGATCCTGGGGTGAAACGGTAGACAAAATTCAACCGGTAATTGCCGGTCATCATGGAGGTTCGGTACCCGGAAGCATCCGGAAAATTCACTTGATTATAGACATAATTGGCATTGACGGACCACCGGTCTGAGTTATACCCGGCAAAGCCCCGCAAAAAATAATTGGGGCTCACTCCCCATTGTGTCCGCGTATTTTGACTGTCATCCCTCACTTCAGAGAAGCCCACGGACAGATTGGAGGACGCGGAGACCGTTATAAAAAAATGCTTCATGATCACCAAGGTATAGGCGTAGCCCAGATTGGGACCAAATTCAAAAAAACGCACGCTTTCTACGTTGGCTTGCCCCTCGACCAAAGATGAGGAGGGGATAAAGCCCCCTTCTTCGTCTTTTCCCTCACCGCCATATATTTCAAAACCTGCCAATAGGGAGCCTGCCGATTTTTTTTGCCACTCGTTTTGTAAAAAAGCCGCTCTGTAGGAAAACTTTTCATGGTTAAAAAGGTACTGTACAGAAGTCCCTATTTTACGGACCCTCATATCAGGGTTCAGGTAGGTTCCTGCCATATCGAGGTCTTCCGGCTTACCCTGATGGATGTAATATCCCCGATAAAACTGTCCGAAAAAATCGATAACCCATTTTTTGGGGTAAACATGTGCCTGGAGGTCCAGGTAGTTGGTTTCTCCCCGACCCCTGTCCGGGTTAAGGAAACCAAACCCATACGCCAAATTCAAAGTAAGATTGCTGTAGGTGGCACCAACCCCCATGTTCAGGGTTGAATTGGGCATAAACAACAGGTTCAACCCGGATGATTTGTCCTGAAATCTCATTCCGGTGTATTTTCTGGAAAAGTAATACCTGCCGGTTAATTGGTCCGGAAATTCCTGATAATAGACCGTGCTGTCCAAATTTCCCTGTGCTCTTGCCATAATTTGTGCAGAAAAAAATAATGCTATGCATAAACAAAACCTTAAAAACATGCTGTATAATCTAAAGCCCTGTGCGAGTATACGATATGGCATAAGAAAGTTTAAGTAAGTATCTGAGAAATAAAAGGAGGTTAGTAAAAATGATTTCGAAATAACCTCCATTATACTCATGAGAAAAAGATAAAGCAGAAAAAGTTGCTTAATCACCCGCAACAAATGTAAGCATTTTTAAGATAAATATACAAAATATTTATCTCGGTATCTTTCGATAAATTAGTGAAATAATCCCAATCTTTTATTTCCTACTATAGCTTAAAAAAATGAACTAAATTTCTTCAAAAATAAAAATTATAAAATATTATCCATTTCACTGAAAATTTTAATTTCTGTTTCAAAAAAGAATATGTAGAATAATTTTATATAATTAACCATTATTTTATAAAATTATTCTATTTCGAAAACTGCTTTAAAATATTATTTAAATCAATTAACGAATTAGTAATACAAAGAAAATATTCTTATAATGTAAGGCGTTAACTTTTATAGAATAAGCATAAAATAATTTTTTATTAAAATATTCATATGAATACAAACTCGTTGATGAAGTGTTTCAAGTAATGGCGAAAAAAATATATCCGTAGCAAAAATAAAATTAATTTTACCGGGGAAATTTTTGAATAACGACCCATGCAGCAACTGCCTTTGGTAAGCATCATTACACCATGTTTCAACCAGGAAGAATTCCTGTCGGAAACCATTTTGTCTGTCCTCCAATCAACCTATCCGGCCATTGAAATGATCATTGTAGATGACGGGTCCACAGATGAATCAGTGAAAATCGGTAGTTCCTTTGCCGAAAGTCATCCGCAAATTGTGGTGCACCAACAACCGAATAGCGGCCCTTCGGTAGCCAGAAACCGGGCCATCCGTCTCGCCTCGGGCGAATACATTCTTCCCCTTGATGCAGATGATCTCATTTCTAAAGACTATGTGGCAAAAGCAGTGGAAGTGCTGGAAAAGGATCCGAAAGTGAAAGTGGTGTACTGTCATGCCAGGAAATTCGGTAACAAGGAAGAAGATTGGAAATTAGCTGACTACAGTCCGCCATTGCTGGCCAGGAAAAACATGATCTTTGTCTCTGCCATGTATCGAAAGGTTGATTGGCAAAAATGTGGGGGCTATGCAGAAGAAATGACATGGGGTTTTGAAGATTGGGAATTTTGGATATCTATGTTAAAGGATGGCGGTAAAGTAGTCAGACTGCCAATAACCGGGTTCTTCTACCGGATAAGGAAGCAGTCCAGAAGAAAAAGTGTCACCAAAAGAGGAAGGGATCTGACCGTGGACTTTATTAATAAAAAACACAGGGATTTTATCTACGAACATCTCCATGGACCGCTCAGAAAAAGCAAAACCTGGTCAAAACCAATCAACCTGTTCCTCAAGACGCTTGGATTGCTTCCGAAACAGCCCGATCGCTGATATTTATATCTTATCCTTGCCTAAAAACCATTTCTTAAAATAATACAGCAGGGGATTTTTGTATTTAAGCATCTTCCATGGTCTACTGGCATGAGGCTGATGAATCACCGGTACCTCCATAAGGATGAAATTATCAAAGCCCAATTCTGTGGCTTTATGCGATATGTGGGTATCATACCAGTCTTTTGATACGTCCAGCCCCCTGAAATCGTATTTCTCCAGAAATCCAAGAGAAAGCAGGGTACAACAAAAACTAAGGCTCCTGTTGGTTTTTATAGCCGCCCCTTGTTGGTCTTTGAATTTTAGGTACGGAAAATTAATTTCTCCTCTTTCATCATGCGTTATGGCGCCGACCAGCCCCGGATTGACTTGGCCACCGTTAAACTCAAGCAGGCGTCTCAAAGTATCTGTTTGTATGGTGACATCTGACTCTATGATCACCAACGGCAGTTTTTGAGCGACCGCCCTTTGTTGGGCTATTTGAAGTACGGTTTTATAATTGGGGGAGGGTGTTTCGGTGATGTCCTCCAGATGGATCAGCTCATAGCCCAACCTCTTGCTCTCCGCTTCCAGCGCAATCCTTGTTTCGGTTGTGCTGTTGTCATTAAAAACGATATAAGAAAAATCGGTATCGGATTGATAAATCGCGCGGATGGTTTGCAAGGTTGCCTTAAGGGCATCTTTTACGGGTGTTACCACAATTGCCTGCATGGGCGGTAGCTTTTAAAAAAACCCGCATTGACATGCCAGGTCAATGCGGGAAATCAATTTATTTCAGTTTTTCTACAGCGGTTTTGATCCTTTTGAGCGCTTCTTTCAACTCCTCCTCAGAAGCGGCGTAAGACAGCCTGACACAGTCGGGAGCGCCAAAAGCGGCACCTGTCACCAAGGAAACATGGGCCTCGTTCAAAATATAAAGGCAGAAATCGTCCGCGTTCCCAATTTTCTGGTCTCCATAAGATTTACCAAAAGTACCGGAGACATCGGGGAAGAAGTAAAAAGCGCCTTCAGGAACATGGGTTTTAATCCCAGGGATATCCCTCAAAAGTTCCAGCACCAGATCCCTTCTTCTTAGATAAGCCTCAGCCATCTCTTTCGAAGGTGTCTGATCACCGGTAAGACCTGCTAATGCGGCGCGCTGGGCGATGCCCGTTCCTCCGGAAGTAAATTGCCCCTGGATTTTCTCACAGGCTTTGGCAATGGCTACGGGCGCGCAGATATATCCTACACGCCATCCGGTCATGGCATACCCTTTTGAAAAACCATTGACGGTAATGGTCCGCTCAAACATCCCGGGAAAGGCGGCTATACTCGCGTGCTGGCCCGTGAAATTGATCAGTTCATAAATCTCATCAGCCACGACGATGATGTCCTCTTTCTCTTTAATTACGGCGGCAATGGCTTCCAGTTCTTCTTTGCTGAACACAGACCCGGAAGGATTACACGGAGAGGAATAGATCACCGCCTTGGTTTTATCCGTGATGGCATTCCTTAATTGATCTGCAGTAGCTTTGAAGTTGTTTTCCAGGTTTCCTTCTATCAGCACCGGCACGCCGCCTGCCAATTTGATGATTTCAGAATAAGACACCCAATAAGGAGAAAAAATCACCACTTCATCTCCTTCATTGATGATACACATGAATATATTGGCGATGGAGTGCTTTGCTCCTGTCGAAACAACAATATTTTCAGCTTTTGCCTCAGCAATATGGTTTTCGTCCCTCAACTTTTTGGCAATGGCTTCTCTCAAATCCTGGTAGCCCGCTACGGGCGGATATGAGAAGTACTTTCCTTCATCAATGGCATCTTTGGCTGCTTCTTGAATATGTTTCGGGGTTTTGAAATCAGGTTCGCCCAGACTCAGGCCGATGATATCTACTCCTTGGGATTTGAGTTCTCTGGCTTTTTTTGCCATAGCCAGTGTGGCCGACTCCTCCATGTTGTTAATGCGATCAGATAGAATGGAATTCATGTACCGTTTTATTTGTTTTTCAATTATACAACCAGTGTTTTATGGAATGCGCCTGTTATATTCAGTTTACACTAATTTTGGACGGTGCATTCCTTTAATTTTTTTAATTTTGCAAAATTAAGGATAAAGCTTATGAATCCTAAATCTTTACCCTGTTTTGAACCAACAATATTCATCGGTAACCGCCGGATGGTTGAGCTAAAATCGGGGGAAGTCTATCAGGCGTTCAACCCGCTTGAAACACCTTTAATCATGGATATGGTATGCATTAACCATTGCCATTAGCAGCAAGGGGTTCGGCTAAAATTCCCGCAAAAATAAAAATGAGGTATATACGTTAGTCAGAATATGAAATCGAGCATGACGAGATCGCCACACAGACCTGCCTGCCGAAGGGCAGTACGGCCCGCAGGCAAGGGGATGGCCCGATAGCCCCGATAGCCCCGATAGCTATCGGGGGGGGGAATCATGCGAGATTCTCCCGAATCAAGTTCGGGAGAGGCTATGTGAATTCTGAAAATCAATTATATATAAACACATGAAAACAAAAGTTATTGTTTTGTTTTTACTTGTTTTATGGACAGGGGCCAGGACATATGGTCAGGAAACTGAACTGTCAGACCCTGATTCTTCAGGTATAGTGAAAAACCGGCTGCTTCCCACGTCTACACCGATCCTCCTCTTTTCAGACCCGGAGGACGAGGTGAAAAAGAAGGATAAGAAGAAAAAGAAAAAAAGGAAGAAAAAGAATATCTTTTTTGGGGAGAAGACAAAAAAGAACATCATCCGTCACAGTTTCAGGGAGCAAGTGACGTATCAGGTATTTCATTTTGTCTTGAAAGACAAACCGGCGGACCCCTATATCAGGGATATATACTGGTATGACAGCAAGAACAAAGCCATCAAAAATAGTGGTTATCATTCTTCCAAAGGTTATTTGCTTCACGGGCCATATGAAAGGCGGATAGGAGATAACGTCGTCGAAACGGGCATGTATTACTATGGCGCAAAACATGGGCGATGGATGACTTATGACGGTAAAAACATTTTGATCAACAAAGCCCATTATTCAGAAGGTTGGCCAAAAGAATCGAGGGTGACCTATTACAACAGGGGAGACAGAAAAATAGAAAAGCTTACCCCCATAGAATATGATCTCAAAGAAGGCAATTTTTTCCACTTTTTCCAGGATGGACAAGTTGCCGTGTCAGGGGAGTACCATTTTGGCGAAAAAGTAGGGTTATGGACGGAATATTGGTCCACCAATGGTGACAAGACGGTCAAAAAGCGGGAGATCAAATACCAAGATGAACCGTTTACCAAGGGTTTCAGGCCTTATATCAGGGCGGAATGGGACAAGGAAGGCAATCTGATCTACAGAAATGATATTTAGTAAAAAGCATCTTCGAAATGCTTATAGGCCACATTCCCGCATTTGTCCTTGTATACCCCCACTATATCGAACCGGATGTCATTGTGCCAATCCTTTGCATGGATATAATGGTCCGCAGCCCTGATGATCAGTTGTCTTTTGCGATAATCCACAAATTCTTCCGCATAACCGTAGCCGGTCCCGCTTCTGAATTTTACTTCTACAAAGATCATGATGCCTTTGTGTTTCATGATCAGGTCAATTTCAGCATGTTTATACCGGAAGTTGGCCTCAAGAAATTCATAGCCTTTCGATACCAGCCATTCCATGGCCAGTATCTCGGAAATTTTACCGATGTCGTTGTGTTTCGCCATCAAATAAACAAAAAATAGTTTGGTTTAAAATCTTGCTTTATTTACTTTAAAAGCCCTACTTGATTACAAAAAAGAACTACCAGCCAAAAAAGCTTGTTCCACCAAAGCAGCTAACTCAAAAACAGTGAATCAAAATATAAATAAAAAAGTAATTTTTCAGGATTTAGGCCAAAAAGATTATAAAGAAACCTGGGACTATCAGGAAAAGTTGTTTGCCGATACAGTAAATATTAAAATCAATAATCGAGGCCTGCCACCGACCCAACAGAGGTTGACCGACAATTACCTGCTTTTTGTGGAACATCCCCACGTATATACGCTGGGGAAAAGCGGAAAGACAGAAAACCTTCTTCTTAACGAATCCGGCCTCAAATTGCGCGGTGCTTCCTATTACCATATCAACAGGGGCGGAGACATCACTTACCATGGTCCTGGTCAGTTGGTAGGGTACCCCATTCTGGATCTGGACAATTTTTTTACCGACATCCATCTCTATCTTCGGTATTTGGAGGAAGCGGTGATTCTGACTTTGGCAGAATATGGGATCGCGGCCGGAAGGATCGAAGGGCTTACGGGGGTTTGGCTCGATCATGTGGAACAGCAAAACCCGCGGAAGATATGTGCCTTGGGGGTAAAATCAAGCAGGTGGGTTACCATGCACGGTTTCGCCTTCAACATCAATGCGGATATCCGTTATTTTGGCCATATTGTTCCGTGTGGTATTACTGATAAGGCGGTAACTTCTATGCATCTTGAATTGGGAGGTCAGGTGGATGAAAAAGAAGTAAAGGCCAAATTAAAGCAACATCTTACCAGACTTTTTGATATGGAATTGGTAGAACCCAACTATTGAAAAAATGAGAAAGGATATAGAATTTCATCCCGTTACTGGAGTGAAACTGGCGATAGCCAACGAGACGGCTGAAGGAGAGGAAACCTGGGGAGTATACATCATCAATAAAAACCTGATTTCCCTCAAAACTTTGCTGATCACTTCAAGAGGTTACGGTGAAATCGACGGCATCCCTAAAAAAACTTCCGTCATGCGGCACATGATAGAAGAACTGGCTCCGGAAAGCAAGGCCAGAATAGAACCTATCCATCCGCAATTGTTCAGTCTGAACAATGAATTTTGGGTCAGCTATTATATTTTGGATCAGATATTCGATAAAAAATTTATCTTTGTAGAAGGCAGTATGCGGGAGGAAAACTTATCTTATATTCCCGAACTTGACCTATATGGTGTATTACATGCATGAAAGCTTATGGCGGATTTTTTAGAATACCTCAATGATGTCCTTTTTTTGGATATAGAAACGGCATCCCAAACAGAAAAACTGGAGGAACTTCCCACACGGTTGCAGGAGGAATGGGCAAAGAAATCCCTGCAAATCAAACCTGAAGAGGTCACCGACCCCCAATCCCTGTATTTTGAAAGAGCAGGTATCTATGCCGAGTTTGGGAAAATTGTATGTATCGGAGTGGGATTTTTCATCTACCGGAAAGGGGAGGAGAGTTTGGAATACCGCACCAAGTCCTTTGCGGCTGAATCGGAACATGACACCCTTTGGGAGTTTCGGGAACTGCTCGAAAAAAGGCAATGGATACTCTGTGCCCATAACGGCAAGGAATTTGATATTCCTTACATTTGTAGACGGATGTTGATCAACAGAATCCCCTTGCCGGAGGTTTTGCAGCTGGCTGGCAGAAAACCATGGGAGATACGGCACCTTGACACCCTGGAGCTCTGGAAGTTCGGTGATTACAAGCATTACACGAGGCTGGAACTTCTGGCCTCCGTATTCGACATCCCCAGTTCAAAGGATGATATTGACGGAAGCAAGGTTAATGAAACTTATTATCACCATAATGGGCTGGAAGAAATCCGGAAATATTGTTTAAGGGATGTAGAGGTAACCGCGAGGGTTTTCCTGGCCTATCAAGGGTTACCGGCAGACATGGATTTTAAGATCACCAATCTGGATGAAGCAGGGTAAGATAATCCCCCTGCCTCTTAAAATCAGCGATATTATCAGTATCTTTATGGATATTTAGAAACTTTTATGGCAAGAAAAAAAGAGCGTAAACACAAAGGAGATAAAAAGAATGTCAGCAAAAGCCTGCACCAAAAACTGCTGCAATTTTTAGAAAACAACTTCGGTGAAGAGTTTTCGGAAAAACAGCTCATTAAAAAGATGGGCTTAAGGGATGCCCCTTCCAAAAAACTCCTCTCTGAAGCGCTCCAAAAGCTTCAGGGGTCAGGCGCTGTATCCAAAAGTCCCAGAAACCTGTTTTCTTCAGGTGCGGAACCTGAATTTGTAATCGGCGAGGTAGATTACGTAAACCCCAGGTTTGCCTTTGTCATTCCGGAGGATAAAGAAAAGCTTGAGGACGATATATTGGTTAAGGAAGCTGATTTGAAACATGCCTTGGACGGGGATAAGGTGCGGGTAATGGTTTCTCCAACACGCGACCGGCACGGCAGGAGGGAAGGCAGGGTCCTCGAAATAACCGAAAGGTGCAGGGATGAATTTGTGGGAAGAGTGGAAATATCACCCCGTTTCGCTTTTGTGGTGCCTGACTTCAAAAAAATGCATCATGACATTTTTGTAAAAAAACAGGACCTGTTGGGAGCCCAACACAACCAAAAGGTGGTGGTGAAACTGACCGAATGGAGGGATGACGACAAAAGCCCCACAGGCAAGATATTGCGTGTACTCGGGACCGCCGGAGACCACGAGGTGGAGATCCATTCCATTATGGCGGAATTCGGATTACCTTTTGACTATCCGGAAGAAGCAATAGCTGAAGCGGAAGCGATAAGCGATCAGATCACTCCCAAAGAGACCAAAGAAAGACGTGATTTCAGGGATATTCCCACCTTTACCATCGATCCGGCCGATGCCAAGGATTTTGATGACGCCCTTTCATACCGAATGCTGGACAACGGTAATGTGGAAATAGGGGTACATATTGCCGACGTGACCCATTATGTAAATCCCAAGACTTTCCTTGAGAAAGAAGCCTACAACCGGGCGACTTCGGTTTATCTGGTGGACAGGACCATTCCTATGCTGCCCGAAAGGCTCAGCAACGGACTTTGTTCCCTCCGGCCAAATGAGGACAAGCTTACCTTTTCCTGTGTATTTGAAATGGACAGCGAGGCAAACGTTAAGGAATTCTGGATAGGAAGAACCGTTATCCATTCTGACAGGCGTTTTGCCTATGAAGAAGCGCAGGAGAACATGGAAAAGGGTGAGGGGGATTTTTATGCAGAACTTCGGCAGCTCAACGACCTGGCTAAAAAACTAAGGAAACTCCGCTTTAAAAAAGGAGCGATCAATTTTGAAACCGTGGAGGTTAAATTTCAGTTGGATGAAAAAGGTACGCCTTTGGGACTGATTATCAAAGAAAGAAAAGATATCCATAAACTGATAGAAGAGTTCATGTTGCTGGCCAATAGGACCGTTGCGGAATTCATTTACAACAAAAACAAAGGCAAAAGCACCTTCGTGTACCGGACCCATGATTATCCGGACCTGGAAAAACTCAACACTTTTGCTAATTTTGCCAAGAAATTCGGTCATGAAATCCAGGTAACAGACGAGCGGAAAGTATCGGGAAGCCTCAACAAACTCATGGACGAAATCGAGGGGAAACCTGAACAGAATGTCTTGGAGCAACTGGCCATTCGCAGTATGGCAAAAGCCAAATACACCACGGAACCCAAATTGCACTTTGGCCTGGCTTTTAAACACTATACCCACTTCACCTCTCCTATCAGGAGGTATCCCGATATGATGGTACACCGCCTGTTACAGCACTACCTGGATGGCGGCAAGCCGCCGGAGAACCAGGCTTGGGAAGAGCGATGCATCCATTCATCAGAGAGGGAAAAGAGAGCTGCTGATTCAGAAAGGGCTTCTATCAAATACAAGCAGGTAGAATACATGAAACTGGCAGAGAAAAAGGATTATGAGGGGATTGTCACCGGGGTTACGGAATGGGGCGTATATGTGGAGATCACCGAGACCAAATGTGAAGGGATGGTGAGGATACAGGACATTTCCGATGATTATTATGATTTCGATGAGAAGAACATGCGGCTCATCGGTTCAAAAAACAAAAGAATAATCACATTGGGGGACAAGGTTATGGTAAGGGTTACCCGAACTGATATAGACAGAAGAACCATCGATCTGGAATTTGTAGATAATGATTAATGAAAAATTGCTCAGGGAGATTCAAAAGGACCTGGAAAACCATATAGAAAAACTGAACTTTGGGGGACAACCCGAAGAACTTTACGAGCCGATATCCTATCTAATGGAGCTTGGCGGCAAGAGGATCAGGCCGCTGCTCACGCTTTTGGCTTACAGACTTTACCGTGATGATTACAAAGAAGTCCTGACACCTGCTGTGGCTGTCGAGGTGTTTCACAATTTCACGTTGATGCATGACGACATCATGGACAATGCCCCTCTTAGAAGAGGGGAGCCGACGGTTCATAAGAAGTGGAACGCCAACACAGCCATCCTTTCCGGAGATGTCATGTTGGTCAAAGCCTATGAAATGCTGTTGGAAATCCAGGAGGATAAGCTTGCGGTATGTCTTGCCCGGTTCAATAGGACAGCAGCGGAAGTTTGTGAGGGCCAGCAGTTTGACATGAACTTTGAAAACAGGGAAAAAGTCTCAGAAGAGGAATACCTGAATATGATTCGCCTGAAAACGGCTGTATTGCTGGGTTTTTCACTGCAGTTGGGGGCGCTACTGGCCGGTGCGCCGGCCGGCGACAGTGAAAGACTATATGATTTCGGCGTCAACATCGGAATCGGTTTTCAGCTGAAGGATGATCTATTGGATGTGTACGCGGACAAAAGCAAATTTGGAAAGCAGGTGGGCGGCGATATCTTATCCAATAAGAAGACTTATTTGTTGATAAAAGCCTTGGAAGCGGCTGAAGACGGGCAGGCCAGGGAACTCAACCATTGGCTCAGATCAAAGAACTTCGACCCGGAAGAAAAAGTGGGGACCGTCACAAGAATCTACGACCAGCTCAACATCAAAAAGCTCACCGAACAGAAAATGAAATCCTATTTTGACAGCGGATTTGACCAACTCGCCGCACTGAATATCAAAAACGCAGAAAACCTGAAGTTGCTTTGGCGTTTTACCCATAATCTGGTAAACAGGGAAAAATAGGTTGTCTATGGAGCTGTCGTTTACCATTATCTTAATCGTTCTGACCTGTCTTGTGTCCTATTATGGGTGGAAAAACCCTCCGTTTATCGACAGGAGCCTCTTCACGCCCTACCTTGTACACCATAAAAAAGAATACAGCAGATTTATCCTGTCAGGTTTTATTCATAAAGACGGGACCCATTTGCTTTTTAACATGTTCACCTTTTATTTTTTCGGAAATATAGTGGAACGATATTTCGCTTATGTATTTGGTGGAATCACAGGAATAGCCGTTTTCCTTGGATTTTATCTTGCGGCGATAATTGTTTCAGATATTCCGACTTACCTTAAAGAAAAACATAACCCCAACTATCATGCATTAGGGGCATCAGGAGGTACTGCTGCAACGGTATTTGCCAGCATTATCCTGACGCCGCTGTCTAATATCTGCATCTTCGGCATCTTCTGCCTACCAGGATTTGTCCTGGGCTTGTTGTTTTTAGGATACGCTTTTTACAAAGGAAAACTGTCCAATGACCACATTAACCACGATGCCCACTTTTACGGGGCATTATTTGGAATCGTGATCATCCTGGTCATATCGCCTGAAAATGCCCTTCATTTTTGGAATGATATCAAAGGGTACAGTCCGTTCTAAAGTATCCCTGTGAAAGGGGGAAAAACCCCCTATTTCCCTTTCTTCAATTGCCGTATCAATTTTTCCACCACGTCCTTTAACAAGGGGACCCAGTTTTGCCCCTTTTCTTCGGCAAACACATCCGGCCCGGGGATGCCTACGCGCATCCCCACTATGCTCACGGCTGTCCCGCCGGTACCTTCCGTCTTAAAATAAACGTCAACGGCATTAATGTCCTGGGTGAATTTGGAAAGCTTATCTATGGAAGTTCTGATTTCCTTCTGGACCACTTCACTGATATCCAAGTTGACCGACTGTACATCAATTTTGACACCCCGGTAGTTCTCTGTATAGTTCATAGTTTAAAATATTATAGGT
The DNA here is from genome assembly GCF_042652345.1 of Negadavirga shengliensis. Classification (NCBI taxonomy): domain Bacteria; kingdom Pseudomonadati; phylum Bacteroidota; class Cytophagia; order Cytophagales; family Cyclobacteriaceae; genus Negadavirga; species Negadavirga shengliensis. Next base: position 188,005 of record NZ_JBHSJJ010000005.1, read on the forward strand.
GAATATGTATAGGATTTAAGGCAAGGTTTTTGAGCTTTTCTTCAGTTGAGCGCGACAAGTTACCGTGATGCCACGGTAACCCTCGACAACAACGAAAGTAAATCTAAAATTTTTACCTATGGAATCATTCAATTTAAATACATTCAAAAACCTGGCCCAAATGAAAGGGAATACGGTTATTTCTATTTATTCACCGACAAGCCGACAAACCACCGACGGTTATAAAGCCGATAAGATCCATTTAAAAAACCAATTGAGTGAGATAGAATGCACCCTCAGGGAAAGGTATAAAATGGAGGAGGAAGAGATAGAAACGTTATTGCAGGAAGGCCACAATCTCTTGGCAGATTACGAATTCTGGAAGTATAATGCCGACATGCTGGCTTCATTCATCGCGGACGGGAAATTGACCACCTACCGTTTGCCGCTGAAATTAGAGAACAGCATCCATTTTGTTGGAACACGGCCATTTTTGTTGCCCCTGATGCCGGAACTGAATGATGATGGGCATTTTTATTTGCTCTTGTTGAACCTGGACAGGATCAGACTCTATGAAGTCACAAGAAACACCATACAGGAGATAACCATCGATGCGGAAGAGGTGGCGGTTTCTTTCACCGGGGAAGAGGAGTTGGATGAAAACCAACAGTTTTTGCAGGGCCAGGGAGGAGTAGGCCAGGCCGGTGCTATGTTCCACGGACACGGTGAGGGTTCTGACGAGGAAAAAAAAGTGACCATTCTGAATTATTTTCACAGGATGACCGATATGCTGGAGCCGAAACTCAACGAACATCCCCTTCCACTGATGGTGGCTGGAGTGGATTATCTGGTGCCTCTCTTCCATCAAGCCTCAAAATACAAACCGCTGTTGGATGGACATGTTAGCGGCGCCTATAACGGTGATGATGCCAGGGAACTGCATGCGAAAGCCTGGGATGCAGCTGCTCCCTATTTTTCATCGGAGAGCAAAAAAAGAAAGGAAATGTACACCCAGAAGGAAGCAGAAGGACTTGCCCTTTCCAATGACCGTGCAAAACTGATCAAGGCATCCTTTGTAGGTGGAGTAGAAACCCTGTTTGTCAGTACCGATCATAAACATGTGTGGGGCGGTTTCGTCGAAGAGGACTACAAGATAGTGTTTGATGAAAAACCCACCGGGGAAAACCATTGCCTCATTGACCTGGCTGCGGTAAAGGTGCTGGAAAACAAGGGGAAAGTATACTTTCTGGAGCCGGAAGAAATGCCCGGCGAAAGCCAGATAGCCGGTATATTAAGGTATGAAATCTAGGGTTTCTGCGTGACCGTTGTAAAAAAACGTGAAGAAGTTAATGACGTTCTGGTAAAACGCTTTTTTGGCGAAACGGGGGAAGGGATTCTTATTTTAAGATAGTTTTATAATAAAAAAAGGCCTTTTTTTATAAAGGCCTTTTTTTATTCCTGAAGTCCGTGAAGTATCAGGCATCTGCCGGGATCACATTTACATAGGACTTCCCGTCATATTTTTTCTGGAAACTCACCTTGCCATCTACCAAAGCAAACAAAGTGTGGTCTTTGCCAAGACCTACATTATTGCCTGGATGATGTTTGGTTCCTCTTTGCCTTACGATGATATTACCGGCGATGACGGATTCACCGCCAAATTTCTTTACGCCAAGTCGTTTACTTTCTGATTCTCTGCCGTTCTTGGAACTACCTACACCTTTTTTATGAGCCATAACTTAATACTTTTATGGTCGGAAGACCTTATAATACAATGTTTTCAATCAAAATTTTTGTGAATTGCTGTCTGTGACCGTTTTTCTTTTTATAGCCTTTTCTTCTTTTCTTTTTGAAAACGATTACCTTGTCACCTTTCACATGGTCTATGATTTTACCAGTGACCTTTGCCCCTTCCAATAGAGGAGCCCCTATCGATACGGTGCCATCGTCTTCTGCCAAAAGCACCTGATCGAATTCAACGGAAGCGTCAACTTCTCCCTGCATTTTTGGTGCAAAGATCTGCTGATCTTTTGTTACTTTGAACTGCGTTCCGGAAATATTAACTATTGCGTACATAATGGTTTGATATAAATCGATTTATCAAAATGAGGTGCAAATATAAGTAAGTTTTTAATAATGATAAAATATAAGTGCCATATTTATACTGATTCTCCCCAATACATTTCTTAGTGAAATATTTTTTCATGAATGCAAATTACATTTATATGGGGTTTTATCAACCTATAGAAAAAAATATGACGCAGTAGGTTTTATCATAAACAATTGTAAATCAATCAGATAAACAAATAACAGCGTACTATTTATGAAAAATAATTGACTTTTGGTCAAAAAAATTCAGGTTTTTAAAACTTTAAATTATTTTTAACTTTTTAAAAAAATCTCTCCATGCCTTATCCAACAAAAAAACGTAAAAGTTAAAGTTGAAATCATATATCGTAAAATGTTCATTTTTAGTAAAATATATTTATTTGACTTCTAGTCAGTTTTTCAAAGTTTTAACCACCGCCTGCCTTTTCTTTTTCATTTTTCTTGTCCATATTTGTTAAGCGATCATAAAAAAGAGGAACAGCAAAAATACATTTAGTATCTGAAAAAAAATCCATTCAAACAGCAAAGGCATTTGACGGGATGTAAAATATATTTTAGAATTCATTAAAGCATAGGAGGATGAAACCAGAACCCATTTTAGAACAAGCAGACAGCAGCAAATATGTACTTTTCCCTATCCAGCATGACGATATATGGGAATATTACAAAAAAGCAGAGGCCAGCTTTTGGACTGCCGAGGAGATTGACTTGGGGCAGGACTTGAATGATTGGAAAAACCTTAGTGATGGGGAAAGGCATTTTATTTCCCATGTACTGGCTTTTTTTGCTGCCAGTGACGGCATCGTCAACGAAAACCTGGCTGAACATTTCGTAGCCGAGGTTCAATATACGGAAGCCAAGTTTTTTTATGGATTCCAGATAGCCATGGAAAACATCCATAGCGAGACCTACAGTTTATTGATCGACACCTATATAAAGAATGCGGAGGAAAGGGACCGGCTTTTCAATGCCATAGAGCACCTTGACTGTGTGAGGAAGAAAGCGCAATGGGCTTTGAGGTGGATAGATAAAGGGAATTTTCAGGAACGCCTGATAGCTTTTGCCGCTGTGGAGGGCATTTTCTTCTCCGGCTCGTTTTGTTCTATTTTCTGGCTGAAGAAAAGAGGGCTTATGCCGGGACTTACCTTTTCCAATGAGCTTATTTCCAGAGACGAGGGATTGCATTGTGACTTCGCCTGCCATCTTTATACCAAGCATGTGGCCAATAAGCTTTCGGAGGAAAAAATCACTGAGATCATTAAGGATGCTGTGGAAATAGAAAAAGAATTTGTCACAGATGCGCTGCCCGTAAGACTTATCGGTATGAACGCGGATTTGATGTGTCAGTACATAGAATTTGTGGCCGACAGGCTGCTTGTGGAATTGGGCTGCTCAAAAGTATGGAACAGCACCAATCCGTTTGACTTCATGGACATGATATCCTTGCAGGGAAAAACCAACTTCTTTGAAAAAAGGGTTGGGGATTATCAAAAGGCGGGCGTCATGAAAACCAAGGATTCTCCAGGTTCCGGAAAATTCTCGATAGAAGAAGATTTTTAATCATTTCACCACCCTAATTCATTTATCAGCATGTTAGTAATCAAAAGAGACGGCAGAAGAGAATCGGTAAGATTCGACAAGATCACGACAAGGATTCAAAATCTCTGTTATGGATTGGATTCGGTATACATACAACCGATAGAAGTAGCAAAAAAAGTAATAGACGGGTTATATGATGGTGTGACCACTACCGAATTGGATAACCTTGCAGCCGAAGTCTGCGCTTCATTGACGGTAAAGCATCCTGATTATGCCATTCTTGCGGCCAGGATAGCCATATCCAATCTCCACAAAACCACCAGCCAGTCTTTTTCCAATACCATGAAAAGACTCTATACCTATATCAATCCCAAAACAGGGGAAAATGCTGCCCTGATTGCTCCGGATGTATATGGTGTGGTGAAACAACATGCAGCCCGATTGGATGAGGTGATTGATTATCAAAGGGATTTTGATTACGATTTTTTTGGTTTTAAAACCCTGGAGCGGAGCTATCTGATAAAATTGGACGGTAAGGTAGTGGAAAGACCGCAACACATGCTGATGCGGGTGGCCATAGGTATTCATAAGGAAGATATCGAAGCTGCTGTGGAAACCTATCACCTGCTGTCCCAAAAGTGGTTCACACATGCCACCCCAACTCTCTTTAATGCCGGTACACCGAAACCGCAGCTTTCCTCCTGCTTTTTATTGACCATGAAGGATGATAGCATCGACGGCATATATGACACCTTAAAGCAATGCGCTAAAATCAGCCAGTCTGCGGGGGGCATTGGGCTTTCCATTCACAACGTCAGGGCAAAAGGTTCCTATATAAGGGGCACTAACGGTGTATCCAATGGGATTGTGCCCATGTTGAGAAACTTTGACATGACTGCCCGCTATGTTGATCAGGGTGGCGGGAAAAGAAAGGGGAGTTTTGCCATATACCTGGAGCCATGGCACGCGGATATCAAGGATTTCCTCGAATTAAAAAAGAACCATGGTAAGGAAGAGCTGAGGGCGAGGGACCTTTTTTACGCACTTTGGGTTCCTGATCTGTTCATGAAACGGGTGGAGGCCAATGAAGAGTGGTCTCTTTTCTGCCCCAATGAAGCACCTGGTTTGGCGGAGTGTCATGGTGCCGAATTTGAAAGGTTGTATGAAAAATACGAGAAGGAGGGCAGAGCGAGGGAAACCGTCAAGGCCCAGGAACTCTGGTTTGAAGTGCTCGAATCCCAAATAGAAACCGGCACTCCCTATATACTTTATAAAGATGCAGCCAATGGAAAATCCAACCAGAAGAATCTGGGGACCATCAAATCTTCCAACTTGTGCACCGAGATCATCGAATATACTTCCCCTGATGAGGTGGCCGTATGTAATTTGGCATCGATCGCCTTGCCAAAATTTGTAAGACCGGCCAAGAACGGCAAGGTACAGTTCGACCACGAAAAACTGTATGAGGTCACCAAAGTTGTCACCAGGAACCTGAACAAAGTCATCGATATCAATTATTATCCGGTACCCGAGGCCCGGAAATCAAACTTCAGACACCGGCCCATTGGATTGGGGGTGCAGGGGCTTGCCGATGCTTTTATCCAATTAAGGATGCCTTTTGATTCGGAAGAGGCAAAAGCGTTGAATGAGGATATCTTTGAAACCATTTATTTCGCGGCCATGGAAACGTCCATGGAGCTTGCCAAGACCCAAGGTACCTACGAGACTTATGAAGGGTCACCTGTCTCACAGGGACTGTTTCAGTTTGACCTATGGGGCATAAGGCCAAAATCAGGCAGATGGGACTGGAACGCACTCAAGGAGAAAGTGAAGAAATACGGAATCAGAAATTCCTTGTTATTGGCACCTATGCCTACGGCCTCAACTTCGCAGATCCTGGGCAATAACGAATGCTTTGAGCCTTATACCTCAAACATTTATACCAGGAGGACCCTTTCCGGAGAATTCATTGTGGTAAACAAACACCTCATGAAAGATCTCATTCAGTTGGGCATCTGGAACGAAAACATGAAAAACAGGCTGGTTGCTGCCAACGGCTCCGTGCAGAACCTTTCGGAAGTGCCACAGAACCTTAAAGACCTCTATAAAACCGTATGGGAAATTTCCCAGAAGATCGTTATTGATATGGCGGCGGATAGGGGAGCTTATATCTGTCAGTCCCAGAGCATGAACCTGTTTCTTCAGGAACCCAATTTCGGAAAACTGACTTCCATGCATTTTTATGCATGGAAAAAAGGGCTGAAAACCGGTATTTATTACCTCAGGTCAAAAGCAGCCAGCAGCGCGATCCAGTTTACGGTGGACAAATCGCAGCTTAATCAAAAGGATGAGTCCGTGGAAGTCCTCAAGAAACACAACCAGGAAGCCATCGCCTGTTCATTGGACAATCCGGACGATTGTGAAATGTGCGGCAGTTGATTCTTGACAAATTAAAATAAACATTACCGTAAAGAGGCTGTCCCAAAAGCGAAACAGCCTCTTTTTTTGTTTTTATCGTTAAAATAGATCCTATTTACCTAACTCGATTTCGAACAGCATTCAGTTCAACCCTTTTTCTCGAAGCTGTATGAGACAGCCCTTTTTTATGTGAAAAAATCCCCCTTAATCCTCTTCCACCTCTTTGGCCTGCTGGGTTTGTTTCTCATAAAGATCAGCGTAAACGCCTTTTCTTTCCAGCAATGCATCATGGGTACCTTTCTCTATGATCCTGCCATCATCCAGAACAATAATGATGTCGGCCAATTTTGCAGAAGAAACCCTGTGGGAAATAATAATGGAGGTCCTCCCCTCCATGATGCCTTTAAGCGCATTTAAGATGGCATTCTCCGTTTTTGTGTCCACTGCAGAAAGGCAATCATCCAGCAGCAGAATTTTCGGTGCCTTGGCCACCGCCCTGGCAATGGAAACCCGTTGCTTTTGTCCACCGGAAAGGGTAATCCCCCGTTCCCCCAGCCGTGTATCAAAACCATGGGGAAAGTTGATGATGTTGTCATACACATCGGCATCCTTTGCCGCCTGTTCAATCACCGTTTGATCTGTAATTTCCCCCAGCCCAAATCCGATGTTGTTGGTGATGGAATCACTGAAAAGAAACACATCCTGAGGGACATATCCTATCTGCTCCCGGAGAGCCGCTATATCATAGGTTTTGATATCTCTTCCGTCGATGTATATTTTGCCCGAAGTGGCATCATACATCCGCATGACCAGGTTGGCGATGGTGGATTTCCCGGAGCCTGTGGTACCGATAACGGCAAGAGATTGTCCGGCCTCCACGTCAAAACTCACGCCATCCAACGCCTTAATGCCCGAATCGGGATAAACAAAAGTAAGGTCTTCCACTTTTATACTGCCGTCAATAACCGTATCGAGGTGCTCGGAGCTTTTGATATCGCTTTTTTCATCCAAAAATTCGTTGATTCTTGTTTGGGAAGCCGCGGCCCTTTGCACAATACTCGTCACCCATCCCAATGAAGTTACCGGCCAGGTCAGCATGTTGACATAGAGTATAAACTCCGCTATCACGCCGTAGCCTATGGCACCTTCTATCACCTGAATCCCTCCCACATATACGGTGATGATGACACTCAGCCCGATCAACGCCAGGATCAAAGGGTAAAAAAGCGACTGCACGAGCGTGAGCCGGATCGATTTGTCCTTGTAATCCTCACTGGCCTTATGAAAATCCCGCCCACTGTCTGTTTCCCTCACAAACGACTTAATGACCCTGATCCCTGAAAAAGCTTCCTGAACAAAAGTACTTAATTCCGAAAGGCTCCTTTGGATTTTCTCCGACCTTTCATTGATCATATTGTTCACCACATAAATGCTCAGTGACAGCACTGGCAGCGGGAGCAATGAATAAATTGTCAGCGGTACATTGACAGAAAACATGTACCCGATTACCATCGGAAACAAGATCAGGAGGTTGATCCCATACATGATGGCCGGGCCGAGGTACATCCTCACCTTGCTCACATCCTCTGTAATCCTGGCCATCAGATCCCCGGTACTGTTCTTCCTGTAAAAATCCAGGGGAAGCTGCTGGTAATGGCTGTAAATGTCATTTTTAAGGTCATACTCAATGTGCCGGGACATGGCTATGATGGTCTGGCGGATCAGAAAAAGAAAAAAGCCCCTCAATAAGGCCATCCCTAATATCAAAACCCCGAACACCAATATGAATTTCAAAAAGACCGACCTGGCCTCCTCACTGAAAGGGCTGCCCTCATACAACCTGTAAAAACTAAAACTCTCCACCACATAATCAATGGCTATTCGCACCAATTGTGCCGGGATAATTACGAAAATATTGGATATAAAAGTGAATATTATACCTAAAATCAGGTAAAGTTTATACCTGTATAAATATTTATTTAATCTCCAGAGAGGCTTCACGAAATAAAAAACTATTTATAACACATAATCTTTTATAATATATTATATATTGCATTAGCAAAGCAAGGTAAAAACATTTAATTTTGCTTTATCCATTAGTTGCCAGCTTTCAAATATAACATATTCTAAACATCAAAGTTCAATGGCGGGTATCAAAACAGAGGAAAAAATCCAGGAAGGGTCCATCTATGGGCAGATCGTGTCGATGGGTCACGAGCAACTTGTATTTTGTTATGATGAACCAACAGGGTTAAAGGCAATCATAGCCATTCACAACACGGTCCTTGGCCCTTCGCTTGGGGGGACCAGGATGTGGAATTATGCCAGCGAAGAGGAGGCCATTACAGATGTGTTGAGGCTTTCGCGGGGAATGACTTTCAAGGCCGCCATTTCCGGTCTGAACATAGGAGGGGGAAAAGCGGTGCTTATCGGCGATCCCAAACTGAAAACAGAAGCGTACCTGCGAAGGTTGGGGAGGTTTATTGACAGTCTGGGCGGCAGGTACATCACTGCCGAGGATGTCAACATGAAAACCCGTGACATGGAATATATCGCCATGGAAACTTCTTATGTAACCGGGCTTCCCGAAATCAAAGGCGGAGGCGGTGATCCTTCTCCGGTAACCGCCTATGGTACGTATATGGGAATAAAAGCCGCCGCCCGGAAAGCTTATGGGAGCGATACCCTGAGCGGCAAGAAAATATTGGTGCAGGGAATAGGACAGGTGGGAAAACATCTGGTAGAATACCTTAAAAAGGAAGATGCCGTCATTGCCATTTCGGACATTGACCAGAAAAAACTGTCAGAAGTGGTTTCATGGAGCAAAGCAGAAATAGTGGCCGCAAACCAGGTCTATGATTATCCCATGGACATTTATTCCCCCTGCGCGTTGGGTGCCGTTCTTCACGACGAGAGCATTCCGCGGCTGAAATGTGACGTTATCGCCGGTGCCGCCAATAACCAACTGAAGGATGAGGAACGGCATGGCCAGATGCTTCTGGATTACGGTATTTTGTACGCGCCGGATTTTCTTATCAATGCCGGGGGACTGATCAATGTGTATGCCGAGTATCAGGGCGGTTATAAAAAAGAACTTGCCTACCAACAAGCCGAAAATATTTATGCCACCTGTCTCGAAGTCCTTCACACCGCTTACAGGGAAAATGAAACCCCACAGCAGACGGCATTGAAGATGGCGTTGGAGAGGATTTCCTCCATAACCAAAGTAAAACTTTCTTACTGATTTTCAAGGTCTCATCGTTGATTTGCCTCTCGGGGGAATTTGTCCTTTGCAGGTAGTTTTATTAATTTGCAAAAAATTTTGGTTTTGGTGTTCAAAGTTGATTGCCGTACACCATCACCTCTGTAATGTAAGTTCTTTAATTTCAGGTAATGTTAAACAGAAGAATACTCAGAGTCAAGGCGTTCCAAACCCTGTACGCTTATCAGCAGTGCAAATTATCCAATTTCAATCTTGCACATGACTACATCAGGGAAGCTTTCCAGCCGGATTTGAACAGTATGGAAGTACAGGACAAAGTGCTGTTGAAAAAAAATGCGGAGACTTGTATTCGCTTGTTTTCGGAGAGCATCGATGGCAAGGTTTTGGCGACAAGTGGAGAAGATGCATCAAAAATCAGTGACGTGGCCATCAGGGCAATGGACCTGTTTCATAAATCCAATAAAAAAGACCGGGAGTTTTTGAAGAAAAACATGGTCAATGCGGTGGAGAATATCCCGGGATTATATTTATATGCCGTTAAAATCCTGATTGGGTTCAGGAATCATGTCCGGCAGGAGTCGCATAAAAAAAGAAAACTTTCCGAACAGGCTGTTACGTATACCGACACAGGATTTAATCTTGGTAAAAACCAGGTACTGGAAATTATCGCAGCCAACCATTCCTTTGAAAAGGCATGCGCCAGGTTCCATGTGGATATCACCGACCTGGAACAGGAGATCAAAGAATGGTACAGGGAATTGGTGAAAACCAATGAAGATTATCAGGATTATAGCAAGATAGAAGCCCCAAGCCTCGAGCAGGACAATGAAATCCTGCAGATTCTCTTAAAAAAAGTGGTTTTTAAAAGCGATCCCATTCTGAGTTTCTTTCAGGACAGGGATTTAAACTGGTCGGAAAACAAACCCATCGTGAGAAGTTTGGCATTGAAAGTGGTGAAGCATATCGACGGGGACCGGGATCTTGAGGACGATCTGCTTCCGGACATTGCCATAAACTGGGAGGAGGATAAGGAATTCTTCCAAAATATATTTAACTTGACCATAGAATCGGAGAGGGAATTCAGTGATCTGATTGCTGAAAAAGCAAGCAACTGGGATGTGGAAAGGATAGCATTGACCGACAAGGTGATCCTGACGATGGCCTTGACCGAAATGGTGAATTTCCCGAGTATTCCGATTAAAGTAACCATCAATGAATACATTGATATTTCTAAGACCTACAGCACCCCTAAAAGCAAACAGTTTGTAAATGGATTGCTGGATACGATCTCAAAGGAGTTAACCGAAAGCGGAAAAATCCGTAAAAGCGGTAGGGGTTTAATTGATAACAAATAATTAATCGTGCAACAATGAGCAAGAGAAGCAATTCAATATTAACATTTGTATTGGGAGCAGGTATAGGAGCCGTATTGGGGGTTTTATATGCGCCCGATTCCGGCAATAATACAAGGGACAAACTGTCTTACCGGCTGACCAAATACAAAGGGGAGTTGGAAGATCTCATCAACCAACTGATGGAAGGCAAAAACCTTCCTGATAATGTCGCCAAATCAGAGGGAGACAAAGTCATTACTGAAGCCAAATCGAAGGCCGAAAATCTGCTTAATGATGTAAACAAACTCATTGAGCAGATCAATAAAGAAAATAACAACAATTAAAATTTTCCATATGGATGAGAAAGGAGTCCTTTTAGTATATTTCTCAAGAGAAACCTGAAAGGATCCAGCCGGGTTGTTTTTTTGTTTATGAAAACAAACCCTTTCTGACCGTTAAACAAATTATAAACAGATGAAACCACCATGTCGAGTCTTGATATACAGGAAAATGATTATCAGTGGTGGTTCTCCCGAATCAGTTCGGGACAAGCTATATGGCCGATAAAAAAACAATTATAAACATATGAAATATTTAATCATTCCGATGTGGGCATTTTCGTTGCTCTTTTTGGTTGCGGCATGCAGCGAAAAAGGTGATGAAAAAGACGACAGAATCCTGGCGCTGGAACAGAAGATTTCCCAGCTGGAACAGAACCAAGTAGTAACACCTTCCAACACCCAAAATGTGCAGCCTGCCGACCCGGGTTCGCTGGGCGTTTTTGAATTTGAAATGACCGAGTTTGATTTTGGTACCATACAGGAAGGAGAAGTGGTCGAGCATCTGTTCACATTCAAAAACGCTGGACAGGCACCCTTGGTCATCTCCAATATCCAGGCATCTTGTGGCTGTACCAGCCCCGACTGGACCAAAACACCGATTAAACCCGGAGAAGAGGGGTTTGTAAAGGTTGTTTTTAATTCTGCCGGAAAATCCGGTGCCCAAAGTCCGACCGTCACCATTCAGGCCAACACATCGCCCAACGTAACAAGATTAAGGCTTAAAGGTGCCGTAAACCAAAAAACAGCTTCAGCAAGTAAACCTTCACTAGGACCAGTAAAAAGATAATAATGTACAATTTCATATTACTACAAGCTGACGGCGGTGCAGGCAGCGGCATCATGGGTCAGGTTTTCCTTTTCGGAAGTATCATTTTGATCATGTACTTTTTCATGATCAGACCGCAACAGCGAAAACAAAAAGAAACCACCAGATTCATTTCCGAAATAAAAAAGGGGGATCAGGTAGTCACCGTTGGCGGCATTCATGGTAAGGTCTATGCTGTTGAGGGCGATCAGCTGATTGTCGAATTGGATAAGGGTTTAAAAATAAAAGTGGAAAAATCTGCCATTTCCTTGGATTACACCAAAAAGGCCAACGAAACCAAATAATCAACTGTACATTTGGGTACATTACGCAAATATTTCAAAAAACTTAAGCCTGAAAGGACTTCGAATATTAAAGTGGTAGTTTTGTGTGTCATCACAGCTACCACTTTTTGGGTTTTGAACGCGTTGAACAAGGATGATTACACCACAGTAGTCAACCAACCCATACGTTTTTCATATGACCGGCAGGAATACATGGCGGTGGAGGAGCTCCCCCCACATGTTAAAATAGAGATCCACGGTAACGGCTGGGATCTGCTGAGGAAATATTTTCAGTTTAATGTAACTCCTTTTGTGATCGAACTGGAAGACCCTTCCCGTCAGTCTTATCTGCTTACGGCCAGTTTTCAGCGGGAACTTGCGGAACGGATCGCTCCCACCCAACTATTGGGGGTTTTTGAGGATACCGTTCATTTTAAAATAGACAAAATAGTATCCCGAAAGATTGACCTTCAGGTGGACACAACAGCAACCACCCTGGCCAGCAACCATGCGTTCGGCTCTGACATCAAAATAGACCCGCCTGCTGTTTCGGTAAGAGGCCCCATTTCAGTGATCCAGCAATTGGAAGGTAGGATCCTGGTGGAGCTCGGGGAAGAAAACATTACAGCGGATTTCTCCAAGTTGTTGCCTATACAATTGGGCCGGGACCAAAGAAAATTCCTGACCCTCGAAGAAGAAACGGTCCACGTGGAATTTGAGGTGATCGCCTTTTTGGAAATCGAAAAATGGCTGAAGGTCAATAAGGTCTATTTTCCAGCCAACGTGCGTACAGAGGAGGAGGATTCTGTGGTTCGCGTCACTTATCTGGTGGATGAAAGAAGGCTGGAAGATCTGGAAAAACTTGACCTGCGGGCTGTATTGAATTTCAACAACAGGAACAGGGGGGACAGCACCGTGGCCGTTTCCCTTAACGCCAACCCGGCTTTTATAAAGGAGGTCCGGTTTGACCCGGACAAATTTAAATTGGTCTATGAATAACCAAAAACCTTTTCTGGTGGGGATTACAGGGGGGATAGGGGCTGGAAAAACCACGGTTTCCAAGGTTTTCTCCGTGCTTCAGGTGCCGGTTTATTATGCCGATGACCGTGCCAAGTGGCTTATGCAGCACCATCCAAAGCTCCAAAAAGAAATCAAATCCCATTTTGGAGAGGCGTCTTATTTTGAAGATGGCAGCCTGAACACAAAATACCTAGCCCAACACGTTTTTGGAGATGAAAAAAGAACTTCTCTGATCAATGCGTTGGTACACCCGATGGTGGGAGATGATTTTAATTCGTGGGCGCTTGAGCAGCATGTGCCTTATGTGTTGAAAGAGGCGGCCCTGCTTTTTGAGAGTGGGTCTTATAAAAAACTGGACCGGACCATCAATGTCACTGCCCCTAAAGCCATCCGGATCAACAGGATATTGACAAGAGATCCGCAAAGGGATGAGGATCAGGTCCGTCAAATTATCCAGAAACAGCTCCCCGACAAGGTTAAAAACGGGCTTGCAGATTACATTATCAAGAATTACAACCACCACATGGTGATTCCACAGGTATTGAAAATCCACAAGGAACTGACCTCCCTTGCCCGTTAAGGGAAATGCTTAAATTTCAGTTAAGCTGATCTGATCCAGGTAAAATTTCATCCTGGAGTGGTGGTGGTTTAAAAAATCAATTTTATCAATCCGGTCGTGTTTGTGATTGTAAAACACTTCAATGTATTCATTTTCAAGAAGGTATAGGTTTATTTTGTAGGCGTAGTACCTGATTCCTACCACAAAAGTACCCTCCGTATACAGTTTGTGTATTTTTTTATGCAAAGAAAGTTTTCTAAAGTCCTCTTTACTCATTTTTATTTTTTCCTGATTGTCAATTCACTTTAACCCGAAACCATGCAGTTCCTTTTTCCATTAGCCAACGGCCCAAAGTGAAGAATATTTTCCCTATATCCATAAGGTATCTATTGCTTCAACCTAAAAACAAAAATAAAATTAATCAATATTTCCGTTAATTGAAGTTTATCCGTTATATATTCAGCACCGCTATGAACCAAACCCGGATGAATACTTTGTTTGATGGACAATACTTTTTATAATTGAGCAAATTTTAAAATGAATATGTGCATGCGATATCAACTGAATCCTGTTATTTGGATATTCTTTTCATGTATTGTCCTTTCATTTTCCTCGTGCTCATCTTCCAGAAAAATCCGCAATCAGAATGTCCAACAGGTAGTAAATACCGCCAAATCGTTTCACGGTACCCCCTATAGGTATGGAGGCAGCAGCAGAGCAGGTATAGATTGTTCTGCACTGGTGTACCATTCTTTTATGAGTGTCGGCTTCGTACCGCCCAGGACATCCGAGGAGCAAAGCAAGATCGGAAAAAATGTGCCCAAACGAAAACTCCAAAAAGGGGATGTTGTGTTTTTTGCCACAGGTAAAAAACGGAGAAAAGTAACCCATGCAGGTATCGTAACGGACAAAAGCCTCGGCCGAGTGTACTTCATCCATGCCTCCACCTCCCTTGGGGTGACTGAGGATAATATTCAGTCTTCTTATTGGTCAAAAAAGCTGGTGAGAGCAAGACGTTTTTTCTGAAAAAATCCGTTTTTCCAGCCTAAAAACATAATTATGTTCCAAAACAACCTCAGCAATTGGCTGTGTGATAAAAAATTGAGCCAAAGTGGATTAATTTTTAAAACATCCTTTGGTATTAATCAATATTAACTAATTTTGCACTCGAATTAAAAAGTATAGTTCCTTTTCATCTTAAAATATAACAATGGCGAATACTGGTAAGATAACTCAGGTAATTGGTCCTGTAGTGGATGTTTCCTTTGAGGGAAGTAAATTGCCGAATATCCTTGATGCACTTGAGATCACGAAAGAAAACGGCCAGAAAGTAGTTCTGGAAGTTCAGCAACACCTTGGGGAAAATAGGGTGAGGACCATAGCCATGGATTCTTCCGAGGGCATGGTGAGGGGTATGGATGTACTGGATCTCGAAGCCCCCATTTCAGTACCTACTGGAGATGCCATCAAAGGAAGGTTATTCAATGTGGTAGGGGAAGCCATTGATGGTCTGCCCCAGCCTGAAACCAAAAACAGGTTGCCGATCCACCGTTCAGCACCTAAATTCGAAGACCTTTCCACTTCAACTGAAGTACTCTATACCGGTATCAAAGTAATTGATTTGATAGAACCTTACGCCAAAGGTGGTAAAATCGGTCTTTTCGGAGGTGCAGGTGTGGGTAAAACCGTATTGATCCAGGAGTTGATCAACAACATCGCCAAAGCTTACTCAGGTCTTTCCGTATTTGCGGGTGTAGGTGAAAGAACCAGGGAAGGAAACGACCTTCTCCGGGAAATGATCGAGTCCGGCATTGTTACGTATGGTGATGACTTTGTACATTCCCTGGAAGAAGAAGGGGGCTGGGATCTTTCCAAAGTAGATATTGACAAGCTTCAGGATTCTAAGGCCACATTCGTTTTCGGACAGATGAACGAACCTCCCGGAGCCCGTGCCCGCGTAGCGCTAACAGGTCTTACCCTGGCAGAATACTATCGTGATGGTGAGGGTGAAGGTGCCGGAAAGGACATCCTGTTCTTTATCGACAACATCTTCAGATTTACCCAAGCGGGTTCTGAAGTATCGGCCCTCTTGGGAAGGATGCCTTCCGCTGTGGGGTACCAACCTACTTTGGCCACAGAAATGGGAGCCATGCAGGAGAGAATCACCTCTACCAAAAATGGATCCATTACATCGGTACAGGCGGTTTACGTGCCTGCGGATGACTTGACGGATCCTGCGCCGGCCACTACCTTTGCCCACTTGGATGCCACTACGGTACTTTCGAGAAAAATAGCTGAGTTGGGGATCTATCCAGCCGTAGATCCGTTGGATTCCACTTCCAGGATTTTGGAGCCGGGGATTTTGGGGGATGAGCACTATGACTGCGCTACGAGGGTAAAAGAAATCCTGCAGCGTTATAAGGAACTTCAGGATATCATTGCCATCCTGGGTATGGAAGAACTTTCGGAAGAGGACAAGCTGGTGGTACACAGGGCAAGAAGGGTTCAAAGGTTTCTTTCTCAGCCTTTCCATGTCGCTGAGCAGTTTACCGGCCTTAAGGGAGTTTTGGTGGATATCAAAGACACCATCAAAGGCTTTAATATGATCATGGACGGTGAGCTGGATCACCTGCCTGAGGCCGCATTCAACCTGGTAGGTACCATTGAGGATGCCATTGCAAAAGGCGAAAAAATGCTTGCGGAAGTCCAATAAAGTTAGAAAACTCACATGGTACCCTTCACATATTCGTGCCATGGTTAATTTGAGCATATGCATTTAGAAATCATAACTCCGGATAAAAAAGTTTTTGAAGGGGAGGTTTCCGAAGCCACCTTTCCCGGTGCGGACGGATCCTTTCAGGTCTTGAAAAACCACGCCCCTATTGTGTCCGCATTGGACAAAGGCGCGGTATCCTATACCACTGCCACTGGAAAGCATTCCCTCATAGTGGACGGCGGAGTAGTGGAAGTAAAAGACAATAATATCATCGTTTTGGCTGAGAAAGTCATTTCGTAAACGGATTGCCCAACTTGGAAAAGGCCTGATGAATGATTGTCAGGCCTTTTTTTGTTTTCTGCCGCTTGCCACTAACAAAATAGGTTTTATTTCGTTTAAAACACAGGTAACGGTGTTTCGCTTTATTTTCGAAAGTCATGAAACCGAGCATGACGAAAACGTCACAAACTGGGATGCCCCGATAGCTATCGGGGGGGAAAACATGCGAGATGCCATGCCTGCATGCTGAAGTGCATCATGGCGCGCAAGCATGTGAGCGCTGAAAAACAAATTGTAAACACATGAAAGGAGTGATTTTAATTTTTCTTGCAGGTTGTGTCCTCTGGGGCTGCCAAACCCAATCAGCCGTCACTTACGACGGCCACACAAGTGCCAATTCTCTGGACTGGGAAGGATATTATAAAGGGACACTCCCCTGTGCAGATTGCGAGGGGATAGCCACTGTCATCCGGTTGGACAGAGAGCAAACGTATTCTATCCAAACACAGTATCTCGGAAAAAGTGACCAAACCTATACATCCGAGGGAACCTTTGAATGGAACGAAGGAGGTAGCATCATCACATTAAGCGGGATGGAAAACGGCCCAAACCAATACCAGGTAGGCGAAAACCGCCTGTTTCAACTGGATAAAAAAGGAAGCAGGATCACCGGCCCATTAGCCGATAAATACATCCTTGAAAAAACCAGCGATATAAAGAATGATCCGCTCACCAACGTAAAGTGGATATTGAAAGACCTGGCGGGAAAGTATACAGATCAGAGCAAGCATGGCATTTACATTCAATTCGATGCCGATGAGAACCGCGTAAGTGGCTTTGGAGGATGTAATCAGTTTTTTGGACAATATGAACAAAAAGAAGGGAATAAGCTGGAATTTGAAAGGTTGGTGAGAACTCAAAAATTATGTTGGGGCTTAGGAGATCTGGAAGACAGGGTGTTTCAGATGCTGGAGATGACAGATAACTATACCATTGAAGAGGGAATACTCACCATGAAGAGCATGGAGATGGAGGTCCTGCTGCGCTGGACAGCTGAGGAATAATCGAGGTATAGCACTGCCATCATTTCACAATTTTAGACCGGCTTTACTTGGCGGCTTTGGGATTTTACGCCGTTTTTTCACCCTTTCCAAGTTCCAGGCAATCGCTTTAGGGCAAAATCCTTCGAGGGGTTGAATGGGTCCGACTGCGAAATAATCGATATTAGCCCTAGTTTGTGTCACGTCTACCTTGACGGATTCCCAACGCACCCCTATCTCCGCCGTGGCGGAGCAACCCCGCGCGCTGTCTTCCCTTTAGGGGACTGAGGGGTGAGCGAAGGGAAGCGTCAATCAACGTGTGACATGACACTAGAAGGGTCTCTCGATTTGCTGTAGTAGAAAGCGATTTCTTTGCAATGCTGGTCCCAATACTTGACCCAAAACATTTTTTATCGGTATTTAGGGGATTGAAACCAACATATGATTTCCATGATAAGATCGTTCCCTTTTTCGCGCGCTCCCATTTATTTGCTGTTTATTCCTTTTTTGGGTTGCCAGCAATCAGCAAAATTCCAACCCATTTCCGTGGACTATCCCGAAACCCAGAAAATCAATCATATAGATAACTACTGGGGAGAGGAGGTCCCTGACCCTTACCGTTGGTTGGAAGACGATTATGCCGAAGAGACCAAAGCCTGGGTTAAGGCGCAAAACGAGGTGACTTTTGACTATCTCCAGCAGATTCCATTTAGGGAAAACATCAGGAAGAGACTGGAGGACATGTGGAACTATGAGAAAATCAGTGCCCCTTTCCAAAGAGGAGAGTATACCTACTATTACAAAAATGACGGCCTTCAAAACCAATCCGTGCTGTACAGAAAAAAGGGTGAAAAGGGTGAAGAAGAGCTTTTCCTGGATCCCAATAAGCTTTCTGAGGATGGCACCACTTCCCTAGCGGGTACGGCTTTTACAGAGGATGGCAAGCTTTTCGCCTACGCCGTATCTGTGGCAGGCTCCGACTGGCGGGATATTTATGTCATGGATGCCGACACCAAAACACTCCTTGAGGACAAAATAGCGGACGCCAAGTTTACCGGTATCAGTTGGAGGGGTGAGGAAGGCTTTTATTACAGCACCTATGAAAAACCCGACGGCAGCAAATTGTCGGCATTGACCAACCATCATCTGTTGTATTTTCATCGTCTGGGTACTTCCCAGGAAGAGGATGAACTGATATTCGGCAACCCCGAGGATCCGCGGAGGTATGTAAGTGCGAGGGTCACAGAAGACCAGCGATATTTGATCATCTCTGCGGCCAACAGCACCACAGGCAACGCGCTGTACTTTCAGGCGCTTGGCCAAAAAAATGCTCCTATCCTGCCCATCGTGGAAACCATGGACAATACCCATCGTGTGGTGGACCACCATCAAGGTCATTTTTTGATTGAAACCAATCTGGATGCACCCAACAAAAGGCTGGTCAAAGTTCCTGTGCAACAACCCGCTCCCGAAAATTGGACGACGCTGATTCCGGAAACCGGAAATGTCCTCAGCATTTCCAAAGGAGGGGGCAGACTTTTCGCATCCTATCTGATAGATGCCCTGACAGAGGTGCGTCAATACAGTTATAATGGCGAAGAGGAAAGGGTCATCGAGCTTCCCGGGCCAGGAACCGCTTCCGGCTTCTCCGCCAGGAGTTTTGAGGATCACCTGTACTATTCTTTCACCTCCTATATCCATCCCGGTACCATTTATAAATACAATATAGAAGAGGGGGAAAGCTCCCTTTACATACAGCCTGAGGTGAAGTTTGACCCTGAGGAATATGAGAGCAGGCAGGTCTTCATCCAATCCAAAGACGGCACCAGGTTACCCATGATGATCACGCACAAGAAGGGTCTGCAAATGGACGGCAAGAATCCTACTATTTTATACGGATACGGAGGGTTCAATATCAGCCTTACACCTTCATTCAGCATCACCAATGCCTATTGGCTGGAAAACGGCGGCATTTATGCAGTTCCCAACCTGCGTGGCGGCGGGGAATACGGCGAAAAATGGCACCTGGCGGGCACCAAGCTCAACAAACAAAATGTATTTGATGATTTCATCGCTGCGGCCGAATACCTCGTCGCGGAGGGATATACTTCCCCGGATTATCTCGCCATCCGGGGAGGCAGCAACGGGGGATTGCTGGTGGGGGCTACCATGACCCAAAGACCGGACCTTGCCGGTGTGGCCCTGCCCGCCGTGGGGGTGTTGGACATGCTCCGTTACCACCAGTTCACCTCGGGAGCCGGATGGGCTTATGATTTTGGTACCGCCGATGATTCAGAACAAATGTACCGGTACATGAAAAGCTACTCTCCCCTCCACGCCTTGAAAGAGGGAACCCCATACCCCGCCACTTTGGTCACCACAGCAGACCATGACGACAGGGTCGTTCCTGCCCATTCCTTTAAGTTTGCAGCGAGGTTACAGGATGTCCATCAAGGCGAGAGCCCCGTCCTGATACGCATAGAAACCAACGCGGGTCATGGCGCCGGCAAACCCACCTCAAAGATCATCGAGGAGCAAGCCGATATCTTCGCCTTTACTTTCTATAATATGGGTGTAGAACCCGGATCGGGCAACTGATGTCAGGGATCAAATTCCGGGTTGACCAAAGAGTTTGTTGTGCCACGAGGGCAGCTAGGAATTCCACCGACCTGTCTCCCTGCCCGCCGTGCGGCTTCGGGGCAGGCAGGTGATGTCCACTAATCCCGAAGCAAGTCCGGGCAGGTCTGCACTAATTGGCACTGATTTTATGGAAGGGACCATCTAATTGAACGGCTTCGTTTGGATATTCACTTTTTTTCTTCCTGCTGATCTGTGCATACGTCAAAGCAGGTGTAACACAATAATGGTTACTTGGTTATTGATTTTTAACTTTTTATCATTTTTTAACACCAAAAGTTTTATATTCTAAAAATAAACACCTATTTTTTTAGTCTCATTAACTGTTTTCCATCATGAAATATTTTATTCTCATTGGGATATTGCTGGGTGTTTGGGCATGCGGAAGCAAAGGGAAAAACCTCTCATCGGACCTTGTCAGGCTGGATTTTTCCCTGGACACGGTAATGGTCAATCCCGGCCAGGAAATTCTTTTCGTCAATTATGGTTTGTACCATTCCCAGTTGAATACGAGCAAAACCCATCTGTACAATTTCAACCATACGGATTTTGCTATAGAGAAAATCAATCTGGACGAGCTCGCATTTGAAGAAAAGATCAATTTTTCCAAAGAAGGGCCTGACGGGGTGGGTAATTATTTCAGGCGTTTCCTTCTGATAAATGATGACACCCTTCTGATGAGCAGCTACGAACAGGATGGTTTTTTCGGATGGGATGCCAAAAAAATCCGCAAATTTGATTTTAAAAAGGTAGGCAAAGAAGGGGATATGATGCCTGAGGGGGATTTCCTGACCGAGGTGATCTCCGTCCCGGGCCACTCCGATGTTTTTTACGGGCTGGTTTCCAACTGGCAGGAAAAGTCCACGGCTTTGGTCAAGCTGGACCTCAAAGACAATCTTTTTAAAAAAATAGAGGTCCCCCTATTTGAAAAGAGCAAAAAATATGAAATAGAGTTCAACGATGGACAGAGGGGGTTTGGCATGGGCTCCGAAAAGTTTATCAACTATACCGGTGGCAAAATCATCATTGGAGTGGATGTTTCAAATGAACTGTATGTCCTGGACCCTGCGACCGATGCCATAAACCTGTACACCTACGAAAACGAGTTGACCGCAAATGAAAAAGCCAGCAATCCGCCTGCCCAGGTGGGTGATATGAAAGAAATGGAAAGCCTCTTTAGAAAAATCCAGAGCGAAATAGGTTTTCACCGCTTGGTTTGGGATGAGGAAAATGAGGTTTATTACCGGCTTTCCCAGACATTGGAATTCGATGATTCGGCGGAACGGCCCGAAAATCAACTCTTGCCTTCTGCCTCAGGAGCCAAGGTGTATATCACTGTTTTCGACAAGGACCTGAACAAAGTGGCGGAGTCTTTGGTGCCGGCGCTGGACAAACGCCCTGCAAGACACTTCGTCAAAGACGGCAAAATCTGGATATTTGAGAATATCGAGGATGAGATGGGGTTTGTGAGGTTGAGTGTTGAGGGGATTTAGTGCTGGTCGAATTTTGCCCCGTTTGTTCCGGGAGGCAGGTCTTTGATCCCCCAGTTTTTGTTGGGTTCAGAACCTAACCACAGTTCCAATATGCCACCCTTAGCGAATTCTTCGTGCGTAAACCAGAATTTATCAAGAGCCTGCCCGTTCAGTGCCGCTTTTTGGATGTACAGGTTGTCCTTTGAATTGTCATAGGTAATGATTTCAAACTGCTTGCCGGCATAGTACTTTTCGTCCAGTTGGATGGTTACTTTATCGAAAACAGGACTGGTAATTTCATAAATCGGGGTTTCTGAGACGCTCCCCTGAATATTGAACAGACCGATGGCCATCAATGCGCTCATCCCGCCCATTTGCCCCTGGTCTTCATCATGTCCGCCGTATCCCAGATCCGGTGTGATGCCTCCATAAGCCTGTTCCTTTACCCTTCTTACCCAATACTGCGTAAGCCAGGGCTTGCCGGCATAGCTGAAAACATGGGCATTGGAGCAAGCGGGTTGGTTGGCATAGCTGACATAACCTTCGTTGTACGCAAATACGAAATCGCTCTCTTTTGCCTGTTCAAACGCATGGTTCAGCTTTTCACAGAATATATCCGCCCCTCCCATTAGCTGGACAAGTTCCCCTATCCCGTGGGATATCCCCCAGGTGCCTTGCCAGGCATTGGCTTCTACCCAACCCGCGCCGGACAAAGGATCGGTATGCATGAACTGGCCGTTTTTATCTTTTGGGAAAAGCAGTTTTTGGTCCTCGTGGAAAAGGTTCTTCCATCCCCCTGAGCGTTCCAAAAAGAACTTATGGTCTTTGGTTTTTCCCAGACTTTTAGCCATTTGTGCCAACGCGTAATCCTGGAACGCCGCCTCGATGGTGATGCCCGCATTCCCGGGCCAGTAACCGTTTTCGGTATAAAAGTCGATATCTTCATGCGCTCCCAACATTCCCCCGGGTAAATGGTTTTGCCTGACCATTTTATAAGCAAGATCCTCCGGTACTTTGGTCAATAGCTTCTTCTTGTGGGCACTGACGATCAGGTTGGTGGCCGGGCAACTCGTCATGATATAGGAATAACCTCCTCCCACGGGGCCTCTGGGGAGCAAGTAGCCATTCCGGGCATATTGTACCATGGAGGCTGCCATTTCGTCCATCACCTCCGGCCAGGCCAAACCCCACAGCACATTGAGGTTCCATTGGGTAAGCCACCAGGCATCGGTTTGATACATGTTGTACAAAAGATTACCTTCTTTATCCTTTGGCAATTTTTTTACCTTGAAAACCGCATCCGTGAAATTGCCCTCCCTCCGGCCTTCGGTTCTGTCCGGGTAATCCCCGTTGACGTCATTGATTTTGTGGCGTCCCAACAGTACGTGCCACAGATCCGTATAAAATTTGATTTTCTGGGCATCGGTTCCGCCTTCGACTTTGATGCGGCTCAGCCAGTCATTCCATATTTCCCGGGACTCACTTCTCACCTTATCAAAATCCCATGAAGTACATTCGGCCTGGAGGTTTTCCCGGGCATTTTCCACACTTGTATAGGAAATGGCTATTTTCATCTGTAGCAGGTCACCGGCCTTAACCTCGTATTGGGCCACGGCACCTAAGCTGTCTCCCAAAATCTCCTCTATTCCGGTAAAAAGTTCCTTTCCTTTCCAACCGCCCAACCCCCTGTATGGCTCGTCGAACTGGACCACAAAAAAGACCTCGATTTCCTTCGGCCCTCCCCAATAACGGTCTACAGAACTAAAGGAGCCTTCAAATTCCCTGTCGCTGATTTTCCTTACCCTGGCATTTTTCATGGTACTGTTTCCAACATACCCGCCGAGGTTGGTCAGTATGGCAGCCTCCATATCTTTTGTAAACCTATAGCGATAAAAGCTGACCCTTTCGGTGGCTGTAAACTCCACCCAAATGGCGTGGTCTTGTAAATGTACCCGCTGATAACCCGGCTGCACAATTTCCTCCGAATGGGAGAACCGGGACTTCCAGCCCTGTTGGCCCAAAGTAGGGTCAACATTCGCTCTGATGGGCATCACCTCTATGCCGGAAAGCATCCAGGCGTGGATCTGCTCAAAGCCCAGAATCTCATTTTCGTTGTAGTTGTAACCTCCTCCATTTTGGTTTTTGTTTCTGGTAAGGGGAGCCGCGCCTATCATCCCAAACGGACGCTGACCCGGGATAAAGAAGAAATACCTTCCCCTGTTGGTTTCAATATAAGGATCTACCCAAGAAACAAAGTCGGAGTTTTCATCGGGTGCGGAAAAGACTTCTATCTCTGAGAAGCCGAGGTCTTTTCCTTTTCCGTCAGTTGTCACAAATTTTACCCAGCTAATGGTTTTGGGTTCGAATGCTATGGATTTTCCCGTGCCGTTGTTGGGAATTTCCTGTACCCAGATCATGCTGCCATCGCTGAACAACAATTTGCCGCCGGCAATGTGGTCTTTTTCAGAAGTCCTGTCATACAAGACAATCCGGTTTACTTTCCTGGGTTTTTCCCATTCCAGTTGTATCCACGGAAAACGGATATATCCCCAATCGGTAGTATCTCCCTTGCATGCCCATTCACCCTGACCCAAAATCCCGATAACACCGTCAGCCACGTTTTCCGCAGCATACCCTTCGTCCAGTATGCTGGAGGCGGTCACTTTTGCTTCCGGGGCAATATTATCAGGGCCGGCTATCGAGGAAAAAGCGTGGAGAATAAAGAACAGACAGGATGCGGTATATTTTAGGTAGTGCATGTTTAAGAATGTTGTTGTATTACCAGAGGTGTCGTACCGACTTTGACACGACTCCAGGAAGTTAATCTTCGCAACATAGAAGGTCCAAAGGAATGGCTGTTTTCCCTTTATGACCTTCTATGCTGAAATTCAAACAAAATCAGGTTGTCATTGGACAAATAGTTACCGCGGCACAGCATCATATATCCAGAGAAAAGTCTCTATACCCAGCCCAAAAGCGGATAAGTCCACCTCCTCTTCCAAGGCAAGCCGGTCCACGGTCAGCGTCCTGACTTTTAAAGTATCCGTGACGATTACATCGGGAGAGAATATACCATAAGATTCCCTGATGAAGAACTGCTCGTCTTCCGTCAGTTGCCAACTTTGGTAAACGGTGAACCCATCAAACAAACAATCCCCCGCACCGGTATCTTCCCCGTAATCCATCGCCATGGTACCGTCTTCATTGAGCAACATGGAATTGTCTTTTTCGCAGTCTTTTATTTCCTCCTTGTTTGGATGCTCTTCATTGTTCACATGCAGCACGGATCGTAACAGCCAGCGCCTTCTCGTCAGGTTGTCTCTAGGGGAAAGGGTTACAACCAAGGTCAGATCACTTTCCTGACTGACCCCATTTGTGTTAGACGCCTTGAAGGTAAACCCCACTAACTGGTCGACGTCTTCTACCGAAGGTACATAATAGAAGGGGTATTGGAAGGAGGTACCTGATCCCGGGTCCACGGTCAATACCCCGTTGTTCCCAAAAGACGGATCCAAGGCAAGGTTAACTGTCTTGGCAATGGTAAATTCAGTCAAACTTGCCCGGGAGCTTATATCCACTTCCACATTCACTTCGTCTCCGGACTGGAGTCTTTCCCTGAACTGTCGCTGTCCGGGAGCCGGTGTGGCGGAGAGGTTTATCACCAGATCGTTGGAGAGATCTTCGTCTTTGTCCTCGCAGGCGATAAACGCCGTCATCAAAACCGAGAGCAGGCCATATTTGATGTATTGAATAGTTGTTTCCATTGATGTATCATCGTTTTAAGAGTGAGCTATACTGCTCATCGCCATTTTATATCTCTTTTGCATTAAGACAAATCATTTTGCCTAGAACCCCGGGTTTTGGGGGAGATTTGGATTCAGATCCCTTTCTCTCAATGGAATGGGAAAAAGGTTAAAATCAGCCCCTGGGGTCACCTCTTTTGCGAGCTGCACTTTTTCCTGCAGCTTGCCCATCCTCACCAAGTCAAACCAACGGTGTCCCTCTACTGCGAATTCTTTTCGTCTTTCCAACAGGACAGCTTCTTTGAAATCCGCTATATTGGTGATGGTCAGACCGGGAAGTCCGGCCCTGTTGCGAACACGGTTAAGGTAGTTGTTGGCATTTGTAAAATCCCCTAATTCCGCTAATGCTTCCGCATACATCAAAAGCACATCCGCATACCTCAATACCTGGAAATCATTTTCAGAGCCGCCGGCGTTGGGATTGGCCTCGCGATCCCAGTATTTTTGAAAGTAGATTTTATCCAAACTTACAACCGCCCCTTCCTCATTGGTAAACTGGATCATGAAAGTCGCGTCTCTCCGGGTATCCTGTGGAGAATAGGAATTGTAGAGATCCTGGGTAGCAACTTGCCAGCCCTGGGTGTTGCTGATATTGGAAAATCCGGATGACAGTTCTGTGGGTAGCAGTCTTACATTGAACTGGCCTACTTCCCAGAAAGAAATGGCCCCTCCTGCATCTCCGAACCCAACGGAAAAAACAGCCTCTTTCCCTCCTCTGTTGGCATATCGAAACACCTCAGAAAAGTCCTCCCATAATTCATATTGACCTGATTCGATGACCTCGGCTGCTTTTTCTGCACATTTTCCGTAATCGCCCAAAGTCAGGTAAACCTTGGCCAATAAGGTCTTGGCCGCACCTGAGGTGGCCCGTCCCCTTCCGGCACCGCTGGAGTAACTCAGCGGCAGGTTCTCCGCATCGGTAAGGTCCTGGAGGATCTTTCCGTATATGGCAGATGTTTCGGCCGCCTCGGGTGTCAGCGGCTCTGTCTCGTTGACAAGTAAAGGTATCCTGTCAAACATCCTCACCAGATTGAAATACAGCAGAGCCCTCAGAAATTTCGCCTCGTTCACCAATCTGGTCCTTAAGGTTTCATTCATGTTGATATCAGGGATCCTGGCGATGGCGATGTTGGCCATGTAGATGGTTTTGTAATGCATTCGCCAGATCTCCAGCAAAGCCGCGTTTTCCGAGTTGTGGGTGAAGGTCTCCAACTGGTCAAAGTGAAGCGCACCAAGCTGGTTGTTGTTCATTTCGTCGGAAGAAAGCCCCTGAGTCACCCAAAAGGTACTGTGGTAAATGCCCGCTGTGTTTCCCGCGGAAGCGTCGTATGAGCCCAGGTAGGCGTAGATGGCGTTTACTGCGGCAATGGCGTCCTGCTCGGAAGAGTAATAATTGCTAATGTCCACCCGGTTTTTGGGGTTTTCCGCAAGAAAGCCTTCGCATGAAGCTACCAATAGTCCCAGGCACACTAAACAAACCCCCGGTATATAAGATATGATTGATTTTTTCATTTTGCTTTAATTTCGATAGGTAGTCGTTTAAAAGCCAAAATTTAATCCCATGATATAGGTTTTGGCCAAGGGATAGATTCCGTCATCCACACCCACGATGTTGGTAGTGGCACCATAAGCATTGCCTTCCGGGTTATAACCGCTGTATTTCGTGAAAGTCAAAAGATTGGTTCCGCTGACATAGACCCTAAGGTTCCTTACCCCGATTTTTGACAGGGTACCGAATGGGAAGTTGTAGCTCAACATCACATTCCTGAGTCTTATATAAGAAGCATCTTCCACGAATCTTGAGGAAAAGACATTATCCAAGCTGCCATCCGAGAGTGCTCGCGGATAGCGGTTG
Source organism: Negadavirga shengliensis (assembly GCF_042652345.1). Lineage (NCBI taxonomy): Bacteria > Pseudomonadati > Bacteroidota > Cytophagia > Cytophagales > Cyclobacteriaceae > Negadavirga > Negadavirga shengliensis. The sequence goes on from NZ_JBHSJJ010000005.1 coordinate 215,418, forward strand.
CTGGGATTTTCCGGGGTCCATCTGTTAAGCCCGGCTTCTGCCAATAGGTTTTGTTGTCCATTGAAATTTTCCAAATTGACCAGGTTCATATTGACCATCTGGTTACCCTGTGAACCCTGAAAGAAAAAGCTCAGATTGAAATTTTTATACGTCAAATCGTTGTTGATCCCCCAGATAAAATCCGGCTCTGCGGATCCGATGATCGTCCGGTCATATTCATCGATGATACCATCAGGAACACCGTTGGGACCGCTGATGTCCCTGTACCTGCGATCACCGGCCTGGGCCCTGGACGCAGGGTTCGGAGAAGTGGGTTCCTGCCCTCTCAGCACCGGACTGTTTTGGGCTTCCTCATCGGTTTGGAAAATCCCGTCGAATACATATCCATAGAAGCTGCCGATAGGTTCATTTTCCCGGAGGATATTGCCCCCTACGCCCAGAAGGATGTCCTCTTCCCGGGCAAGGTTGAGAATTCTGTTGCGGTTGATGGAAAAGTTAAGGGAGGTGTTCCAAGCCAGCTTTCCGGTAGTATTGACAGATCTGACCTCTATGTCCAGGCCGCGGTTCCTCACGTTGCCGATGTTAAGCAAAGTATTGCCAAACCCGGTGGTATAAGGAATAGGCGTGGAAAGCAAAAGATCAAAGGTGTTTTTGTGGTATACCTCCGCGGTAAACATTAGCCTGTGGTCCAGCACTGCCAAGTCCAGCCCCAGGTTGGCCTGTTCCGTGCTTTCCCACCTAAGGTCCCGGTTGGGGTAGGAGAGCGGTTCCTGGCCGGCGATGACCTCCGGGATTCCAGTGGGATTGTTGAATACCCCCTGGCCGAATGGCCCGACCAAAGCCAGCGACTGATAGGGCGGAATGGCCTGATTGCCTATCAGGCCGTAACTGGCCCTCAACTTCAGGTCAGAAACAAAGCCGGCATCGGCCATAAACTGCTCATCCGATACCCGCCAGGCAAAAGCCCCCGAAGGAAAGAAGCCGTATTTGTTGCCCGTGGCAAATTTAGACGAAGCATCTATTCTGCCGGAAAGGGTGAAAAGGTAGCGGTCGTTTAGTGTGTAATTGACCCTGCCCAAATAAGAGACCATACTCCATTCCGATTCCATATTGGTTGGTCGCTGAGGATTCAATGCCGCATCCAAATTGTGATATCCTGTTCGGTTATCCGGGAAATCAAATGCCACGGCGCTGACCGATTCATTTCTGAAATGTTGCATGGTATATCCCAAAAGCACATCGAAATGGTTGTTTTCATTGATTTCCCTTTTATAGCTGAGCGTGTTTTCATTGAGCCAGGTCATGGCCTGAAGCGCGCTGACCGAAGCTTCACCCTTGCTGTTTTCTGTCCTTTTAAGAAAATTTGGGCCGAAGGTGTTGGATTTCGTGTGTAAAGCATCAATTCCGAAACTGGTTCTGAATTCCAGGTTTTCCATAAAGGTGTAATTGGCATAAAAATTACCCAGTACCCTGGAGGATTGGGTAAGCGCCTGGTATTCCTTTGCCTCGGCCACTGGATTGGCCACGGCGTCTTTCCTATCATGCTGGAATGTATAGCCGCCTGGCCGACTGGCGTCATACACCGGCAGGACGGGATTGAACTGAAGGGCATTGGTGATGACGCCCGGAACAATTTGGCCCGGCCCGGTCAATACACCGTTGGAAGCCATATTGTTGTAGGACAAACTTGTTCCTACCGTTAATTTCTTACTGATTTCCCTATCCAGGTTGGTTCTGAATGAGTATCTCTCGAAATCAGAGCCAATGATGATCCCGTCTTGGTTAAAGTAGCCACCGGAAACAGCGTATTTGGTCCTTTCATCCCCTCCCGTAAAGGAAAGCTGGTGGCTGGTAATGGGAGCGGTGCGGAAAAGTTCTTCCTGCCAGTCCGTACCTCTTCCCAGGTTGGCGGGATTTACGTAGACAGGATTCCGGTTGGCATTTATCGAGGCTTCATTGACCAGTTGGGCAAATTGGCTGGCATCCAGTAGGTCCAGCTTTCTGGAGACTTGCTGTACCCCGTAGTAGCTTTCCAGGTTGACAGTCCCCACTCCCTCTTTTCCCCTTTTTGTGGTGATGAGTATGACGCCATTTGCTCCCCTGGAGCCATAAATAGCGGTAGCGGAAGCGTCTTTCAATACCTCTATGGATTCAATTTCACTGGGGTTGATCGTGGCCAAAGCACCTATCCGTGGTCCGCGGCCACCGATGGACATCTCATCCCCGTTGCTGTTGATCAACATGCCATCGATCACGTATAGCGGCTCGCTGCTGGCATTGATAGAACTGGTCCCCCTGATGCGGATATTGGTCTCGCCACCCGGGGTTCCGGAAGCCTGAACCACCTGCACACCCGCGGCCCTTCCCTGCAAAGCCTGATCAAAGGTCGTGGCAGGAATGGCTTTCAGTTCATCTTCTTTTACAGAAACGACCGATCCGGTGAGATCGGATTTCCTGACCGATCCGTAACCTATGACGACTACTTCATCCAAAGATTCATCGGATAGGGAGAGGGACACGTTGATGGTGGCCTGATTCCCTACTGCGATTTCCTCTGACTTGTACCCTATATAGGAAAATACAAGTATGGCATTTTGGTCCGGAATATTCATCCTGTAATTTCCTTCCACATCGGTGACTGTGCCGGAAGAGCTTTCCTTGATCATCACGCTAACGCCGGGCAAAGCCTCTCCCTCTGAAGTGGTCACTTTCCCTTGAACGGTCCTTTCACTTTGCTCAAGGAGCCCCACATCCAAAGCCCTGGCCAGAACAGGCTGAGACAGGTGGCTAGCCGCCGAAAGAAAGAGGCACCCCACTGCAAAGTACAGTTTCAGTATAAAACGCTTTTCCATACCATTGTATTTATCTTAGACATAGTTTGTTCATATGTTCATACAAATTTTAAATGAAATTGAAATCATGGTGTTGAGAGACAGGGGATTCCCGATTGGGTCTTAAATCGCTGCAAAAAGTCCACTAAGGTGGGCAAAACCACTTCCTTACGATTTTTTGGTGAGCATTCATTCGGCTACGGGTTTATTCTCTTCGGTAATCTTTTAATATGTTCATACATATGGACAATCAAATATGCAAAAAAAATCAATAGAATAAAACGAAAACCTAATTATTTTCTATGTCTGAATGCATATCCGAAACTTTGTCCGTATATACTGTCTTTTAATGGCTATATATCTGATTTTTGTCAGTGTTACAGTATATTATTCTCTTTATAAAAAGAAAATTCTGATCAAATCATTCAAACTTTACCCGGATAAACCTTGGCCGGTATAAATTCGGATAAGCCTTGATATCATTAAAGAAATCGAAGGAATTGATATTGTAGCTGATCAAAAGCTCGCCGGGTTTGGATAGGCTGGGATAAGCTTTTGCATTGTAGGCAAAGAACTGGCTGCCTTCCAGGTCGGCTTTACAGTCCCAGAGCGGTATATCTTCCGAAAACGGGCCAATGGGACTTTCCCCGATCCTCATGGCCACTGTGTTGGACAATGTTCCCTGTTGAAAAACGAGGGCGTATTTTCCGTCACCGATGGGGGAGACGCTCAATTCATTCGAGACACCCGTGCCCAACCCCGCTGCACGATCACTTTCCGAAGTCCATTCTTCCCCGTCCCAAAATTTCCATTCCTCAATGGCCGTCATCTTTTCAGGTGCCACACGGGCCACTATCAATTCCTTTTCCATCCCCCGGACACCATAAATATAGATATAGCCGTCGGGATCGGGAGCATTGGCCTGAGTGGTATTCACGTAAATTCCCACACCCAATGAAGCCTTTGGTCCATCCGCATGAAAAGGGATATCCCATTGGTCCATTTCCTCAAATGGATAGGCACTGTTTGAGGGGATTCTGATCAGGACATTTCCCACTTCTTCAAAACCAAACACTTCCTTCTCGGGCACATTTACAATGCGATAGGCAAACAGATAAAGGGCGTTGTCCGCAGCATTGACAAAGCCGTCCCCCAACCAAAAGTAGTCCCCTTCTTTTGAGGCAAGGGTGCGGGGAACAAACAGGGAAGCCGGTTGACCGTCTTGGTTTTTCTTTACCTCAAATTTTATCTTCGAAGGATCGGGTTCATGTCCTTCCAGAATGGCAATGCTGTTGTTGACCATGGTAAATCCTTCCTGCAGTTCCCCGTTCTCAATAAGTCCATACATGGTATCACTGAAGACAAACAGGTTACGGGCGGTATCGCCTTCTTCCAAATTTTCTTTCCCATCCAGTGGAATGGCAAAAATCCCGTCACCGCCAAACCAACCCGAATCCCGCTTGAACAAGGCCGTCCAGTCGGGCGCTTCCTCCACCGTGAATTGTAATTCTTTTTCGCTGGCCCCGGTATTTATATCTTGGGATTTGTTGTGATTACAGGCATATGCGCCTAGCGTCAAAGCCGATATGGCGATAATTAGTCTCTTCATCTTTTCCGGTTTTTGTCAAAATCTGGGTTTAGTTGCGTCAAATTTTCTTTCATAGGTGTTGCCTTTCCCGCTGAAGCACCATCCTGTCCCCGAATAACTTTGGAAGCGTCACTTCGGAAGAAGCCGGGTAGGTAGAGATCATGAAGAGGAACAGGCCCCACAAAGAGCGCATCCAGTCATTCGATATATCGCTTAGCCTAGCCATTTTTCTTCCAGCTTTTTTCAATTTCTTCCAAGGTTTTGCCTTTTGTTTCCGGTATCAATCGATACGTAAAGACCAACAATACAACGGCATTGATCATAAAAATATAGAAGGTAAAGGCTCCACCCATACCTTCCAGCATCATGGGTGTGAGCTGGGTGATCAAAACAACCCCGATCCATAAAATCACCGTGGCAAAAGACATGGCGATCCCCCGGGTTTTTGTGGGGAATATTTCCGATATCATCACCCAGGGAATGGGGCCGAGCGAGGAGGCGAATGAAGCAATAAAGCCGATGATGAAAATCAATAGCCAAGGCCCACTGCTCCAGTTTAGGTAAAAAAGCGTGCCGATGGCAAACAGGCAAATGATCATGCCCGATACGCCCCACATTAAAAGCGTCCTTCTTCCTAATTTGTCAATGAAAGCTATTGCCACAAAAGTAAACAAGGTATTGGTGACACCGACGATGACGGTCTGCATTAAAGCGGTATCCCTGCCGAGGCCGATGCTTTTGAGTATTTCCGGGGCGTAGTAGATGATGGCGTTTATACCGGTGATTTGGGAAAACAGGGCCAGTACCACTCCGACCACAAGCGCGGCTCTCAATCCTCTGGAAAACAATTCCTTTATGGTTCCCTTTTCTTCTTTGAGCGCGTCATGGATGTCTTTCAGTACCTTGAGGGATTGTTCTTTTCCATTCACCCTTTCCAGAATAGCCAGAGCCGGCTGCGTTTTTCCCTTGCTGGCCAGCCAACGGGGACTTTCGGGAACAAAAAGGAGCATGAAAAAGAACAGGGAGGCAGGAATAACTTCCGACCCCAGCATGTACCGCCAGCCATATTCCACATTCCAGGCCTCATCTCCCAGCCCCGCGATTTTCAGATTGATAAAATAAATCAGGTTGATGCCAATGACGATGGCCAGTTGATACAGCGTGACCAAAAAGCCCCGCTTATCGGCAGGGGCAATTTCCGCTATATAAAGCGGTGAGAGGATAGAAGCGGCGCCCACACCGATTCCGCCAATAAACCTGGCCATGACAAATTGGGTGAGGTTGTTCGGAATGGCCGAGCCCACAGCCGAAACAGCGAACAGGATGGCACTTAGAATCAACACCTTTTTTCTCCCCACCGCATCGCTCATGTAACCTGCGCTTACCACGCCCAGGATGCAGCCCCAAATGGCACTGGATGCTGCCCAGCCCGTCATGGTGGCGCTGAGTCCGAATTTGGTTTGTAAAAAACCTATGGCACCTGCTATCACGGCCGTGTCGTAGCCAAACAGCAGGCCCCCAAATGCCGCCACGGAAGAGACCATGATGACAAATTTGAAACGGGTCTTCTTCGATGCGGTGGACTCAGGTGCTTTCGCTTCTTCGATTTTCATGGGTACAGGTCATTAAGGGTTATACTGGCTCAGGTATAAATAGCAGAATATTTTCTTCAGAAATTTGTCATCTATTTATTCGATCCTAACAAAAGCCTTGATGGTACCACACTTCCGGCCCTCGGATTCCCCATGTGGCTTTATGGTATAGGCACCCACCGCTGCCGGGACGATGAATGTTTCTGCATAATGGACCACAAAAGGTTCAAAATCACCCGTTGGGCTTTCCACAATGGCTTCCCGGCCCTCGACCAGGTTGAGGATATTCACACCTCCCCCGGTATCGTGGTACACCTTCTTGGTGAACCAATGCCTCCGGGTTTCAATGAACTGGGAAGCGTGAAGCCCGGTTTTTTCTTCCACCCACCCATCTCCTTCGGCTATTTTTTCCACACCATTCAGCAGGTTCTTTTTTGTCCATTCGGTAGTCCGGTCCCATTGGATCACGTGCTTTCCATGATTGATGTGGATGGGCCTGGGTTTGCCATCCAGTCCCAGTCTGTCCCAGTCCCAGAGTTTAAAGGTAAAAATATACGGTGTTGCGCTTATTTCCAGCACCATGCTGTTTTTTCCAGAGCAATGCACCGTGCCGGCGGGAATGGGGACATGGTCGTGTTTGTTCACTTTCCACTTATTGACAAAACCATCCGCGTCGAATGAGCTGCCGTTTTGGGCTTTTTCCAGTTGATCGATCATCTTATCAGGATCTATACCTTCCTTGAGGCCGAGGTACACCACTGCATCATCTTTGACGTCCAACATGTAGTAGCTTTCATCCTGGGTGTATTCGAGTCCGAACTTTTGCTTAATATATTCCCTTGTGGGATGCACCTGAAGACTCAAATTACCCCCGTCAATGGTATCCAGGAGGTCGAACCTTATGGGAAACTCTTTTCCGAATCTTTGATGAACCTGTTTTCCCAACAGTTTTTCAGGATGTGCAAATACAAGGTTGATGGAGGGTATTTCAAAAACAAGCTCTCCAAATTTCAACAAAAGGCTGTTTTCTTCCGGCACACAATCAAAGCACCAGGCATAATTTTCAGCCGACCGGTCCAGATCGCATACCTCTTTCATCCATTGCCCGCCCCAAGGCCCGGGATCAAAGAAGGGCACCACCCTAAAGGGGCTCTTGGAGGCTATTTCAAGGCCTTTCATCACTGCGTCGGCAGGAGCCAGTTTCGGCGTTTGACGGTTGTTGGTGTCCAGAACATAATTCCATTTGTCCATCAAACTCTGTTTGTGTTTGTCCAAAACCCTCCAATCGATAAAATAGCCTTGTTTGTATTGTAGGGAAAACTCATCTTTTCTGTTGTTTACCCCAAGATTGTCCACTTCGTTTCTGCGCATTCTCATCTGGATTTCCCACCGGGCCATATCAGCATAAACCAGGATATCCCCCGGCCCGGCAATCGCTGCTGCGCCCTCTCCGTAGATAACTATTGTTCCGTCAAAACCAGCGACGTTCGCCCTGGCCTTTTCAAATGCCGGTGCTTTGAAGTAATCATGAATATCAAGCGAGGTTATCCTTCCAAAAATCCGGTCGTCCGTTAGGTCGGGATGGATCATTTCCCTGATGTCCTTTTCGCTTTTAAAAATATCATGGGTATGGAGGAAATGATTATAATTCAACCTTTCTCTAAAATTTGATGCCAGGTCTTCGTGATACACCCCTTGATAGCAATCGATTATCAGCAGCACTTTCCCGCTGGTTTTCCTTTTATGAATGATCTTTTCGTTAATGGCCTTACAAATCTTGTCCCAGCCTGTATGGCAATGGTCTTCCTGATCTTCGACTGCTATAACCGGGAACTTATCAAAATTCGATTTTATCATCTATCTGTTGTTTTTTAATGCTTTTACCAAATACGCCATTCCCAGGATGCCTGCATATTCTATCTGTCCCGCCGAGACGATTTTGATGTCACCGTTTTTGCACCAGGAATGTTTGGTAACCATCTCTCTGATGAAGGGCAAAATTTCATCCTTGCTTTTCATGATTCCGCCGCCGATGACAACTTTTTCAGGATCGTAGGCATGGATGAGGTTGATCACCGAAAGTGACCATGCTTTTAGGCATTCATCCCTGATCCCGCGGGCCAGCGCATCGCCGGATTTTGCCGATGCAAAAATATATTCGAAGTCCAGCTTCGATGGGGGGAAACTTTTGAGTCCTGTAAGGCTGCTTCCCGTACCAAATTTCCGCGCCAAAGCCCAGGTAGATGCCTCTGATTCCAGGCAGCCAATGTTACCACAGTTACAGATGTTGCCGTCAAAATTGATGGTCATATGGCCCCCAAGGTTTCCCGCAAAATAATGCCGGCCCCTCAGCGGCTTTCCGTCCAATATCACGGCAGATCCCACGCCCGTGCCCAAAGTGATCAAAACCAAATCATTACAGTTCATGCCTGCTCCATATTGCCACTCGCCTATCAAAGCTGCGCGGGCATCGTTTTCTAGGATCAGGGGCACGCCAAAATTGCGCTTTGCCCAAGCGGATAAATCCATTTCGTGGGCATCGGTATATTTCGTATAGCGGGACAGTATTTTCATATTGACGCTGTCCACGATACTGGGAAAGGCAATGCCTATGCCCTGCAACGGCCTTGGGGTATGGCACAGCAGTGACTGAATCGCATCCTGTAAGTCAATCAGGTGGTCCTCAAGCAGCGCTGAATGGACATCTATGCCCGTGGCATGGAGGATTTTTCCATTTTCAACCAGGCCAATCTTGATCCGGGTGCCACCCATATCCACTCCGACTGTACAACTCATATTAACATGTTGGTATGTATGAACATATTACTTTTCGAAAGTAAATAATATTTCCATAGGGTCAAACAAAAATTATCTTTTTATGTCAATCGTATACTTAAAACGGTCTGCCCTGTAGTATCCGAGGTTATATTCGAATGGCCGGTCTCCCGGATCACAGACGATTCTTTTTCTGAACAGCACCGGATCCCCGGTTTCCAGCCCGAGTATACCGGAGATTTTTTCATCTGCCAGGATGGCGGAAATTTCCTCTTTGGAGACGGAAGGTATGGTGTGGTAGTCTTTCTCCAATATATCATACAGGTATCCCGAAAAATCTTCCTCGCCTGTCAGTCCCACCCTGGGGTGAAAATAAGAGATGAAATGCACAAAAGGCCCGTCATTAAAGCCTTTCAGCCTTTCCAGCTTCAACACTTTTGTCTTGGGTTTGATGCCCAATGCCGTGGCTATTTCATTGTCGGCAACAACCCATTCGCTGTTCACCCTGTAATTTTTGAAGTCGATACCCTTTTTGTGCATTTCCCGGGAGAAACTGAACCAATTGTCCAGTTTTGTGGAAACATTTCCCTTGACGACTTTTGTACCGACTCCTTTTTTTCTGACCAACAGGTTTTCGTAAACAAGCTTGTTGGTAGCCTGCCGGATGGTGTTTCTGGAAATCCCCAGCCGTTTGGCCAAGTCCGTTTCTTTGGGCAACAGTTTTCCGTTTTGGTATTCCGGACTGTTGATCATCTCCCTGAGGAGTTGTTCAACCTGTACATGGAGGGGAACCGCACTGAAGTGGTCTATCTGCAAATCTTTCAAGGTGTAGGTATTTTTGTTCAAACATATGAACTTTTATAAAAAAACCCAATATTATCATTTTTTGATCCCTCCGGCCTTGATTACTGAACGCTTCCTGATTCGACTGAATAGAAGGAGCGGAAGGTTGAATTGACGTTGACGGACACCAAAATACCTGGTTATCAGGTATTTATGGGGATTCTTTTACGTTTCCGGCATGGCTTGCCGTAGACGCGCTTTGTTCCCAAAAAAGGGATGAACCGACAAAAAATGCAAAAAAAATACCCCGATCAGGGTATTGATTGGGAAATTTTGATTCACTAATTTAGTAAGTCAGAAGACAGCCACCTTTTTTTGACTATCGGTTTAGGGCAGCAAGGGTTGCCGGAGATTGCTTTCCTTTTTTACATCTTTTGTGAAAGGGGCAACACGCATTGTGGGATTAAAGGGTATATTTTATGAGATTCAGGATTCACTTGACCCGGCAGGGTAAGGGCAGTTTTTTGCCTATCAATTATCAGTATGAACTATCCTCTGCGATCTACAAAATCATAGACAGGGCCGACAGCGCCTTCAGTGGTTTCCTTCACCGGGAGGGTTACCTGGCCTTTGGGAAGCGTTTCCGTTTGTTTACGTTTTCCAGGATCGGTTTCAACGGTTACAGGGTAGTGCGGGATGCCGGACGGATCGAGCATTTCGGCGGTGGTGCCAGCTTCGAGATCGGATTTTTGATGGACCGGGCTGCGGAGGAATTTGTCAGGGGCATTTTCATCGACCAGCAGCTTGAGCTGGGCGACAGGATCAGCCGGGTGTCCTACAGGGTGAGCCATATAGAGGCCACGGCTCCCCCGCTGTTCCGGGAAACCATGCGGTACCGCTGCCTTTCGCCCGTTTTTGTGAGGCGGAAGCGGCCCGACGGTGGCGAGGATTATCTGCATCCAGGTGATGAAGCCTATGCGGAATTGGTATTTCGGAATCTGGTCTCCAAGGCCGGGGCCTTGGCGGGAATGGGGGAAGACGGGCTGACTATGGACACGGATGCTTTCCAAATGGTACCTCGGGGAAAGATCTACAAAAACGGCGTCAGGATCAAGCAGCACACTCCCGGGGAGAGCCAGTTGGTAGGTTACCTGTATGAATTTGAGCTCACCGCCCCGGTGGAGCTGCACGAAATCGGCTACCACGCCGGCTTCGGCCATTTAAACAGTCAGGGGTTTGGGTGTGTGGGGGTGAGGGAATTTGAAGATAGTTAACAATATGAATTTGCTTCAAATAACAAGGAATTATTCGTTTTTGGAAAAAACTGGATTCTTGAAAGATCTAATCTCTTCCTTAAGTTTAGACTTTTATTCTTCAACAAAAGACATGAGCAGAAGCAGCTACTTCCCTTTTTTAAACTTGTCCAATTTTCTCAAAAATTCTTTTCGGGAGACAGGCTTAGCCTTGTTTTTCAAATCATCCCATACCTTCTCCTTTTCTTCTTTGGAGAAAGCGTTTACAAACGGATTTTCGGAATTGTTTTTATGTTTTGTTTCCTTTTTTGAGATCATGATAATTCAAATATACAAAAATGATGCAAAGCCTAGCGAGAACAATAATATCTTTCTATCTCATTTTCTTCGGCTACTTTTACCTGTAAAACTTTTATCCTGTTGTTTTCGAATTTTCCGGCCATCAATAGAATCCGCTTGGATTGCCCATAACCACATATCAGATGAAACAATTCAGTTTTGGGATAACCGTCTAGCTCCAGTATCCTGCTTTTGGGGTTCGTATAAACAGACAATATCTCTTTTTGGGAAATTTTATCCGGGTAATCTCCTCTATTGTGGTACAGTTCAGAAAAATCCAAGTCAATATCCATATCAAATTGATTTTCAAATAGAACCAGGGGGTTGGCCCCCTGGGAAATCCAGATTGGTGCGATTAAAGGTTTTTCAACAACCTACAGTACTAAATTTCAATTCCCTTAGATTTCAATTGTAAATATAAATAAAAATGTATAATTTAAATGTACAACTTACAGTACTAAAGGAAATACAATGAAAATAATAATTCATCTAACCCCCAACACCAGTTTGGTTCCATATAATTATCAAAGGAATCTCGTTGGGACATTTCACAAGTGGCTTGGAGAAAATCAAATTCATGATGAGACATCTCTTTATTCCCTTTCTTGGTTAATTGGGGGAAGAGGAGTAAAAGGAGGGTTGGAATTCAGAAACGGAGCGACTTGGAATATTGCTGCCTTCGACCTTGCATTATTAAAAATTCTGATTAGGAATATTCAGAAAGATCCCGAGGTCAATTTTGGAATGGCAGTGGAAAGTATATCTATTTGTGAGGAACCAAAATTTGCCCATAAAGAAAAATTCTATTTGGCCAGTCCGATTTTCGTAAAAAGAGCTGAAGCGGGAAAAATAAAATTTTACCTTTTTGATACTGAGGAAACCGATCTGTTAATGACGCATACACTTCAGACCAAAATGAAGAAAGCAGGTGTTTCCCATAAAGGGGTTCAGGTCTATTTTGACAGATCATACCCCTCTCCCAAAACGAAACATATTGTTTATAATGGTATTGCTTGCAAAGCAAGCTATTGTCCTGTGATTATAGAAGGAACTTCGGAGCAAATAGCCTTTGCCTGGAATGTTGGGATTGGAAACAGTACAGGAATAGGTTTTGGCGCTTTAAAATGATTTTGAAATGAAATACTATGTTGTAAAGTACGCTGGTCCATTTGGTTTTATCAAGCCTTGGACAGCCGTTAGAGACAGTGAAACTTTTAGTCAACAGTTCCTGACGCCTTCGATTGTGGAAGGGATCGAAAAGAAGTTGTTTCCGTTTCTTATTACGTCTTCGGGAATCCAAAAAATACTGGGACACCGATTGTCATACGACCAGATCACCAATCAGCAAGAAGTAATTCAAACTAGAGGGTGGAATTCAACACGAAAGGGAAAACAATTTCTATTTGATAGACCAACTGCTGTATTACAACGTGGAATATTGCAAAACCCGGTCTTACATCTAGCATTTGGTTCAATGAAGGAGGCCGAGTCAGCATACTCACAGCATGTATGTCTGTGCCGGAATGAAGATATCCTTTTTCCAAATGAAATAATTGAATCCACAAAAGATCAATTCGAAAACAATGAAGAACTCTTCTCTGGCTACGAGCTCGTTTTTGAAAAAAATGACAGATCCTTTTTAGTTGGACACCATAGAACAAACCTTCAGCCGATGTATGGATGGATTAGAGTAGTTGGACAACCAGTAAACGCTTAACCAATGGAACAGCTCTTTGCCAAATCCGCCCCTGAATGGACGCCTTTGAAGGATCACTTGTTGCATGTGGCCAGTGCTGCTCAGACGTTTGCCAGACATTTGAATATGGATGAACAGTTGGCTTTCAAAGGTGCAATACTGCATGATATTGGAAAAGCTCACCCACGATTCCAGAAGCGGCTGAAAGAAAAAGACAGCAACGGTACTGTGCTTCGTCATGAAATCACTTCCCTTCTTTTTTTATCAGTCTTCCCCGAAGCTGATTATGAGGCTTTGATCGAAATGGTCGTGGGACACCATAAATCTGTTCGCCGGGATGCGGGGGGAAAAGGGTTACTCGATTTAGAAGATGGGTACGATTATGAAGATTTTCATATTGGAAAATGGGAAATATGGAGTCCCCAAGCTTTTGATCTTTTGAACGAAATGGGCATAGTCTGCTCTTCATTTGATGAGGAAATGGCCAGAGACAATCTGGCTCTGGTAATTCGCTATTGTAAGAGGAAGACCAAAGAGCGGGGCTATTCAGCGTGGCGGGGACTTCTGATGGGAGCGGATCATTTTGCATCCGCGTTGATCCATCAGACCGACCATAGCCTCACAAGGACATTCAAAACTCCGGACCTCCGTTTTTTCAACCGTGCTCATGAACTTTACCCGCTCTCGCAAAAAGTTACCTTTTCGGGGAAAAAACATACTCTGGTAGTAGCTTGTACGGGAGCGGGCAAGACAGATTTCCTTTTCAAACGTACCCATGGAAGGGTTTTCTATACCCTGCCTTTTCAGGCTTCCATCAATGCGATGTACAAGCGGATAGCGAAAGATCTGAAAGACAAAAACCCTGATTTGGACATACGGGTATTACATGCATCTTCCAGCGTGGTGAAACGAAATGGGTTGGAAGAAGAAGCCGTATTGCAGCCGCTGTTTGGTTCCTCTATCAAGATACTTACTCCGCATCAATTGGCTGCCATTGCTTTTGGAATGAAAGGCTTTGAGTCACTACTGCTCGATTTGAAAGGTAGTGATATCATTCTGGATGAGATACACACTTACACAGGCGTCTCTCAGGCCATCGTTTTAAAACTTGTGGAAATTCTCCAATCCATTGGTTGCCGCATACACATCGGTACCGCCACTATGCCTTCTACACTGTACCAGAAAATCCTTGATTTGTTGGGGGAGGATGTACAGGAAGTCAAACTTTCAGATGAAGAAATGGATCAGTTTGACAGACATATCGTGCACAAAGTACAAAGTTTTGCAGTGGCAGATACGGTGATAGATCAGGCTGTGGCAGATAAAGAAAAGGTACTGATAGTTTGTAACCGAGTAGCGAAGGCACAGGAGGTTTATCGCTCACTAACCGAGCAATATTCAAACATTGATATCTTGCTATTGCACAGTCGTTTTAAACGAGGGGACAGAAATTTAAAAGAAAAGGAATTGATAGGTCTGGATGAAGAGGGTAACCATATTGGGCGGTTCAACACCAGCGATAAGGCCTGTATCGTTGTGTCCACTCAAATAGTGGAGGTGAGCCTGGATATCAGCTTTGATGTGATGATCACCGAATGCGCTCCCATCGATGCGTTGATCCAGCGGTTTGGCCGTATCAACCGCAAACGATCCAAAGAAACTATCGGGCAAACCAAGCCAGTATATGTCGTCGCTCCACCTGAAAATGAGCGCGAAGCCAAACCCTATGACCTGGTGGTACTGAACCGGACATTTGAAGTGCTTCCTGATGGAGAAGTATTAAAAGAACGGCACCTGCAGAAGAAGATTGACCAGGTTTTCCCTGAGATAGATTTTATGAACATAGAGGAACATGCAATTTTCAAAGCGGATGGAAGTGTCCATATTGATCTGTTAACACATAGGAGTAAATCGATTCTTTTTGAGTTGCTTGATATCGATTCCGTTTCCTGCATCACCGAGGGTGACGAGGAGGCCTATGATAACTCTTACTTTGAAACGAGGCTAAACATGGAGATACCCGTGAGGTACTTCAGTGTTCGGGAAATGAGGCAATCGCAAAAAGGCAACCGCCCCTTCATTATACCTGACGAAGCGTACAGCTTCGAATCAGGCTTGGACTTAAAATTAGTCAGTGAATCAAATTTTAACGCTAATAACCAAATGTTATGATCACCTCAGTAGTTGGAAAAACATTCTTGAGTGCCTATAACGAAAAGTACAGGAAATACTATTCCCCGAAAGAATTCTTCGAGAAAGAATATTGGGAATTATTTTATAACCACTCTAAATACATGCAATGGGTCACAAATTCGCCTTTTGTCCAGATGAAGTCCGGACAAAAGCCTCATTTACTGAATGAACAAGAACGGATTGAAAAACTTGAAGCGCTTTATGAAAAAGCAGGAAAGGAAATACCTGATGCCAGTTTTGCACTGGGTTTCCCTGCCTCTGAGTCCAAAGAATATGCCAGTACATCAGGATCGGTTAGTGACTTGGTAATTCCAGTTGACGAAGAGGAAGTGTATCTGTCATGGATTGGAAGTGGCCTCGGTATAGGCGTCGCCGGGGGCTTCACGATTCTATTTGATGACCCAAAAATCACCCTTCAAACCTTTGAAGGCTGGAAAGTTTACCGAAAATACCTGAATGATCCTACACTGGAAAAGCTAAGAGGAAACCAGATCAATACCTGGAATGGGCAGTGGCTGTCCTACTCGATGGATCCGGATAAGTTCAGAGAAGATTTTGATTTCTCAGAACTCGATAATGAGGGGATTTTTAAGGTAGATACTTCGCTGGCAGAAGTAAACACCGTCAATTGGTCACAATTGTTTTTCAGTCTTTCCCAACAATTTCCCAAATCCGAAATAATGGGCTATGTCTATGGGTTTGGTCAGACGAATAAAACTATTGGATTTATTCCTTTTCAGTTTAAATCAGGCACAAGACTAAAAGACGTATACCAACAGCTATTTGGAGGAAAATATTCCAATCCGAAGGAATTCGAGAGTCTTTTTGGTATGCATATCAAAAGAGCCTGTGAATTAGGCAGTATAGGACTTCTCGCCCTGCGTCCCGACAGTCTCGTCAAGTACATGAAAGAAGGCAAAACATTCACAATCAAGAAAGAAGAAGATTTAATCAATTATCAAGCATATAAAACCTGGTTAATAGCAATGTTATCTAAAAACAAAGAAGAAATCACTGACTATACGATGCAAATGGCCAAGATCATTCAAACGTATCGGAATGGTGGAAAAGGAATGTCCAGAGTTACTCTTGTGGACAAAAACCTTTTTGACACGAAATCCAAAAAGGAATTTTTGGAACACTTAACAGCAATGGTATCAGATGCAGATGAAACCCATCTGGAAGACATCAAGAGTTTAAAAAATGAAATTCACTTAATGACGAATGAAGAATTCGTGTATTTCAGCACACTTCTAAAATTTGACTACACTTATCTTCAACGAAAAACTAAATAAAAAATGAACACTATTTATATCCGTACACTCAAAAGAGCCGAGCATACCGTTTTTAATGTAGCAAATGGCCAAAAAACCTATTTTGATCAGCAGTTCAGCAGAGCCATCCCATTCTCTAGTGGCCAGCAAGTAAAAAGGTCATTGCTCGAATCGGCTTGTGAAAGCCTCAACATTGCCCCATCTCCGACTACCTTTCTTTTTGATGTGGATAAGCAGAAAAAACTAGGTGAAGGTGAAGTATATGGAACCTGTGACCCTACTTATCCTGATCAACTTTTTGGTGGTTGGATGAAAGCCATTAAAGGTGGAGGTGAAAGAACACTTAAGCGAAGAAGTCCTTTGTCGATTTCGGCCATGAGAGCACTTCATCCGCTGTTGGCTGGAATTGATATCAGAGGAGGAGAGGCAGGAACTTTTGACCGAAGTGATCGCCCTAATAATAAGGTGATTATTCGTGGAGCTGATGGTAAAGAACTTTCAGAAACTGAAATAGCAGAGCTACTAAAAGTAGAGGGTAACACCGATAGAAGCTTGGGCAGAAAATGGCTAAATCCCGCTAATAGAGCCACTGGTCTTTTTGTCTTTGATATAGCCATTGATTTAAGAAGATTGTTTTCAGTAAGTTTAAATTCTAATGAACCGGAAATGTCTGAATCAACTGTTGAAAAACTAAAAAGTGAAAAGTGGATAGAATCGGAAAATGTATTTGGCCCATGCCTGGTAACCCCTCAACCTCTTAGGGAAAAATGGATAGCCGGTCTGGCTCATGCGATTATCAACTGGAGAATCACTTCCAATCAATCTAGAACATTTAGCTTGATGGACACATTAGCCTTAGCGATCAGTGACAATGCTAACCTGGTTGCAGGCAGCATACGGGCCAAACTCTCTGAAGAGGATTCCAGAAAAGCTGATCCGATTGTAGATGAAAATCTAAAAGGTGTAGAAACCTTTATTACCTTGCAAGCAGGTGGCTACATTCAGACCAAAGGAGAAACTGCCAATGCACTGGATAAAGCAGAACAGAAATTGATAGATCTGCTGAGTGCATTTGACTATGAAAGCCAATTAGTGAAATAATTTTAATTGTCAATCAACCAGATGACTCTCATCTGGTTGATTCATTTTTATATTGAGTATTTCACTTTGCCTTGACAATATCCCCAAAACCAAACAGACATCCCTACACTATTACCCATTTCACATTTTGTAATTTACATTTTGCGAATTAAAACACTGTCTACGAAAAGTTATGAAGTAAAATACCTCAAAAACATGAGACTTACCGGGACCCATATCGCCTACCTCCACACCTGCCATCGTAAATTGTGGCTCTTTGCCCATGGCATACAGATGGAGCATACTTCAGATACCGTGGCCGAGGGCAAGCTGATCGGAGAAACGAGCTATCAGGATAGGGCCAGGAAGTATACCGAACTGGCCATCGACGGCATCAAAATCGATTTCTACGACGCCAAAAACAAGGTGATCCATGAAGTCAAGAAATCTGACAAAGTGGAGCATGCCCATATTGCCCAGGTCAAATATTACCTGTATATCTTAAAGAAGAACGGCATAGATGGGGCAACCGCGATCATCGAATACCCTAGGATGAAACAGCGTGAAACCGTGGAGTGGGAAGAAGGTGACGAAGAGAGCGTGCTCCGCTGGGTATCGGAAGCAGAAGCAATCCTGGCCAACGAAAGCTGCCCGCCACTGGAAAAGAAGTCCATTTGTAAGAAGTGCAGTTATTATGATTTTTGCTACGCAGCGGAGGAGATGGGGTGATATAGTGATGTAGTGATTGGGTGATTTGGTGAGCGGTGATTTAGTGATCAGTGATCGGTGATGTAGTGATAAAGCTTTCGATTTTGGATGTTTATCAGTTTTAAAACCATATAAATAGATTTTTCATGAAACAGGATGTATTTAATGAGGTTTTCAGAAACAGGACTAAAGCCTTGGCCTTAAAGGTTGTGCGGGAATCGGAAGAGATCAAATACAGTGATGCCTTAGGAATTATCAGGAAACAATTGATCCGGTCAGTGACATCAACGGCGGCTAATTTCAGAGCAGTATGCCGCGCCAGATCGGAAAGGGAGAGATTTGCCAAGCTGTGTATAGTAGTGGAAGAGGCTGACGAGAGTCTGTTTTGGATGGAACTACTGCTAGAAGGAGAATTTATTACGACCGAAAAAATCGCCCCTCTTTACCAGGAAGCGGAAGAAATCCTCAAAGTCATGTCTTCCTTCAAATCCAAATTCAAGTCCTGATCACCCGATCACAGATCACTATATCACTACATCACCAAATGAAAAAAACCTACTATCTCTTCAATCCCGGCAGACTGAGCCGCAAAGACAACACGCTCAAATTTACTCCGGTCGATGAATCGGGGAGGGAGGGGGCACCCAAGTATTTACCGGTTGAGGGGATCTCCGATCTGTATTGTTTCGGCAGCCTGGATGCAAACAGCGCCATGTACAATTTTCTGGGCAAACATGGCATCAGCGTACATTTTTTCGATTATTATGAACATTACACGGGGAGTTTTCAGGCAAAGGAATACTTATTGGCCGGCAAAATGCAGATCAGTCAGACGAAGCATTACCTTTCTCCCAAAAAGCGACAGTTTATCGCCGCCCGGATGATAGAGGGAGCGGCATTCAATATTTTAAAGAATTTGCGGTATTACCAAAACAGGGGCAAGGATCTGGAAACCTGTATTGCTTATATCAACGGATTTTCCGAGAATATTAGCTCCTGTATGGATATACCTTCCCTGATGGGTTTGGAGGGAAATATCCGCCAGTGCTATTATGGGGCTTTTGATTTGGTGTTGAAGGACCATGCTATGGAGGGGCGGAGCAAGCAGCCTCCGATGAACGAGGTGAACGCGTTGATCTCTTTCGGCAACATGATGTGTTATACCCTTTGTCTGGACCAGATTTACCATACCCAATTGAACCCGACCATCAGTTTTTTGCATGAACCGGGTTATAGAAGGTATTCCCTGGCCCTGGATTTGGCGGAGATCTTCAAGCCTATCCTGGTGGACCGGACAATATTCAGGGTACTGAACAAAAGAGAGGTGAAATCCGGCGATTTTGACTTTCATGTCAACAAGGTGATTTTGAAAGAATCCGGCAAGAAGGCATTTATCAAGGCCTTTGAGGAACGGCTAAACGAGACCATTAAGCACCGAACATTGAAAAAACATGTGAGCTATAAACATTTGGTAAAGTTGGAATGCTATAAATTGAGCAAACATTTGTTGGGAATAGAGGAATATAAGCCTTTTAAAGTTTGGTGGTAATAAAACAGCTCTTGTTATCCCAAAAAACTTTCCCAACATCACCAAATCACCGCTCACCAGATCACTAAATCATCAAATCACTAAATCACCAAATCACATATGTACGTCATCCTGGTTTACGATATAGGAGAAAAAAGGGTAGGCAAGATGCTGAAACTTTGCAGGCAGTATTTGAACTGGATCCAGAATTCTGTTTTCGAAGGAGAGATGACGGAGGTAAAATTGAAGGAGCTGGTAGCAAAGGCGAAGAAATTTATGAAGCAGGAAGAAGACAGCCTGATTATTTTCAAGAGCCGGGATGCGAAGTGGCTGGAAAAGGAAATCATTGGCCAGGAGAAAAACGACCTGGATACATTTTTGTGAGAAGAACGTCGTCGGAGGTTGCTTTTTCTCATGTTTTGAAGGAGCACATGCAGGGAATAATGTCAAAAATCCGGGTTGACGGTGCCGGCGGGGAGGTTGTCGGACCCCATATAGAATCAGTTTATTGGGCATCGACGACAAAAGCGGGGAAATTTCCGGGCAGAAAACCTCGATTTTCAAGAAATTAGGCTTATTTTTATCCCATGGCCAGACGGCCTTTAATCGCACCAAGTGGAATTGAAATGGAATGGAAAGAAGTCATGAACAATGGTATGGTCAGACCTTTAATCGCACCAAGTGGAATTGAAATTCTGGTAGCTGCATCACGTTATGCACAAGCACTAACCCTTTAATCGCACCAAGTGGAATTGAAATTCACGACCAACTTGATTTACTGCTGATCTAACAAATCCTTTAATCGCACCAAGTGGAATTGAAATCGGAGTTCACGGATCACTTCACGGCTCTGTGTGCCGGCCTTTAATCGCACCAAGTGGAATTGAAATGAAGCTCATTCCGATTGCGAAAAGCTGTGTTACAAGCCTTTAATCGCACCAAGTGGAATTGAAATTTGATTAAAAACCTGCCCGCTGGCGCGGCTCCTGATTCCTTTAATCGCACCAAGTGGAATTGAAATTAGACCGGCCCATCGATTTTTTCAACGACCGAAAACCTTTAATCGCACCAAGTGGAATTGAAATTGGTCGATGAACCAATTTTTCATTAACCGAAATTCACCTTTAATCGCACCAAGTGGAATTGAAATTCAACTAACCAACATTCGCCATATTTACCATCAATACCTTTAATCGCACCAAGTGGAATTGAAATTCGGTACCACTTTACCGGATTGTACCCCGTCTTCCTCCTTTAATCGCACCAAGTGGAATTGAAATGATATGGGACGGCTTGTCTTCATAACCGATACCCAGCCTTTAATCGCACCAAGTGGAATTGAAATGAAAATCGGTCTATGTGGCCGATACGGGAAGAGAATCCTTTAATCGCACCAAGTGGAATTGAAATTTCAGCCACGTTTTCATCTTCTGAAATTAAGGTCAGCCTTTAATCGCACCAAGTGGAATTGAAATTTGAAAACAAAATGAACTATGACGAAATGATAGTACCTTTAATCGCACCAAGTGGAATTGAAATCGACAAAGAAGAGGCGATAGCAGCTGGAATCAAAAACCTTTAATCGCACCAAGTGGAATTGAAATGAAATTCTACCAGTGCACCCTCATGACATTCAACGGCCTTTAATCGCACCAAGTGGAATTGAAATTTGCGTGTTGCGAATACCCTTCAAACAGGGACCAATCCTTTAATCGCACCAAGTGGAATTGAAATTTCGGATCCTGTCCACCAAACGGGTTTTCCTAAAGTCCTTTAATCGCACCAAGTGGAATTGAAATAAGGATCCGTCGGGGTTTATCCTTCCCTCAGGTCCTCCTTTAATCGCACCAAGTGGAATTGAAATATGTTCACATAAACCCCGTCCTCTCCCTTTTTACCCCCTTTAATCGCACCAAGTGGAATTGAAATCCTTGGACTTGAAAGCGAGACAACGGTATTCGCGTTCCTTTAATCGCACCAAGTGGAATTGAAATACCGATCTTAAGTAACGCTCTCCGCTCAGGTGGATGCCTTTAATCGCACCAAGTGGAATTGAAATTCATCCGGATAACCCAAATCAGATGGTTTTTCCAAACCTTTAATCGCACCAAGTGGAATTGAAATTAGAGATACCGATAGACCCTATGTCTATTTTTTACGCCTTTAATCGCACCAAGTGGAATTGAAATACAGATGACGCCGTTGAGGTTCTGGAAGCTGTAGAGCCTTTAATCGCACCAAGTGGAATTGAAATATATCGTTATGTCTGGGGCTGAGTGGTCACATTTGCCCTTTAATCGCACCAAGTGGAATTGAAATCGTGGAACACCCATCTAACCTATCTTAAATCTGTTTCCTTTAATCGCACCAAGTGGAATTGAAATTTGGGTACTGTGTTCGGAGACCTATCCTGTTTTCATCCTTTAATCGCACCAAGTGGAATTGAAATGGTACCAGGGAAAGCAGCTGACAAAAACCCGCACCCCCTTTAATCGCACCAAGTGGAATTGAAATTGTATATGATCGTCACGGTATAATTGACACACTTGGCCTTTAATCGCACCAAGTGGAATTGAAATTCACATTCAGATCACTTGCGGCCTCCCCCAGGTCCCCTTTAATCGCACCAAGTGGAATTGAAATCAGATTGCCGCACACAGTTTGAAATCGATGAAGATACCTTTAATCGCACCAAGTGGAATTGAAATAAACCGCTACAGACGCCATGCCTATTCAGACAAGCAACCTTTAATCGCACCAAGTGGAATTGAAATATGATACCAGCCGGGCGGACGAACTGGAACTGGCGACCTTTAATCGCACCAAGTGGAATTGAAATGATTTAGGGAGAAAATGGAGAAGGAATATTTTTCCACCTTTAATCGCACCAAGTGGAATTGAAATTCTGTATAGGAAATGCTGCACCGCATAGTCAGCGAACCTTTAATCGCACCAAGTGGAATTGAAATAACAGACGGTGAATGGCTGATCCGTATGAGCAATAACCTTTAATCGCACCAAGTGGAATTGAAATTAGTCTTCATCGTATGTATCCCAAAAAAGTTTGTCCGCCTTTAATCGCACCAAGTGGAATTGAAATAGGCCGGAAAATACCTGGTGGATAAATCCAAGCCGGCCTTTAATCGCACCAAGTGGAATTGAAATTATTCAAGGGCGGTCCTGAACTGGAAGTACTGGTAACCTTTAATCGCACCAAGTGGAATTGAAATGCCGCTAAGGATAGCGGTGGATTGGGGCAGTCACATCCTTTAATCGCACCAAGTGGAATTGAAATTAATTTGCTTATATTGCAAGTATATTGGATTCAGTACCTTTAATCGCACCAAGTGGAATTGAAATTGCCTTAGCACCTCCTAAAGACTTTCAATGTTCACGCCTTTAATCGCACCAAGTGGAATTGAAATTTGATGGCTACATTCTCTCATGCTTACATAACCACCCTTTAATCGCACCAAGTGGAATTGAAATTGTTCATGACCACTCCGATGGCCTACCACAACAACGCCTTTAATCGCACCAAGTGGAATTGAAATAGGAACAGGAGGCAGCGGAAGAAGCAACGGTGCCGGCCTTTAATCGCACCAAGTGGAATTGAAATTTGTAAAGAATATTACAAACCATTACAGCGATAATACCTTTAATCGCACCAAGTGGAATTGAAATGAAATTAGCAGTCCTACTGTTAGGATTTCTCAGATGCCTTTAATCGCACCAAGTGGAATTGAAATTCGTTTCTTCCCACTCTTTCTTGTGTTGTTCAAGTCCTTTAATCGCACCAAGTGGAATTGAAATTGCCTTCCGAAAACACGGTAATTGAAGGGCGTTTCCCTTTAATCGCACCAAGTGGAATTGAAATGCGTTCCCAATGCGATTACTGTTAACATTTTTACATTCCTTTAATCGCACCAAGTGGAATTGAAATTAGACAAGATTAGGGTTTAAGCCTGCTTCCTGCAAGCCTTTAATCGCACCAAGTGGAATTGAAATTGAATCATTTCGACATGGGCCTATATAATACACCTGCCTTTAATCGCACCAAGTGGAATTGAAATCCTCAAAGCGATGACGATAGAGAGTGGGAAGATTACCCTTTAATCGCACCAAGTGGAATTGAAATTGTTTTTATTTATGAAGCGACGCTTCGGTCAGCTCCCTTTAATCGCACCAAGTGGAATTGAAATAGGAATTTAGCTCCTTTATCAGAAATATTGGGTACACCTTTAATCGCACCAAGTGGAATTGAAATAATGTTGGGCCTTCTTCACATTCATAATCCTCACATCCTTTAATCGCACCAAGTGGAATTGAAATTCAATGTAGGCAATCCCGGCAGTAAAACGGTTCCACCTTTAATCGCACCAAGTGGAATTGAAATTGAAAACCAAGGTTATGATAATATCAGAGGCAATGCCTTTAATCGCACCAAGTGGAATTGAAATGAAACACTCATAGAGAAGATAAAAGAAGTTGACATACCTTTAATCGCACCAAGTGGAATTGAAATCTGTCTTGCTGGTCTCCGAAGCCCCAGCCGCGGCAATCCTTTAATCGCACCAAGTGGAATTGAAATTCAACGACCAAAGCCTATATGTTTTGGTGGTGTTTACCTTTAATCGCACCAAGTGGAATTGAAATAGATGATTTCTGTATCACCGGAAGCGTGTATTCCTCCTT
The DNA here is from genome assembly GCF_042652345.1 of Negadavirga shengliensis. Classification (NCBI taxonomy): domain Bacteria; kingdom Pseudomonadati; phylum Bacteroidota; class Cytophagia; order Cytophagales; family Cyclobacteriaceae; genus Negadavirga; species Negadavirga shengliensis. The sequence continues at coordinate 239,753 of NZ_JBHSJJ010000005.1, forward strand.
TAATCGCACCAAGTGGAATTGAAATTAGTTTTTGTATAGGTGTCATGGCCCCATTTTACCGCCTTTAATCGCACCAAGTGGAATTGAAATGTGTAACACCGTCTGCTTCACAAGACGCAATTATTTCCTTTAATCGCACCAAGTGGAATTGAAATGTGTAACACCGTCTGCTTCACAAGACGCAATTATTTCCTTTAATCGCACCAAGTGGAATTGAAATGGTAATGCAGTCGGATTGACTGAAGTTTACGTCCTTCCTTTAATCGCACCAAGTGGAATTGAAATACAGCATCACCGGACAAGTTATTTTGGGATACTTACCTTTAATCGCACCAAGTGGAATTGAAATAAAGGTGGTCAGGTTTACGGATGACAATGGCGATGTCCTTTAATCGCACCAAGTGGAATTGAAATAGTTACAAAGAACCTTATTGCAAGAGCAAAAACAGACCTTTAATCGCACCAAGTGGAATTGAAATTAATTCAACCGGCTTGCCCTTAAATGGCCCGACACTCCTTTAATCGCACCAAGTGGAATTGAAATCAAGGGAAGGGCTTGGTGGTGGGACGAATATTCAACCTTTAATCGCACCAAGTGGAATTGAAATGTCATTGCTGCCATTGTTATATACTTCATGGCTTTTCCTTTAATCGCACCAAGTGGAATTGAAATCCGTCTATTATGTTGTGCGGCTCAGGCACAAGATAACCTTTAATCGCACCAAGTGGAATTGAAATTTGACTCTAGTTCTTTATACACACCCTCAACAAACTCCTTTAATCGCACCAAGTGGAATTGAAATATAAATGATAAAAAAAAGCTTATTCATAAATTTTTCCTTTAATCGCACCAAGTGGAATTGAAATGAATGATGGCACAGGTTCATTTAAATGGTTCCCTAACCTTTAATCGCACCAAGTGGAATTGAAATAATCGAAACCACTACCCCGATCAGGGAGGTATCGGACCTTTAATCGCACCAAGTGGAATTGAAATTCATAGCTTTGATACAGAGACATTAAACAATGTCCTCCTTTAATCGCACCAAGTGGAATTGAAATATTTTGTCGTCTTCGGAATCCTTCACTTTGTTGTGGCCTTTAATCGCACCAAGTGGAATTGAAATTCATTTTTGAAAGCGTTTTTTCCGCGTCTTGGTCTACCTTTAATCGCACCAAGTGGAATTGAAATGCAACTGACGAATAACAGGAATTATATTCATAGCTCCTTTAATCGCACCAAGTGGAATTGAAATAAGACGACAAAATAGGGCATTACATGAAAGAGTATGCCTTTAATCGCACCAAGTGGAATTGAAATACAGGAATATGTCTGAATTAGAAGTGGAACCCATGCCCTTTAATCGCACCAAGTGGAATTGAAATATTCTTAGATAGGTTTCGTCAAGGGATTCAAATTTCCCTTTAATCGCACCAAGTGGAATTGAAATCGCTGTACGGGCGGACCGGACGTTGACGATAGGTTCCCTTTAATCGCACCAAGTGGAATTGAAATCTGAAAGTCTATGAGTGGTGTGAGCGACTGCATAAACCTTTAATCGCACCAAGTGGAATTGAAATAAGCCAAATTTGTACAATGTTAAAGGGGGAGGAACCCTTTAATCGCACCAAGTGGAATTGAAATTTGGCGGTATGATGGTTGTTGGCCAACTGGACCAGCCCTTTAATCGCACCAAGTGGAATTGAAATATTTTGAAAATAGAAAATCTATGAATTTACCGTTTACCTTTAATCGCACCAAGTGGAATTGAAATTTGCTTTCGAACGGGAGTTTATACAAATTCCCGTCTCCTTTAATCGCACCAAGTGGAATTGAAATTCAGTTATAAATAATGGAGCATCTATTGCATCAATTCCTTTAATCGCACCAAGTGGAATTGAAATTTGTATCTGACGTGGCAAACCCAATTCCTTTTTACCCTTTAATCGCACCAAGTGGAATTGAAATTAAGAATGAACTATCTAATTACATAGAAAAAAAGGACCTTTAATCGCACCAAGTGGAATTGAAATGACTTAATATAGACAGTGTTATTTCCTTTGAATCGTTCCTTTAATCGCACCAAGTGGAATTGAAATTTGATCATTCATGTCAGCAATCCTATGTGCATCCCTCCTTTAATCGCACCAAGTGGAATTGAAATTGGTTTGTGCATACTGGTTGTATTCATTCCTTAAGTCCTTTAATCGCACCAAGTGGAATTGAAATTTATGTGTAAGGCTTTGCTTAGTTTTTCCTCAAGCCCTTTAATCGCACCAAGTGGAATTGAAATGGTAAAGGGTGAAATGATTGATTCATTCCAGAATGGCCTTTAATCGCACCAAGTGGAATTGAAATAACCCTATTTCAAGATAGGTTTGATAATCATTTTCCTCCTTTAATCGCACCAAGTGGAATTGAAATTACCCCGCCGGTCTGTTATTCAGGCCGGTTTTTTTGCCTTTAATCGCACCAAGTGGAATTGAAATCAAAGGATCTAACACCGTGCTTTTCTGCCAGTTTACCTTTAATCGCACCAAGTGGAATTGAAATATGGTTAGTTGCTAAACAATACTTTGAGGACAACTTCCTTTAATCGCACCAAGTGGAATTGAAATAGAGTTGTTCCTTCGAGACCTTGAAAAGACCGGATTCCTTTAATCGCACCAAGTGGAATTGAAATCGGTGACGGTTGCGGCCATAAAATCAGCCACCCCCTCCTTTAATCGCACCAAGTGGAATTGAAATCAATTTTTCAGGACATAATCCCAAATATCATCAGCACCTTTAATCGCACCAAGTGGAATTGAAATTACGAAAAGAATACCTCTTTCTTGTTATGATAGTAACCTTTAATCGCACCAAGTGGAATTGAAATACACCGTTTTGATAGCTGAATCTAATACGGTTTTTCACCTTTAATCGCACCAAGTGGAATTGAAATCGGCCAAGCCCGTACACCGGATTTTGGAAATAGAGGCCTTTAATCGCACCAAGTGGAATTGAAATAATGTTAAGATTTCACAGATGCCTAACCAAATTAGGCCTTTAATCGCACCAAGTGGAATTGAAATACGGGGTTTTGCAATTGCTTCAGGTTACAAGTATTGCCTTTAATCGCACCAAGTGGAATTGAAATTACGGTGGTTTTGGCTCATTGTCTGTCCGTTGAGGGCCTTTAATCGCACCAAGTGGAATTGAAATATCGCATGCTCAAAGCGATTGCTGCTGAATGCGGAACCTTTAATCGCACCAAGTGGAATTGAAATTCGCCAGACGATGTGCTTCCCGCAAACCGGTAGCGTCCTTTAATCGCACCAAGTGGAATTGAAATTGGTGTAGATCTTGTTTACCAGGTGGTGCATCTGCTCCCTTTAATCGCACCAAGTGGAATTGAAATATCATATCTCGTTTTCTGGCAATCCCACTTCCGACACCTTTAATCGCACCAAGTGGAATTGAAATCATACTTGAGCGTGGTGTCTAACTTCTTATGACCGACCTTTAATCGCACCAAGTGGAATTGAAATCTCATAGACTTTCAGCGGATTTTGTACATTCGACTGCCTTTAATCGCACCAAGTGGAATTGAAATTTACGATCTCCACTTTTATTCCCCGTTGCTTCAACCCTTTAATCGCACCAAGTGGAATTGAAATCGGCTTTTTCACACCTCACTTTTAATGATTCCTGCTTCCTTTAATCGCACCAAGTGGAATTGAAATGAGATACAGAAAACCCTGATTTTTGAAAAACTACTGCCTTTAATCGCACCAAGTGGAATTGAAATGTAGAAATACTATTGACGTGGCTTGGGACCGTGGGACCTTTAATCGCACCAAGTGGAATTGAAATTTGGAAATCACCCAATCCCCTATTTCAAAAAAAATACCTTTAATCGCACCAAGTGGAATTGAAATAACAGACCATCAAAACGGCCAGCACAGGGGAGGCGACCTTTAATCGCACCAAGTGGAATTGAAATTCTTTTCGACTTTTTCGGCCCTTTCGATCTGGCCATCCTTTAATCGCACCAAGTGGAATTGAAATATTATTGAAGCAATAGGAAATGAACTGGGCGTGTTCCTTTAATCGCACCAAGTGGAATTGAAATGCGTTGTCAGCCGGGCAACCTTTTACCGTTACATGTCCTTTAATCGCACCAAGTGGAATTGAAATTCCGCCAAGACTACCCGAAAACCTTAATAAATCTTCCTTTAATCGCACCAAGTGGAATTGAAATGAAACGATGCGGTGCAAAACGTTTCGTTTGTCGGCATCCTTTAATCGCACCAAGTGGAATTGAAATGGAGACTTGGATAGAAGATTCCAGGTGGGAATCGTGCCTTTAATCGCACCAAGTGGAATTGAAATCAACAAGGTGAACGACGCGGAACAGGATAAAATCGGCCTTTAATCGCACCAAGTGGCCCTTCGACTTCGCTCAGGACCCCAGGCGTTGCCCTTTAATCGAGGCAATATGAATGGATCTCATCAAAATCACCCCATCACAAGATCACCGATTTTTAATTGTGACAAGTGGCATCGAAATTGGCCCTTCGACTTCGCTCAGGACCCCAGGCGTTGCCCGTTAATCGAGGCAATAGGAATGGGAAGATCTGATCAAAATCTCCAAATCACAAGATCATAGATTTTTAATTGTGACAAGTGGCATCGAAATGGTCCTTCGGCTCCGCTCAGGACCTCGCTCAGGACCCCAGGCGTTGCCCTTTAATTGAGGCAATAGGAATGGGAAGATCTGATCAAAATCTCCAAATCACAAGATCATAGATTTTTAATTGTGACAAGTGGCATCGAAATGGTCCTTCGGCTCCGCTCAGGACCTCGTTCAGGACCCCAGGCGTTGCCCGTTAATCGAGGCAATAGGAATGGGAAGATCTGATCAAAATCACCCCATCACAAGATCACCGATTTTTAATTGTGACAAGTGGCATCGAAATTGGTCCTTCGGCTCCGCTCAGGACCTCGCTCAGGACCCCAGGCGTTGCCCTTTGACCGAGGCAGTACGAATGGGAAAGCTCTCATCAAAATCACCCCATCACAAGATCACCGATTTTTAATTGTGACAAGTGGCATCGAAATTGGTCCTTCGGCTCCGCTCAGGACCTCGCTCAGGACCCCAAGCGCTGCCCTTTGACCGAGGCAGTACGAATGGGAAAGCTCTCATCAAAATCACCCCATCACAAGATCACCGATTTTGATCGTCAAAAAATAATTAAGTGGCTGGTTTTGAGTTTGATAATTTCATGGGTATTGGTTAAATTAGGATATAAACCAAACCATTACCTGTTATGAACCCCAAAGCCATACTCCCACTGAAATCCATAATCTTGCTGCTTGTCGTGTTAATGATGCCCTTACAGATCCTGTTTGCGCAAAGTCCGGATGGATTGGAAGGCATGCAGATGCCTGGGTTTAAGCTGTCTGACCTTCAAGGCAATGAGGTCAATTCAAAATCTTTCCAGGGAAATTACCTCGTAATCCATATTGCCACTACCTGGTGCCCTTTTTGTAATGCAGAGGCCCCCTATTTGGAGCAATTAAACCAGGAATACAAAGACAGGAATGTCGAGGTGCTGATCATAGATGTAAAGGAACCCAAAGAGCTGGTTCAAGACAAACTTCAGAACCGGTTTAACCTCAGCTTTCCGGTCTTGCTTGACCCTGACGGGACCGTGGCAGCCAGCTTTGCCCCAGAGGACGTCCTTCCTGATCTTGCCCGCGATGAAGTCATGCTCGCATCCAATATACTGGTAGACCCGGAAGGGAAAATCCAATTCCTTTCTTTGCTTGATTCGAAAAATTTTGATGCGAAGCTGGTAGGTTTAAGAGCAAAACTGGATGCGTTACTTGCTGACCAATAATTTATTGCTTTGGCTGTTCCTTTTCCTGCACAGTCCCTTTCCTGTTCAAGATCAGGAACCTGCATTTGTTAGGGTAAACGGTGAAATGGAATTTCAGGTCACCCCTGGTGAAGAAACCCATCTAAAGCTTTTTTTCCGTATCCGGGAAAACTTCCATATCCAGGCAAACCGGGTCAACAACGAAAACCTGATCCCCTCTGTTTTGTCCGTGGACGGTGCCGGTGAAATGGCCATCGGTGAACCTGTTTTTCCAAAAGGACATGAATTCAGAATGGACGGTGTCGAAGAACCTCTATATGTTTACAGCGAGTTGCTGGAAGTCGTGGTGCCCATCAAAACAGAAAAACACCATAAGGGCGAATTTCCACTAAAGGGGAAGCTGCATTACCAGCCCTGTGACGCCACAAAATGTTATTTTCCCCGGGATCTCGATTTTGTCATCAGGGTGCATGTGCAGTGACAACGTCCGGAAAGACCCTTGTGCTTAATTGTTCATGATCTCTTGAATCTCGCGGTAAATTTTTTCCGTCTCCGGAACGGGAATGCCCAATTCCCCGCCATACCGTACAATCGCGCCGGCAAATAAATCCAATTCATTGGATGCCTTTTTGGAACGGATATCCAGTTGAAGGGAAGTGGGGGTGTGGTACGGAAAAGCGGCGGCTTTCTGAAAGGTAAGTCCGGTGATGTTTTGGGGAAGAGCAATCCCCCTGTTGGCAGCAATCTGGCCGATCTCTTTCATAATGGCCATTGCCCTCTCCCGAAGGGCAGGCTCTTCGCAGACAGCCCCCATGGGTTGGTCGTATCGGGATGATATCAACCCAAAACTGGCGATAAAATAGAACTTCGTCCATATATCTGGAAACACGTCGGCTTTAAAAGCCACATCAATCCCGCAATCGGCCAAAAAATCAACCACCCAATCGGTATCCTGTCGGTGCTCTCTGGGATCCTTTCCAAGAATGATCCTACCGGGTTTCCCCTGGTGTTCGATCACTCCTTTTTCTTTGATATGGGAGGCCACATATACGCAGGATGGCAGGACAGCGCCTGTTTCAAGTTGGTTCCTCACCCTGTCATAAATATCCACGCCATTCATCAGAGGGAGCACGACGGTATCCGGCTCCACCTTTGTCTTCAAAGCTTCACATACCTGCTCCAGGTCAAACGCTTTCACACAGATCAGGATCAAATCCTGTGGCTCCATTTCCGGAATAATTGAAAAAAGGCTATCCGGCCGGACAGCTGCGCCGGAGTTTTCAGGAGAAAGGAGGGTCAGTCCATGATCACGCACCGCCTCAAAAGTTTTCTCCCTGGCAACAAAACTGATTTTCACATCCTTGGTGTCCCGGGTTTTTTGGGTGATTTTGAAACCGAAGTATCCTCCTACACCTCCTAGGCCTATTATAGCGATCTTTTTCGTCATTTGCTGGGGTTGACAAGTTGAAAGGTCGATGTTTTTAATCCATGGGGCATAAAAAAGCCTCCCGATGCAGTCAGGAGGCTGAAAAGGGCTTATATTTTCTCGAATATTTTTCTAAAGCTGCATGCTTCGCTTAGCCGCGCGTGCAATTCATCTATAGGTACCCTGATTTGCTCAGTGGTGTCCCGGTCCCGGATGGTCACCGTATTGTCTTCCAGGGTTTGATGGTCTACTGCAATGCAGAAAGGCGTGCCGATGAGGTCCTGCCGGGTGTACCTTTTTCCGATCGAAGCCGCGTCTTCATAGATGATGTTGAAATCATACTTCAGCTTTTCAAAGATCTCCTTGCCTTTTTCCGGGAGACCATCTTTTTTGGTCAACGGAAGGATGGCGGCTTTCACCGGGGCTATGGCAGGGTGAAATTTCAGGTAAGTGCGTTGTTTTTCCTGGCTTTCTTCCTCTACATAGGCATTACAGAACGCCATTAAAAATAACCTGTCAGCGCCTATGGAAGTTTCAATGACATAGGGAATATAGTTTTGGTTGACCTCAGGGTCAAAATACTGCTGTTTCTTTTTGGAATATTCCTGGTGTGCTTTCAGGTCAAAATCGGTCCGGGAGTGGATGCCCTCCACTTCTTTGAATCCAAACGGAAACTCATATTCAATGTCCAGGGCCGCGTTGGCATAGTGGGCCAATTTCTCATGGTCATGCCTTCGAAGTTTCGATTCGGGGATGCCGAGCGCTTTATGCCATTTTACCCGGGTATCGGCCCAGGCCTTGTACCAGTCCAGTTCAGTGCCGGGCCGTACAAAATATTGCATTTCCATCTGTTCAAATTCCCTCATCCTGAATATGAACTGCCGGGCAACGATTTCGTTTCGGAAGGCTTTTCCGATCTGCGCGATACCGAAAGGTACTTTCATTCTTGCCGTTTTCTGAACATTCAGAAAATTGACAAATATCCCCTGGGCAGTTTCAGGTCTTAAATAGATGGTAGAGGTCTCGTCCGCCACAGAGCCTACCTGTGTGGAGAACATCAGGTTGAATTGTCTGATCTCCGTCCAGTTAGAAGTTCCGCTGATGGGGCAGGTGATTTCCTCATTGATCATCAAATCCCGAAGCGCCGCAAAATTCTCCGCATCCATCAATTTTCCCATAGCGGAGAGCAGTTCCTTGGCATGTACAGGGTCGCCGGCCTGTTCGTAAGCCGCCGCTTTTTCTTCGATCAGCACATCAGCCCGGTAACGCTTTTTACTGTCCCTGTTGTCCACCATGGGGTCATTGAAACTGTCCACATGCCCTGAGGCTTTCCAAGTGGTAGGGTGCATAAAAATGGCGGCATCGATACCTACGATGTTGTCATTGAGGCGGGTCATGGATTCCCACCAAAGCCGCTTGAGGTTGTTTTTGAGCTCTACCCCATATGGGCCAAAGTCGTACACAGCCTGCAGACCGTCATAAATCTCGGAAGAAGGGTAAACAAACCCATATTCTTTGGCATGGGCTATGATATCTTTAAATAAGGAAATTTCCTGTGTTTCTTCTGTTTTAGCCATAACCGTAAAATTAGTCAAAAACCAGCATTGTGCAAGGGGTTGAATTTAGTATAAATCAATTAAAGAGCTTGTGAACCCGAGATCATTTGGTTCCGCCCCGGCTATCCAATAGATAGGCTGTGATGTGGGTGACGTCATTTTCTTCCAGATCCATATGTTCGGGTGCAGGCATCAGACTATGTTTCAACTGCCGGCGCTGCTCAATTTCATTGGCCGGGATAATAAATTTCCGCCCGTTGTATTCCTGTACGGTGACTACCGGGCCGTTGGACAGGAGTATGCCATAAAGTACGGCACCGTTTTTCAGGCTTACCAGAAATGCTTCCGAGCCAAAAGCGACCGCGGCATCCGGCTCGGTGATGGCATTGATCAAGGTTTTTCTGTCCATCTTCAGCTGTATCTGGCTGAGGTCCGGGCCGATTTCATTACCTGAATTACCTATTTTATGGCATCCCAGACAATTTTTTTCCGTCAGGGTTTTCCCCATTTGTACGTCCGCATGGGATTGGGATATCTTTTCTTCCGAATACGTCTTTTTTTTCTCCTGAAAGTGCCGGGCAAGCAGGCTTTTTATAGGGGCACGGTTTTCTTTTTCCAGTAGCTGGCTGCTTTCTTTTTTAAGCTCCCCCGAAAGTTTGCCTGTGGCAGCCAACAGAGCCAGATGGAGTCTCCCGTTACTGTTTTCTGAAAGTTTTTCCCAGACGTCGGATTTTTCTTCAGGGGAGGCTAAGCTGTCCAGTAAGGTATTACGCCAGGCCAGCAGCTCAGGCTGGGCATCCGGCAGGTTGTCTACTGGAGACTCCCAATTTTTCAAATGGGATTGCCACAGATTGTGTTGTCTGAATTGCAGCCACCATAGGGCATCTTCAGAGAGCATGTCATCATTGCCCTCATACAGCGCCAATACGATCTGCGCAGCGTCTTTGTCTCCGATAAAGGCCAATGTCTCCATCGCCTCCTTCCTTTTGTTTTCGTCAAGTTTTTCGGAAGTCACACGCTGCCGAAGGTCGTCCATGGCAGCGGCAGGGTGCAGCTCCCACACCATTTTGCTGGCGGCGTCTGGCCATTCCACAGGGTCCGGTCCGCCTAAGTGAGACATTAGAGCTGGATAAAACGCGTTTTCTTTTCCCCTGAGTCCTATTCCCATAGCGTTACGGTACCAGGGATCCACTCCGTCAAATCCATCGAACAATTGGAGATAAATGTCCAGGGATTGGTTCAAGGGAAAATCTTTTAGCAACAGGGCCAGTTCTCTCCGCACCAAGGGATGAGCCGATTTGGCCAGGGCCTTGGAATAGGCAAGTAGCTCCTGCCCTCTGAATTGGGAAAGCGCCCTTAGGGCCGTTAAGGCAAGTTCCGGGTTACGGTCTTCCAGATAAGGTTCAACCGCTGCCCAGCCTGTATCCCCCAATTGGCTCAGAAGCCAGATAGCCCTGGCTTGATGGAAGGGGTTATTGTCTTTCAACACCGCGGCTAAGGCAGGCACAGCCTCTCCACTTTGTGCGAGCAACGCCTGGGCCGCCAAGGATCTCACGTGGATGGCAGGGTTATATAGTGCCTCAATCTGACCGGGGATTTCATCCAAACTGATTACAGGTGAAGTAAGCTGTTTATTTTTCGGGTGGATCCGGTAGATCCTGCCATAACCTTCCTTGTCCCGCATCTGGTGCCCCCCAACTATGGGATCATACCAATCGGCCACAAACAGCGAGCCATCGGTGCCTACGGCCACATCGCTGGGCCGGAACCATTTGCTGTCGTCCTCTTCTATCTCATGCCATACATAATGGACATTGTCCGTATCTACTGAGGAAATAAACGCCTGTCTTTCATTTAAAGAATATCCTGATCCCTGAGGTGTGGGAAAGTAGCCAAAGATGATGTTCCTTCCCGCGTCGGCGCTGAGCAATAGTCCCCGGTAGTGTTCCCCAAGGGCATCGTTTTCCACCCGCACGATTCCGGTAGGAGATCCGGCACCGTAGATGTCTCCGGCGGGAAGCACGCCGGGATCATGCTGGTGCCAATGGGCTTCCGCTATACTTTGTCCGGGCCGCCTGTCGGCTTGCCAGGTTCTGTCCCCCTGCTCGCTGAAAAACCCCGCATTGCTGCCCTCCATCAGCCAGGTTGTTCTGCAGGAAGCGGTCTGGTCGTCATTGTCGCTCTGCCACATGTTGCCAAAGGAATCCACAAAAACTTCAAAAGCATTTCTGAAATTGTGGGACAATACTTCGAGTCCGGTCCCATCGGGATTTACCCGGATGACCATCCCCCCTGTATAGACCTTACCGTCATCGCTTACTTGTGAAGGCGTGTTTTCTGTGCTATAGGGAGTGTATTCGTTATAGACACTTCCTGACCGAAGGGTCCAACCGTCCCGGCCGGTCACTTCGTGGGGGCCCGCGTTGCCGACGATAAAATACCATTTGCCATCGGGACCAAGGACCCCTGCATGCAGGCCATGATCATGGTCTTTGCCTCCAAATCCTGTAAGGAGGATTTCTTTATGGTCGGGGATGTCATCTCCATCCTCATCGGTGTAGACGATAATGGAGGGGGAACAGGAAACGATTACCTGGTTGCCCACCACAGCGATGCCCAAAGGCGAACGCAGGTCACTGTCCTGCACAAATATTTTGGAACTGTCGGCTTTTCCGTCCCCGTTGGTGTCTTCCAATATCACAATACGATCACCCTCAGCATGGACCATGTGCCCGTCTTTGTTCCGGAAATCCCGGTAGTTGACAGCTTCTGTGACCCATAGCCTTCCCCGCATGTCCACATCCACGTTGGTGGGATTGTAAAACATCGGTGAGGAGGCCCACAATGTTACTTCAAGGTCATCGGGGACATGGAGCAAAGGTTTCTCTTCGGTTGTTTTTTTGCAGGCAAAGAACAGGAAGATTAAACCCAGGACATAATATGTATGAAGCCTGTTCATGCGGATCTTATTGGTTGTTCAAAACGCGTCGGAGATAAGCGAGGTTGGCTTGGTATGCGGTAAGCATATCGCCGCCTGGGGGAATGGCGCCTTCCATAATCACCCAATCTTTGTAGCCGATCTCCTGAAGGGTGTTTTTAACCCTTCCGAAGTCCACTTTGCCTTTGCCCAGAAGCTGTCCGTTTTCCTTTGCATGTATTTCACAGATGTATTCAGTACCCAACAACTTCATTTCTTTGAAAATATCGTATCCCATTTCCGTGGAGTTGGCCACGTCATAATAGACTTTTACATGGCTGGATCCTACCGCCTCTATGATCCGGAGGTGTTCTTCCGCGCTTAACCAGGACTCCAACGCCAGGTAGATATCCTGTTTTTCTGCTTTTGGAGCGACTTTTTGAAGCCTTCTGATAACTTCTTTTTTTCCTTCTTCATCCTCTCTAAGGTCGCCTTTTCCGAAAAAAGCCAGTAAAATGACTTGGCAGCCCAAAGCTTTGGCCACATCTATGCTGTCTTCCACCCATTCTTCCGTCACAGGATCGGATTTGTAAGGAACATTGTTCAGCTCACCGATAGCCAGGCTGGCAATCCGCACCTGGGTGTCTTTTGAGGTTTGTAGATAGGTCTGCTGTACTTCTTTTCTCCGAAGATGCATGTTGTTGGACACATTGCCCAAACTGACCTGGACACCGTCCAGTCCGATTTCTTTGGCGACCCGAAAAGCTTCCGGATCCGATGCTTGTCCGATCGACCAGTCACATGCGCCGATCCGGTAGGCGTGGGGCCGCGGAGGAGCCATAAAGCCTGTCAGGGGCTGCATACCAGCGAGGGCCGTAAGCAAAATACCTTTTTTCACTGCGGTTCTTCTGTTGTATTTGGGTTTATTGGTCATACATCATACAGGGTCTTTATAACGTATTCTTCATCTTATACACTTTCCCGTCTGGTTTGGTAAACAGGTAAAGCTCTCCTTCATGATCCCTTCCAAAGCGCAGATCTACCCGCTTGCTGCCGCATAATTCTACCAAACTCTGGACTTTGCCCTCAAAGCTGATGCGCCACTCATAAATAGGGGCATGGCTTCCACGTTGCAATTCGGCGGTATGGATGTAAAACAGCCGGCCCTGGACAATATCCCCAAAAAGGTATTTGCCCTCCAGAGCGGGGACATGGGTTCCCCAATACTCATACCCGCCCGAAATGGCATTTCCCTCATCATGGTCATACATGGCCACGGGGTAGGTGTAACCATATTTCTCATCATCTTCGGGAAGAGGAAAAACCTGATTGATATCTATTTCAGGATCTATGACAAAGGTTCCTTCCCTTACCGGCCATCCATAGTCATCACCAGGTTTTACCATGTACAGCGATTCTATCTGCATCTGGCCTATGTTAGTGGCGAGACATTCACCGTTCTTTGTCCAGGTGATCCGGTGTGCGTTTCGGAAGCCATGGGCATAAATCTCTTCCAGCCATCCTTTCCCGTTATTAACGAAGGGGTTGCTTTTAGGGATTCCGTATTTCCTGTTTCGGCTGTTGTTTCCGCTGGGATCAATTCGGAAAATGCAACCCCAAGGCTGTGTGGGCCCATGGGGGACCCAGGCGTGACCGGCCCCAACGCTCCCACCATCCCCTATTCCGATATAAAGCAGGCCGTAATCTTCTTCCCCGGGACTGGCCAGGGGGTTAAATGTGATTTCCTGCATGCCATGAATGCCGGTCACCATGTCAATTCTGAAAAGTTCTCTGCTTTTTCCCTTAAATGGGATTCCGTTGGCATTATCTGTCTGCCATTCCAGCACGACCCACTGTAATGTGTTGCGGATAGAATCCCCGAAGGTGAAGTCAGCTTTTCCCGAACCGGGGGACTCCGTATGGGTGGTGTACAGCAAGCCGTTTTCCGAAAATTCCGGATGAAAGGCAAAGCTTCCAAATCCCGTTGCCAGGCCGGGTTGGTTGATAAAATCCGGCATCAGCTTTTCCATATCCATGTATTCTTCGGTTTTGTCGCCGGCAATGCGGTACATTTTCCCCCGAAGGTCCATGATAAACAGGTCTTTGGTGCCTGGATGAAAGTCCAGTTTGGCTATCCTGGTTCTTGGCATTTCCTCGCTGGATGGGGGGATGGTAGCTATCCATTCCAATTCAACTACAAGTTCAGAAAGCGGAATGGGCTCCGGTATGGGGTTGACGATGGAGTCGCTTCTGGTTTTTGTTTTTTCTGCAGGCGCTTCATGCTGATGCATATAGGCGATAATGGCATCAATTTCCTCAGCCGGCAGGTGATCAAACGAAGGCATGTAGGTGTTGAATTTGGCAAACAGGTTGGCAGCCCGTTCGTCACCTGATTGGATCACTGCGGTGGGGTTTTTGATAAAATCGCGGATCCATTCCAAGGGTTCCTCCCGGGTAAGCCCCCCCAGATGGGGACCTATGCCGTCCTGGTTGAAATTATGGCAGGTGCTGCAGTTGTTTTCGAAGATGGTTTGTCCGTCGCTAACGGTAGCGGCATCCATCGGAATCCGGTTTTCTATTGATTTTTCTGAAGAATCACAGGAAAGACACAGTGAAAGTATAAATACCCGGAAAAAATGATTAAGGTTAAATTTCATTGTCAATATTGGACTTTTATAGCTAGTTTTATTTGGTTTTCTACATAAGAAATCGAGCATGACGGAATCGTCACACGGAGGCATGATTATCACACATGCGAGATTCCATCTGACCATTGAAAAACAATTATAAACAGATGAAATCGAGCATGACGAGGTCGTCACACACAGAGATGATTATCAATAGCGAGATTCCATATGACCGTTGAATAGACAATTATAATCATATGAAATAACCGGCCTAATGTAGGCTAATAAATCAAAATATAAAAATCTGCAATCAGCTAATTGGCAGGTTTTGTTCAACACGCCGGGCATTTTTACTTTAAAAAAAAAATTTTCTATGTCATTAGGTAATTTATCCTCTACATTTTGCTTTCCTGTAAAAATACGGAACATCTATCCACCAATTAACTATCTTTGCTGCTTGTCTCTATAGATTGTTAACTATGAAAATAAAATATATAATTACCCTAATTTTTATACCAACAACTGTTTTCTTTTTCTCCGCGGATCTGTTTTCCCAATCTTCCGGTTTCGGTGAGTTAAAAGGGAAGGTAATGGATGCTGACGGCAACATACCATTGGGTTTTGCCACCGTGAGTGTTTACCGGGATGAAGGTGGGGAGAAGAAGCTGATGACCGGGGGCATAACAGAGGAAGACGGAACTTTTTCGCTCTCCCTGCCACAGGGTGATTTTTTGGTTTTGGTGGAATTTATGGGCTACGAACCTTTCCAGATGGAAGCCGTGGGCATCAACCGGGAGAACAGGCAAAGAGACCTTGGCCTGATCAAATTAACGGGAACTGCCGAAAACCTGGATGAGGTGGTGGTTCAGGGTCAGAAAAACCTGATGGAGCTGTCTCTCGACAAACGTATATTCAATGTAGGAAAAGACTTGGCAAACGCAGGGGGAACCGCCACGGATATTTTGATGAACCTTCCTTCCATATCGGTAGACCCGGAGGGAAATGTACGGCTACGGGGCAGCGACAACGTGAGGATTTTGGTGGATGGCAAACCTTCCGGACTGGTCAGCTTTAAAGGCAGCAGCGGCCTGCAACAGCTTCCCGCCAGCATGATCGAAACCGTGGAAGTCATCACCAATCCTTCTGCCAGGTATGAGGCTGAAGGCATGGCGGGTGTGATCAACATCGTTCTGAAAAAGGAGAATACGCAGGGGTTTAACGGATCCTTTGAGGGCATTGTGGGCAACCCAACCAATCTGGGACTGGCTGCCAATCTGAATTACAGACATAACAAGATCAACTGGTTTATCAATTATGGTGTCGCCTACAGAAGGGTGCCCAGGGTAGGCTCCATCTATCAGGAAGTATATACTCCTGATACCACTTTTGTCTCCGACCAAAGCACCACAGGAACGGTGAATAGTCTGAATAACAACATCAGGGCGGGGCTGGATTATTTTTTCAGCGATAACAACATCCTTACGGCTTCTTATCTTTTGAGAAGAAGTGATGCCAGGAGGATTACCAATATCCGTTACGATGATTATTATGCGCCGGGTGGACAATTGGAAAGTTATACCTTAAGGACACAAGATGAAGACGAAAAAGAGCCCAACTCGGAAGTCAACCTGACCTATAAAAGGACATTTGATCAAAACGGACATGTATTGACCGGAGGGGTGACCTATTTGGATTACTGGGAAAACTCGGACCAGGTATATACTGAGAACGCTTTCCAGCCCAACGGTACGCAGATCCCAAGCAGGTCTGTTCTTCAGACTTCTTTAAATGACGAATTTGAACGGCAGTGGTTATTTCAACTCGATTATACCAAACCGATCGGTAAGGACGGGAATTTTGAAACAGGATTCAGGAGCAGTTTCCGAAATATGGAAAATGACTTCAATGTCAGTGAGCAGACGGAAAGCGGGGAATTTGAGGCTTTGCCTGGGCTGGATGACATCTTTCTGTACAACGAAAACATTCATGCGGCTTATGCCATAATGGGCAACAAAAGCAACAAGCTGTCCTATCAAGGCGGCCTCAGGGCAGAGTATACCGACGTGAAGACCACTTTGGTCAGGGCCAATGAAATCAACCCAAGAGAGTATGCCAATCTTTTTCCAAGCGCTCATGTTACCTACAATGTAAGTCCTGATGATGCTTTTCAGGTATCCTATAGCCGGAGGATCCGTCGGCCATTTTACAATGACCTCAGCCCTTTTATGACATTTTCCGATGCCAGGAATTTTTTCAGCGGAAACCCTGACCTGGATCCCGAATTTACGGATGCGTATGAACTGGGGCATATCAAGTACATGGATAAAGGCTCCGTCTTTTCCACTGTTTACTTCAGAAGCACCACCGACAAAATAGAAAGAATCCGAACAGTGGATGAAGAGGGGAACGCGATGACCATTCCTGAAAATTTATTGTCTGAACGGTCATTCGGTTTGGAATTTACCAGTGATTATTCACCGGCCGACTGGTTGAAACTGGATGCCAATTTTAATTTCTTTTATGCGGACATAGATGGCACCAATATTTTGGATACGTATAGGGCAAATACCTATAGCTGGTTTACCCGTTTGACCTCCAGGATTTCCATGGCCAATGGACTTGACATTCAGGTGAGGACCAATTACGAAGGCAGACAACGGGTGGCTCAGGGTGTCAGAAAGGCACTTTATTACCTCGATCTGTCGGCCAGCAAAGACATCATGCAGGGAAGGGCAACGCTGATCCTCAACGTGATGGACATGTTCAACACGAGAAGAAACAGGTTTATTTTTGAAGGACCGGGATTTATGACCGAAGGGGACGTTCTGCCAAGAAGAAGACAAATCAACCTCTCCCTGAATTACCGGATCAAACAATCAAAATCAGCAAAAAGATCTGATATCCTGGATGATGAATAGGGGAATCACCTGGCCAGCTGTTTTACTTCCTGATGCCTGAAACATTGCACCAAATGGTCATTGACGATTCCGGTGGCCTGTAAGTGGGAATAAACAATGGTGCTGCCCAGGAATTTAAAACCTCTTTTTTTGAGATCTATGGCGATTTTATGGGAAAGTTCTGTGCTGGCGGGAATCTCAGATAAGGTCCTCCATTCGTTTTGAACAGGCCTGCCTCCCACAAAATCCCATAGATAGCCGGAAAATGAGCCATAATTTTGCTGGATCTCCATAAACCTGCTTGCATTGCGGACGGCGGCTTCCACTTTTTTGCGGTTTCTGATGATATTCGTGTCGGAAAGGATTTCTTCGATTTTTTCTGGCGTATACTGGGCAACTTTTGTGTAATCAAAATCAGAAAATGCCTGTTGATAACCTTCCCTTTTATTCAGGACAGTGGCCCAACTGAGTCCCGCCTGGGCACTTTCCAATACCAAAAACTCAAAATGTTTCTTGTCGTTGTATACCGGCACGCCCCATTCCTCATCATGATACTGGATGTACTTTTTAAATCCGAGACACCAGGGGCACCTGAATGTTTCTGATTGGTCGGGGGTATATTTGCTCATCATATGTATAGGGTTATTTATTAAAGATAGTGAATAGCCGTCAAAAAAATAAGCCCGGTGTCCTACCGGGCCTGTTTTATGAACATCATGGGGCATTGTTTTAATTTCCTGCCATAAAAATCGCATTGGCCATGATGAGCTTGCCACTTTCCCAGAAACTCCTGAAAAGGGGATTGTCAGCCATATAAATGATCTGGCCACGGCCCACGTTTTCCTGTCCGAATACCATGGATTTTTCCATTTGAGGCAATATTTTGTAACCGATAAACCCTGTCCGGTGATGATCCTTGGTGGGGATGATCCCTGCATTTACGCCTTTATCGAGATAGGCAAACCTTTTAGCATTGTTTTTAAGGGTATAAAATTTTCCGTCTGTGCCGTATCCCAATGGATGGGTGACATCCATCTGCACCTCAAAAACCGCTCCGGCAGCATAGTTGGAAATATCCAGTCTCTCTCTTTCCAGGTATGGGGCCGTTTTTTCAGCGTTCTTTGTTTTCGAAAACTTCTCTTCAAATTTCTTTTTCTCCGCATCATCAGCATAGGTTTTTAGCTGCACACCATCTTTGTCCGCAAAAAGCTCCAATGCCGACTCAATGGCTATCAGTTTTCCTCCGGCTTTTATCCAATCCATCATCTTTGTATGTGTATCCTCATCGATAGCGCCGTACCTACCTGCTGGCAGGATGATAAGGTCATATTCATGGAGTTTAACTGATTCCAGGGAATTGGCTTCCAGTATACTTACGGGGTAGGCGAGTTCTTTGTCAAGAAAGTGCCAGATTTCCCCAAAATTCAGAGAGGAGGTGCCTTCACCGCCTACCAAGGCAATTTTGGGCCGTTTGATGGTTTTTACATTTGGAGATCCAAAGTCTTTGCCGCTGTCCACATATCCCGTGGAGGTTTGTCCAAGTTCTATTTCGAATTGGTTGGCAATGTGGGTTACTTTTTGATGGAAATCCGCAATATATTGGTTACCTCCCCTGGTAATGATCAGGGAGCCCACAGGATAGGGTGTTGCTCCAATTTCAAAGGCATACTCTGCGAACCTGACCCTGACGTTTTCCCTTAATAGAGCCGCCAGAAAAGCCACGTGCCTGGTGGCATGCCATGGAGCAATGTAAGCCAGGGTTTCCGCAGCGGGTTGGTTTGGAATAAATTCGGCTGTCTTGAAACTTCCCGCATCCAGCCGGGACTCCAGCGCAAAAGCAGAGAGGTTGTAAGCATACGGAAGGGCCCAACTGGTAATGTCGTAAGTGATGCTGTCATTCAGCACGGGTTCCGGTTCGAATAATACCTGAACCAGGACAGACTTGGGCTGGTAAGCATTGATGACGATATCGTTTTCAGCCAGCTCAAAACGTTCAGTTTTACCCGTCTGGTAACTCAGGCCGGTAAATGTCCCAGCCTTTCCCCCATGGCCATATCGGATGTGGTTTTTTTTCAACAGTTCCAGGAGTGCCTGCATTTTAGCCGGCTTATTGTTTCCGCGGATCACAAAGCTTTTATATTTTCCTGCCGGGTTTTGGCGGCTTTCGCGGAAATATTTCTCAAATTCTTCCAATACCCTTTCGGCCTGCTGAGAGGTGGTTTCTATGGCAGAAAGGGCAGTAGTGTGGTGGTGGATGATCCGGTCTTTGAGCGTTACCGTGTCCCCTTCGGCGTTGTGAATGCCGATACCGGCCCTACCGGATCCCCCTTGTTCGATGGTCATCCCAATGGCTCCATTGTACATAGGATACGTGTCTCCATAGCTGGGATAAAGCAGATCGAAGCGTTCCTTGGTGAAATAAAACCAATTGTTTTGATCAAAATACCGGGCAGTGTTTCTTCCGAAGAGTTCCTGGAATTCATGCTGGTAGGCTGTCAGTTGCCTGTGAAGCGGTTCTGCTGCCGGCGCAAAATAGTAGGGCTGGTCCACCGACTGCTCATGAAAATCCAGATGGACCTGGGGGAGCCATTCGTTGTAAAAGGCCACACGTTGCTGGGATTCTATCTGCGTTTGCCAGGCCCAGTCCCGGTTCAGGTCAAAAAGGTAATGGTTAGGTCTTCCGCCGGGCCAGGGTTCACGGTGTTCTATGGATTGAGGATCAGGCTGGAGCACGGCATTCATTTTTTGGTTGTACCAGTTCACATATCTCTCCTGACCATCGGGGTTTAGGCAGGGGTCTAAAACAACCAAATTATTTTCCAGCCACGCCTTGGTCTGTGGTGCTCCCGTGTCAACGAGGGAAAATAAGGTCATCATGGTGGCTTCAGAAGAAACGGCCTCATTACCGTGGACATTGTAGCTCATCCAGGTGATGGGGACATTGGTGGTAATAGCCCCTTCCATCAATCCGGTCCTTTTCAGGTTATCTTCCCTGATGGCTTCAAGTTGGTCGATGTTTTTTTGGGAAGAGACAAAAGCAGCCATCAAAGGGCGCATTTCGTTGGTTTTTCCATAATAGTGGATGCGTACATTGCTGTTGTTTTCGGCAACATGCTCAAAATAGGCGACAACACGGTGGTGAGGGGTAAATCTTTCACCAAGTTCATAGCCGAGGAATTCAGCAGGACTTTTGGTTTGACCAAAGGCCATACATATCCCCATCCAACTGCATAAAAGAATGGTGTAGGTTTTTTTCATCTGAAAGCTTATTATTGAAATAATGGAATAACCATCAGCGGCAAAATTACACCATCCCGCATAACAAGCTTAAGAAAACGCTTGTTTTTTTAGGTAGCAAAATAAAAACGGCCCTTTACATTCGCTTTACCACTTCCTTTTTGGGTAGATAGATACTCCACATTCCCCTCAAATCGCCGACTTTATATCCTGTGGCCTTGTCTTCCGGATATATTTGATGGATTGTTCCAAGCGTGGTTTCGTCAATGTCCTTTCCGGGCTCACCGTGGCAGTTGAGACACAAGCTACTGGGAATCTGGATGGCCCTGGTATAAAGGAGGGTTTCTCCGCCATCTATTTTTTGTATGTTAGGCCTGTTATCAACATTGTTTTCCGCATTGTAAACGTAAGCGTCCCATACTTCCTGTTCGTCCTCATTGGGGGCGTTATCAGGATTCCTGTTTTTAGATGAAACCCTCTTTATCTTCACCCGATGTTTTTCTGCCGTTTTTTGGGTAATGGGCAAGGCTTCCTCATGGCAGAATCCGATAGCACCTGCCACGCCTTTTCCAGCTATGGCCCCCTGCAGCGCACCGATCAAAGCCTCCTGGGCCTCCTGACTGATTTCATTTCCCCATTTGATCGCATGGTCGATGATCTCCGCTTCACTTAACTTTTTAACCTCACTGGATTTTTTGACCTCGTCCACTACTGATCGATCGATTTTTTTTTCGGACTGACAGGAAACCAGGACAAACAAATAGAACCAACAGACAGAAAGATTTTTCACGGCTAAGGAGGGTTAGAAGATGAGCACCAATTTAATCACTAAACAGGAATTTTGAAACATCATGGACAATGATTATGATGTCCCGGCCGGCAAACCTCATAAAAGACCGGGGATAAAACCCAAATGATCCGTGGAATTTCTTAATTTTGCACTCCTAAAATGTAAACTATGCTTGATAAACTGGAAGCGATAAAGGAGCGGTTTGAAGAGGTGAGCCAGCTGATTATCCAGCCGGATGCCATGTCCGATATGGGTAAGTACACCAAATTATCCAAAGAGTACAAAGACCTTGAGAAAATTGTGCAGGTATATGGTGCCTATAAGCTTGTCATGGATAATATAAGCAGTACCAAGTCCATTTTGGAAAAGGAAAGGGACCCCGACTTCAGAGAGATGGCTAAGCTGGAGCTGGAAGAGCTAAGGGAAAAACAGGTGGAACTGGAGGAAGAGCTCAGGAAGATGTTGATTCCAAAAGACCCCAATGATTCCAAAGACTGCATCCTGGAAATCCGAAGCGGCACGGGAGGGGATGAAGCCGCTATTTTTGCCGGAGACCTTTTTAGGATGTATGAGCGTTTTTGTGAAAAACAGGGCTGGAACCTTACTGTACTTGATCTTACTTTTGGGTCTTCGGGCGGATATAAAGAGATTATCAGTTCGGTGTCGGGAACGGATGTGTATGGGATGCTGAAATATGAATCAGGTGTACACCGGGTACAAAGGGTGCCGGCC
Source organism: Negadavirga shengliensis (assembly GCF_042652345.1). Lineage (NCBI taxonomy): Bacteria > Pseudomonadati > Bacteroidota > Cytophagia > Cytophagales > Cyclobacteriaceae > Negadavirga > Negadavirga shengliensis. The sequence goes on from NZ_JBHSJJ010000005.1 coordinate 261,800, forward strand.
ACTGAAACCCAAGGGAGGGTGCACACTTCAGCGGCTACGGTGGCTGTACTGCCGGAGATGGAGGAAGTAGATGTTCAGATCGATATGAATGAGGTGCGAAAGGATACTTATTGCTCGTCAGGACCGGGTGGGCAGTCCGTAAACACCACCTACTCTGCTGTCAGGCTTACCCATGAGCCCACCGGCATAGTAGTGACCTGCCAGGATCAAAAATCACAGATCAAAAATTTTGAAAAAGCACTAAAAGTCCTCCGGTCCCGGATTTATGAAATAGAATTGGCCAAGCACAATGAGGCCGTGGGCGCCCAGCGTAAATCCATGGTAGGTAGCGGAGACCGGTCGGACAAGATCCGAACGTATAACTATCCTCAAAGCCGTGTGACTGATCATCGAATCAACAAAACCGTATACAACTTGCATGAGGTTATGGAGGGAAATATAGGCGAATTTATCAACGCATTGAGGTTTGCGGAGAATGCGGAAAAAATGAAAGAAGGGGGAATGGACAGTTGATAGCGCTGTGGCAAACCCGTAACGGGAATGTTATTGTATGATGATTTTTTTCTTATATTCTGATGTCCTGCTTCTTAATATCACGGTGAAGAGCCCTTTGGGAAGTTGACGGATCTGGAATATATATTGATCCTTTTCCGGCTTGATTTCGCGGATTTTCTGACCTTGTGTACTGAATACCAGTATTTCCTGAATGTCCGGGATGCCAAAGGTACTGATATACACATCTCCTGCTGAGGGGTTTGGATAAATATTTATCTGAGCGGGTCTGTTTCTTTCCTCCAATGAGGTGATCAGGTTTACGTTGACTTCAAGAATCCTGCTTTCTCCCTGATTGCAGGCATTCATGGGGGTCACTTTAAGCTCATGATCTCCCTCTTTTTCCCAGCTTACGCGTACTTTAGATGTGCCTTGTCCACTGACGATTTTACCGCCGTCGCCCACATGCCATTGGTAATTGATATCCTGCTCCTCCACTACTTCATAATCCGCTTCCTGGATACCCACCTTGTTTGGTCCTTCGATTACCGAAGGTTGGGCAGGAGTGGTAATCACCAGAATGGGTTTCTCGCTTACCGGGCCTGTTCCGCAAGGATTGCGGGAATATACTGAAATCGCTTGGTCCTTCAGGTTGGTCCATTCGATGGTGATTTTATGGGTCCCTTGTCCGCCACGCACCACACCTCCGGTGGCCTGCCATATGTATTCCGTCCCAGGGATGGAATCCACCCGGTAATCAGCAAAAGAAGAGAGGCACACCACGCCTTCTCCCTGGATGGCTGCAGGCTGGTCAGGCTGGACAGAAGTGATTACTTCCAGCGCGGTGGTGGATCCATTCCCACAGTTATTCTGGCCCCTAACCATAACCGCATTCCTTCCCGGCCGGTCCCACCTCACCACAATTCTTGTAGATTCCTGTCCTTCCAAAATCGTACCTCCGTCCACACGCCATTCATAGGTTGTCCCTTCTTCCTCGGTCCCTTGTATAGAATAAATCTGCTGGCTGAGGCATATGTTACTTTCACCGAATATGACGGGTACTTCCTCCGGTACCTGACAGGTGTATTGGTAAAAGGTGCCGTTTTCCCCTACCGCGTAGCCTACATTAAGGTCCCCGAAGCTGATTCCGGTAAAATGTTGGAAGGTAGCGGTGGGCAGCCGCTCCCAGGTGTCCCCTCCGTCAAATGTTTTTAGGATCAGGCCCTTTGTTCCCGCCACAAAACCAACTGATTCATCCAAAAACTCCACATCGTTGAAATCCGCATCCCAGGGGAGTTCCAGTTTTTGCCATGTTCTACCCTTGTCCTTGGTTTTGAATGCCACGCCGTTGTTGCCCACAATGACCGCTGTTTGATCATCCAGCTTTTGGATGGCATTGAAATCTTCAGCGGTGGGAATAGCAATCCTCTCCCATTTAACACCGTCCGAAGATCTCAGGATAAGCCCTTCTTCGCCAATGGTCAAGCCCGTTTCTTCATCAAAAAAGATGATCCCTTTGAGGTCAATTTCCGTTTCTCCCGAAATTAATGGGGTCCAATTTAATCCCCTGTTTTCGGTCTTGGTAATAAGGCCCCTGCTTCCTACCGCATATCCGTGATTGACGTTAAAGAAATACAAGCCGTGAATATTCCTGTTGGTGCCCGGATTCAAGGTGGTCCAGTTTGCCCCGGAATTGGTTGTGCTGATGATATTACCGTTGTTTCCCGCGGCATACCCAGTGGCATTGTTGACAAAGAAAAGTGAATTGAATGGCAGCCCGATCGGTCTGGACCTGTCTGTGAAGGAATTGCCGCCATTTGTGGTAAGAAGGATCAAACCTTGGTTGCCTACCAGGTATCCCCGTAGGTCTGTGGTGAACTGAACGGCAGCATAATCATTGGCTCTGCCGGAAAGGCGGACCGCCCAGCTGCTGCCACTGTTGGTTGAGGAAATCAGGAATCCGCTGGAAGCCACCGCAAACACATTGTTGGATTGCGGCCGAAAAGCCACAGCGTGGATAGGTTCCGTGGTCCTGCTGGCGATGCCTGCAAAGGTTTGACCACCGTTAGCTGTTCTTAATATCGTGCCGTTTTTTCCGGCAATGATGCCAATCAAGGGATTGTCGGGGTGAAAGACCACCCTGGTCAAGTCTGTGTCTATCCCGCTGTTGATGAATTGCCAGCTTTCTCCGGCGTTTTCTGTCTTGATGATGCTCCCCGCGTTACCGACCGCATATCCTGTCGTATCGTTGATGAAATGCAGGTCATTAAGGGGAACGCCAAATCCTGTGGAAGACACTGCCCAATTTTCTCCGCCGTCGGAGGTTTTTATCAATTCGGAAGCAGAAGTGACCGCATAGCCTGTATGGGCTCCGGTAAAAAAAAGAGAATGAATGTCATGTGAGGTTTGGGCATCCCGTCTTTCCCAGGAATCCCCCCTGTCATCGGATAAAAACAAGGTGCCGTTCGTTCCCGCAATCAATATTTTGTTTGTGTCAAAAACGGTTATGGCTTTTAGTTCCTCTCCGGCGGACAACACCGTTTCCTCCCAAGAGCCTCCTCCGTTTCTTGTTAGAAAAACCTCACCCGCTGTTCCCAAGCATATTCCCCTGTTTTCCGTGAGAAAGACGAACGCGCGGATGTTTTCTCTGGTAGGGGATTCCAGTTCCGTCCAGCTGAGGCCGCTGTCAATGGATTTGAGAATGATATTTTCTCCGGCAATGTACCCAACTTGGTTGTTGATCCACTGGATATCTGAAAAGGTGTTTCCCCAGCTGCCTACCCGTCTCCAACTTTGCCCTATGACCTGATGGTATCCACAAAAAAGGATGAAACATAAAAGTAAAACCCTCTTCATACAATCTCCTGATATCAAATAATTTATGGATACAAAAATAATGTTTAAATCAGTATATAATAGCAAAAATTTATTTTATAATTCCGGTTTTTGACAAAATACAATTATGTGTTGATCAAATTGAAAAAAAAGCATAAAAAAAGGGCCTTGAGCCCCTTTTTTGTTTTATGAATAGGTGTTTGATTATCTGTCTTTACCACCCACAGCGATCATCGCACATCTGAATCCTATATGATTGGTAGAGGAGTCCTGATGAAGAAATCTTCTGGTTCCCGGGGACAACCAGTAAGCTACATCTCTCCATGAACCTCCTTTAAAAACCCTGAAATTGTCATCTATCAGCGTCGTGTTATATGTGTTGGCGTCGTCGTAGGTGCCATCCTTTCTCAGGGGGTTCAAATCATCAAAATCCTGGAAGGAGAGAGGTCTGTATACATCTTGTACCCACTCATTCATGTTTCCGGCCATATTGTACAAGCCGAAATCATTGGGTGGGAAATCATACACATTGGTGGGGATGATTTCACCATCATTGGATATACCTCCGGGAATACCCGCATAGTCACCCCTTCCTCTTTTGAAGTTGGCAAGAAAATCACCTTGTCTGGATTTTCTTTTTATATTATAAGGGTTACGGGGCCCTCTTCCATCCCAAGGGTAGATCCTGCCGTGCTCTTGGTTTTCATCCATGTATTGGGTTCCGATCATGGCTTTGGCTGCAAATTCCCATTCAGCTTCATTAGGAAGCCTGTAAGCAGGAAAAGTAACCCCTCTTTCTATCAGCTGACCTTGGGACAGGGCAGAATCCAGTTTGTTCTTTTCACGGCTCAGTTCATTCACATACATGGTTCTCCATTGGCAATAAGCGTTTGCCTGTGTCCAACTCACACCGGCAACTGGGTAGAAATTGAACCCGGGATACCTGAAGTAGTAAGTAGCATAAACATCATTGTAGGACATGGTGCCATCCCAAACTTTCTCGTTGGGCTCGAGCCTGAGAACAGAATCAGTGCTTACCCGGGATTTCATGTTAAACAGGAACTCCTTGTAATCGACGTTCGTCACCTCAGTCTCATCCATGTAGAAAGAAGCTATGGTAACCGTTCTTTCGATATTATCCCGGAATCCCATCACATCCTGTTCCTGGGAACCTAAAACCGCGCGGCCGCCCTGAATGAATTTCAATCTGGGGCCAACCACTTCTTTTGGTAACTTAAAGACCTGAAAATTGGTAGTGTCGTTATCATTAAAATTGTATTTCGCACCAGTGGATGCACTGAAGGAGCCTGGGCTACTTGCTGTTCTTCTCCCGCTTTTATTCCCGCAGGATGACAGCAGCAAGGCAGCGATTACCAAAGAAGCCAAAAAGCTGATTCCAAAGTTATAATTCCCCAATTTCATTCGACAAGCATTTATTTTTGTCCTAATAAAACGCTAATATATAATCATTAATATATTATTACAATAATCTTTTTCTACCAAAACCGTTGCCATTTTACTGAATATGACAAAATTCCATGAAAAACTGCAAAATCAATTATTCTACAACAGAATTATAGGATATGAAAAATTTACAGAATTTCATTTTTTTATGGGAATTTAAAGGTCAATTCATGTGATTCAGCCATTCTTTTGCGGCTCCTATGGTATTTACCCCTTTTATGGTAAGGATTAAACGATTCTTGTGTTCTTTTATTTTACAATTTTTCCCTTTATCCTGGATATACTTGATAATGTTGGAAAATACAGGAGAGCGGAAATAGGATTCTTTTTCCGGTGCCACAAAGTAGCACTTCATTTGCCCGTTTTTGAGTACCAGTTTTTCGAAGCCAAGAGATTCGGCTATCCACCGAAGCTCAACCGTCTCAAAGAGATCGGTTACTTTTTCGGGGATAGGCCCAAACCGGTCCCGCATTTCCCCGATGAACCTGCTCAGTTCCTCTTGGGTCTGAATGTTGTCCAGTTTTGAATACAGTCCAAGCCGCTCGGATATATTGCCGACATAGCTTTCCGGGATGAGAAGTTCCATGTCTGTTTCTATGATGCAATCCAGTACCAGCGGGGCCACCTTTTCCTTAAGATCTATCTCAAACAGTTCGGAAAAATCCGTTTCTTTTAGCTCCTGAACGGTCTCATCCAGTATTTTATGGTACATCTCAAAACCAAGATCGGTAATAAAGCCGCTCTGTTCAGCTCCCAATAAGTTGCCGGCCCCCCGGATGTCCAAATCCCGCATGGCCACCTTGAAGCCATCTCCGAGGTCAGAAAATTCCTCCAATGCCTGAAGTCTTTTTCTGGATTCAGAGGTAAGAGTGGATGTTGGGGGGGTGAGCAGGTAGCAGAAGGCTTTTTTGTTGCTTCGGCCGACCCTTCCCCTCATTTGGTGAAGATCACTCAGTCCAAACATATGGGCTCTGTTGATGATAATGGTGTTGGCATTGGGGATGTCCAAGCCTGATTCAATGATGTTGGTGGAGACCAAAACATCATACTCGCCCTCAATAAAATCGATCATGATTTTTTCCAACTTCTTGCCATCCATTTGGCCATGGGCTCCTATGACTTTGGCATCAGGAACAAGCTTCAAAATCAGGTTGGCGATGGTGTCGATTTCCCCGACCCTGTTGTGCACAAAAAATACCTGTCCTCCCCTTCTGATTTCATAAGAGATGGCATCCCTGATGATTTCTTCCTGGAAAGTATACATCTCAGTGGTGACAGGCTGCCTGTTTGGAGGAGGGGTTGCGATCACAGACAAATCCCTTGCCCCCATTAAGGAGAAATGTAGGGTACGGGGTATGGGAGTAGCGGTAAGGGTCAGCACATCTACATTTACCCTGAGTTCTTTTAATTGATCTTTTACCTTTACGCCGAATTTCTGTTCTTCATCGATCACCAATAAACCCAGATCTTTAAACTTTATGTCCTTATTGACGATGCGGTGGGTGCCGATCAGGATGTCAATTTCTCCCGAGGCGACTTTACGAATGATTTCCTTGGTTTCTTTTGTCGACCTGAACCTGTTGATATAAGCGATTTCCACAGGAAAGCTGCCAAGACGGTCTTTAAAAGTCTGGTAATGCTGCATGGCCAGGATGGTGGTGGGAACAAGCACAGCTACTTGTTTTCTGTCATTGACCGCTTTGAACGCTGCCCGGATGGCCACTTCGGTTTTGCCGAAACCCACATCTCCACAGACCAGCCTATCCATAGGATAGGGCTTTTCCATGTCACTTTTGACATCCATGGTGGCAGCCGCCTGATCGGGCGTATCCTCGTAGAGGAAAGAGCTTTCCAGCTCAACCTGGAGGACGCTGTCCTGAGAAAACCGATGCCCCTGCGCGGCTTTCCTTTTGGAATAAAGCTGAATAAGATCCTTGGCAATGTCCTTGACTTTCCTTTTTACTTTTTTCTTTTTGTTGTCCCATTCCGGCGAGCCCAACTTGGACATGGTCGGATGCGTGCCTTCCTGGCTGCTGTATTTGGAAATCTTATGCAGGGAATGGATGTTGACGTACAGCAGATCATCGTCCCTGAATACAAGCCGTATGGCTTCCTGGTATTTGCCGTTCACTTCCACTTTTTCCAGGCCCGCAAACCTCCCTATCCCATAATCCACATGGACTATAAAATCCCCGGGGTGGAGGCTTTTAAGCTCCTTGAGGGTCATGGCCTTCGTTTTGGAAGTGCGGGGAGCAGTTTTGTACCTGTGATACCTTTCGAATATCTGATGGTCCGTATAGCAGACAATTTTTTGGGAGAGGTCCACAAAACCTTCCCTCAGACTGATGGAAAGTGATTGAACTTTGAGGGTAGGATCCAGTTCGGAAAAAATGTTCAATAGCCTATCGATCTGTTTTTCGCTTTCAGAGCAGATGATGTTGACAAAGCCCTTGCTCTCATTTTGATTGAGGTTTTCCACCAAAAGATCAAAATCCTTGTTGAAGGATGGCTGGGGTTGGACATCAAACTGAAAGGATTTGGCATCTTTCAGCTCAAATATGTGGCCAAAGGCAATCCGTTTATAAGGGCCGGTTTTCTCTTCAAAATCTTTGGCGTTGATAAAAAGTTTTTCCGGTTCCAACAAAAGCACTTTTCCTTTATCAGTGTTTTCCGCGGCATTTTGAAAACTTAAGGAAGCTTTGTCATAAAGTTCATTCAAAATCCCCGCACAATGACTGTAATCTTTAAACCACAGATAGGTGTCTTCCGGGAAAAATTCAGGCAGTGACTGCCTTGTTTCCTGTTGCAGCTTAGTCTGGATGTTGGGGATAATGCTGATTTCCTGAACGGCCGCGACGGAAAGCTGGGATTCGGGATCGAAGGTCCTGATGCTGTCAATCTCCTTGCCAAAGAGTTCCAGCCGGTAAGGGAGATCGTTCGCATAGGAGAATACATCTATGATCCCCCCTCTGACAGCAAATTGACCGGCTTCATATACAAAATCTGTTTTTTCGAACCCGTATGTGCTGAGCAGTTCTTCGACAAAGGAGAGATCTACCGGTTCCCCTGTTTTGGCAGTGAACGTATTTTCTCTCAGGCTTCTGCGGTTGATGACTTTTTCATATATGGCCTCTGGATAAGTGATCAGGACCTTTCCAGCAGTGGGCTGGTTTAGTAGTTTAGTGAGAATTTCGGCCCGCAGAAGGACATTTGCATTATCGATTTCCTCATGATGATAGGGTTTTTTGTAGCTTGAAGGGAAAAAGTAAGGGTATGTGCCCTCCAGTGCCTGAAGATCGCTGTTAAGAAAAGCGGCTTCCTCTTTATCATGAGCCATTACTACATGAAAACCACCCACAATTTTGGATACTGCATTTAATAAAAGCATATCAAGGCTACCGGATATACCTTTAACCTGGAATGTTTTTTCTGTACTGGATTTCAGGTCGTTAGCAAGGGTTTTTACGAATGGATCATTTTCGTAAAGCGATAAAAATGCTTGTTTCTCCAATTAATTTTTTGTTTGTATTTTTCGGGAAAGTATTTTTTTGGCGCAATTTAGAAAATTCCTTCCTTAAGGCTGATATTGCCAACATAATTAAGACGTTGCCGGCTTATAGATATCAACGCTTGGGAGTGGGCTTTCAGGATATACCGGTATCCATAATAAAAGGATTTCACGGCATGAACCCCATCAGTGATGGATTTTGTTTTAGAATATAGCATTATCATAATTATATGGTACAAAAGGATATAAACCGCTGGTTCTCAATGTTGGAGAACATGCATCCCTACAAAACCTTGGTTTATTTGGGGATGTTTGGTAGCGGACTGATTTTTCTTTTCATGGCGGCCGCTTTTATTGCGTCTCAGCCGGATGAAGAAATCTATTCACAGTATAATATACCCAGATCGTTTGTATTGAGTTCCATCGTTTTGCTTATAAGTACCTATACTGCCTCCAAAATACTTCCAAGTTACGTTAAGGACGATACCCGGAAACTGAAAAATTTCTTGCTAAGTACTTTTTTGTTGGGGTTATGTTTTACAGGCCTGCAGTTTTTTGGCTGGATGGAGCTTTCAAAAATGGGGATAGACTTTAGGGGACTGCCTTCGGGCAGTTTTTTATACGTGCTGAGCGGGATACATATTTTTCATCTTGTGGGAGCCATGGGTTTTGCGTTGATGCTGATCATCCATGTTCAAAAGTGCAGCAATGATCATGTCAAAAAACTTATATTGCTTTCCAATCCCTATGACAGGATGAGATTCCAGTTGTTCTCTACCTATTGGAAATTTATGGATTTTGTTTGGTTGTTTCTTTTTTTACTGTTCATCTGGATGTTTTGATCAAAGGGCTTGATCCTTACCCTGACAAATAGACCTGACAAGTTATTTATTTAATCGTAAATTGCAGCAAAAAAGTAAATATGGCAGACAATCAATACGAAATCAACATCAACCCGGATTGGATAAGGAAATACCTTGCCAAAATTTTACTGGGGTTATTTGGCTTGGTGATTATTTTTATGGCGGTAAAAACGGTAGGGCCCGAGGAGGAAGGGGTGGTCATCCAGTTAGGAGAGTATAACAGGACAGTGCAGCCTGGATTGAACTTTATCGTTCCTTTTGTGGAAACCATGTATAAGATACCGGTGCAGCGCCAGCTAAAGCAGGAATTTGGTTTTCGGACTTCTGCGCCTTCCCAGCGATCAGAGTATGTGAAAACCGGATATTCGGATGAAAGCATGATGTTAACCGGGGACCTGAACCTCACTGACGTGGAATGGGTGGTGCAATACAGGATTGTGGATTCCTATAAATACCTTTTCCGGGTGAGGAATGCGGACAAGACCCTGCGTGATATGTCGGAGGCGGCCATGAGGAAGATTGTTGGAGACAGAACGGTCAATGAGGTGCTTACTGTAGGCCGTCAGGAAATCGCTACGAGTGTGGAAATACTGCTGCAGGAGATGTGCGAAGAGTATGAAAACGGGATCAGAATAGATCAGGTGGTATTGCAGGATGTGAATCCCCCGGAGCCGGTAAAGCCAAGTTTCAATGCGGTCAACGAAGCCCAGCAGGAACGGGAGACCTTGATCAACCAGGCCGAAGCCGAATACAACCGGGTGATCCCAAGGGCCAGGGGGGAAGCCAGGGAGACGATCCAATTGGCAGAGGCCTATGCACTGAACCGGGTGAACCGGGCCAGGGGAGAGGCAGACAGATTTAATTCTATTTTTGAGGCCTATGTGAAAGCACCGGAGGTGACCAAACAGCGGCTTTATTTGGAAACGATAGAAAAAATCCTCCCAAAAATAGGAAACAAGGTCATCACTGATGAGAGGGGCAGCAATGTGCTGCCGCTTTTGAATCTCAATCCCCAGCAAAAAACACCCCAACAATGAAAAAGAACAGAATAGGATACATCGTACTCGGGGCGCTCATTTTGATCATTTTAAGCAATTCCCTATTTATTTTGGATGAAACACAACAGGCCATCGTGACGCAGTTTGGAAAACCGGTGGGAGAGCCGCGGACCACACCCGGCATGAATTTTAAAACGCCTTTCATCCATAAAGTTCAGTTTTTTGATAAAAGATACCTGGAATGGGACGGTGATAAAAACCAGGTGCCTACCAAAGACAAGAAGTTTATATTTGTAGATACCTATGCCCGCTGGCAGATAACCAATCCGCTTCAGTTTTTTATCCGGTTAAGGGACGAGCGTTCTGCCCAGTCCAGGCTGGATGATATATTGGATGGAGAAACCCGAAATGCTATTGCCAGCAATGAGCTGTTGGATCTGGTGAGGTCTACCAATAGGGATCCTGAGGTAACGGAGGAGTTTATGGAGGAAATTGAGGTGCTGGAAGACATTTCTGTGGGCAGGGCTGCCATTGAGAAGATCATTTTGGAGAAAGCCAATGACCGGACTTCTGACTTAGGGGTCAGGATTCTGGATTTCCGTTTTAAAAGGATGAATTATGTGGATGAAGTAAGGGATAGGGTGTATGACAGAATGATCAGTGAACGGAACCGGATAGCTGACCAGTTCAGATCAGAAGGACAGGGCGAAGCCAGGGTGATCCAGGGAAACAAAGAAAGGGATTTGGCTCAGATCCAATCGGAGGCCGCCAGGGAAGCGGAGGAAATCCGGGGCAGGGCAGATGCTGAAGCCACAGACGTGTATGCGGCGGCCTATAATAGAAACCGGCAGGCAGTGGAACTGTATAAGTTTTTGAGAACCATGGAAGCTTTCGAAAAATCAATGGATGACAAAACCAGCATTGTGCTGTCATCTGACAGTGAATTTTTCCAATATTTGAAAAGATTGCAGTAGCATTGATTCAATAAGGTACTGAAAGCCTATATTTCCATACAATGAAAAATTAATAAGGGGAGGGTGCGGCGAAGTGTTGTTTACTTGTGTCCGCTCCCCTTTTTCCGCGTGGTTTACGTTGAAGGTTTTTTTTGCGAAAGGGAGATAATTTGTCAGGAATCGGATTTACAGTTTTCTGCCATTTAGGGAAGCATCTTGATCAAATGGGTTAACTTGGCTAAAGAGTGATAAATGGCCGATGCCCCTTTGCAGAGCCAACAGCGTACCCCGCTTTTTAGATTACCTGGAGGTTTTCACAGTTGGGAATCTGACAGTCGCCATATAGGACAAGCGAGTGACTGGTGATTTTGGATATGAACTCCTTGCCCATTGCATCTTTGATCAGGTTGATTCTTTCATCCGAAAATTCTTTTATTTTCCGGCACTGGTTGCATACGTAGTGATCGTGGTGTTTATAGGTAAGGGCCTGTTCGTAAAGGGCCACTTTGTCTTTAAACTGATGTTTTACCGCAAGACCACATTCCACGAGGAGGTCCAGCGTATTGTAGATAGTCGCTCTGCTGATAGAATAACCTTTATTTCTCATCAATAAAAACAAGCCTTCCACGTCAATGTGTTCGTCTTGAGGGAGCGCATATAATTCATCTATAACTGAAAACCTTTCCGGTGTTTTACGGCTTCCCTGACGAATGAGGTAATTTTCAAATATTTTTTTTGCTTTTTCAATTATCGAACTGTCCGCCATATTTCTCAATTCTAAAGATTAAAGATGCAGCATTTTTTAGATTTATCAAACTGAGGCCCTCCCTGAATCGGCTGTCAAATGTTATTTTCAATCTTTCTAAATAAAAAATAAGACCGGTTGGATAATCTTCGCCAAAGAAAAGATAATAAAAGTATTCTACTCAGATTTATTTTATATATTAATGCAACAAAATCGACGACGAGCTTATTCATGCATTTACAATCGAAGTTTATCCTTATATCTTTATTATTTTTCTGTTTGTCCTTATCTAAGGCCCAGGTTCCCGGATTTTACATGAAGGAGGATAAAAGGAAGATTAAGCTTCCCTTTTTAGATGCGAATAGTTTAATCATAATGCCCGTTTCCATCAATGGGGGCCCAGAAGTCAATTTCCTGTTTGATACCGGGGTCAAGTCCAATATTTTTTTTAGCAAAACCATTGCCGATGGACTGGGAATGGAATATACCCGGCAACTCAACCTGGTGGGGGCGGATGGAAGAACGGTGCTCAGTGCTTCTGTGTCTCCCAACAACAATTTTGATATGGGGCCCATAGAGGGGATATTCCAGGCTATTTTGGTTTTGGATGAGGATTTTTTAGAGCTGGAGAAAGTAATAGGGGTGCCTGTTTATGGTGTGATAGGGCATGAGTTTTTCAAAAATAACCCCATTAAAATAGATTATGACAATATGGTTCTTTCTTTTTACAGGCGGAGCGCTTTTAGGTGGAGGCCGTTTGGATACAGAAAGGTGGACATGGAACTCATCGGCAACAAACCCTATATTCAGACCGAAATCCGCCAAACCAAAGGCCCTAATTTTGATTCCAAGCTGTTGATAGATACAGGAGCCAATCACGGGCTATTGCTGAACAGGGAAACCTCTGAAGACATAGTGCTTCCCCCTTTGATACTGGAAAGTGACTTGGGGAGATCTTTGGGGGGAGACTTATTCGGTTTTGTAGGGCGGGTCAGGAGGGTGAGTATTGATGGGCTCAAATTCAGAAATGTCATTACCTCCTATCCGGAGGAGACGGAATTTTCAGATGTGATCATCGAAACGGGAAGGCAGGGAAGTTTGGGCTCTGATCTGTTAAACAGAATCAAAATCATCCTGGATTACCCGCGGGAGCGTATGCTCTTTAAAAAAGGAGGGAAATTCAGCAATGAATTCAAATACGATATGAGTGGGCTTATGGTCAGGATGTATTCGGCAGATGAGAAAAGATTCTATGTCAGCCAGGTAAGAAAAGGATCTCCCGCCGCAAAACAAGGGGTAGAGTTATATGATGAAATAATTTCTATCAATAAAATTCCGGCGGTTTTTTGGAATTTGAGCGATATCTCCGAGCTGTTCCGTTCAGAAGAAGGGAAAGTGATCAGCTTAGAGTTGTTGAGAAGGAAGGACGGGGATGAAGCTACCGGCAGCTTACGCAAAATAACGTTTGTGCTGGAGCAGCAGCTATGAAGGTATCCCCGATTCACGGCAGATACATGATTTATCGGCCACATATGAGGGAGTAGCATGCGTTAAGCATTAATTATTATTGGAAATCTATAAACTGTGTTAATTTTAATCACCATTGTTTCTGTGGGTTTGCTAATACTTTAAGTTGGGAATGGCAATTATGTTTGATAAAAGTTTTAAAAAATTACTTCTTACTTTTAAAAAGTACGACAAAGAAACGTACGAAATCTTATATATATCTAAGGATGTCTTACATCTGCTGAAGCGGCATGAAAAATTCTACCATGCCACATTTTTTGACAGGGTGTTTCCTACGGTAGAACGGCCTTTTTTTGAAACACTGTTTGCCAATCTGGGCAAGGGCTTAAATATGGAAGTCCCGCTTTTCATTGAGGAAGACGTATTCCAATGGGTGAGGGTCGAAGGTTATACCATTTCTCAGGAAGACAATACCTACTTGGTCAATGCCATCATTATTCCGACTAACCTGCCCCATCTCCAGGCATCCTGGATCATCCATAATCAGAAGGAAACATTGGGAACCTGTGCGGATAACCATACTTTAACCAAACTTGAAAACAAGATTGAGTTGGTGCATCATTTAGCCAAAAAGTACAGGTTTCCAGGCGCCAAAGGGATTTTGGAAAAACTCGAATCAAAAAAGCCTTTTAGTATTGAAATATATCCAGGTGCTCTCCGATTACAAAGCGTCTGTCTGGGAAATGGCTATCAGCTTTTGGAACTGAGAAAAGAGGGCCAAAATAAGGGAGTGCCCAATGTGGTGGAAGGGGAAATGCTGAGCATTACGGACAGGATTTTGGGTATTATTTATTTTGAATACCTTCCAAAAAGCGGTGAAATTGTGTGGTCCGGTGCCATTTCGGAATTGCTGGGTTATGAGGATGCTGTATTTAAGCGGTATTCTGTTTGGGACTGGATGGAGCTTATCCATCCTGACGATCAACAGCATTTTGAAACCATCCTAAAAGAAGATGATCATACCCAGGAAGCTTATGAAAACCTGTACAGGGTTAGACACCGATCCGGCAGATATATATATGTCAGAAATACCGTTAAGACCTTTTTCAATCTATCTATAGGAGAAAAGGTCATTATTGGAATGATCAATGATATTTCCGAGCTGAAAGAAGCCGAAGAGAGCCTGAAGGAAAAAGAAGGGCAGATCAGGGAGCTGTCAGAAAAAGAATTTATCCAGGATATACTTCATAAGATCACAGAGATTTCCACACTCTATAAGGACAAGTCTTTTTTTGATCATGTGGTGAAACTATTGACCCAAAAACTGGGATTGGCTTATGGGGTGATAGGCAACTATGATGAAACGCCGGGATCAATAGATATCATTTCATTGAGCCATAAAGGAAAACTGATAAGCAAAGACATATCCAATTGGCAGCGTTTTTTAGAGGATGAAAAAGAATCTTTTACGAAAGAGCAGGATAATTTTTTCATGGTGAAGGCGGATTTTCACTGTCGTTTTCCAGTCAATGGCTTTCTGGAGAGGAAAAAAATCACCTCATTTATCGCTGTAAATATTGTCAGCAAGGGCGGGGAAAAAATAGGAATGCTTTGTTTTTTTGACACAAAGCCTATTGTAGATGAAAATTTATACAAGGGACTTTTCCGGATATTGGGAGACTGGATAGCATTGGAGTTGCACCGGTTCAGATATGAAGCATCTCTGGTAGAAACCAACTATATGCATGATGCCATCCTCAACGGTACAGATTATGGGATATTCGCTGTAAATCATAAATTGGAGATCACCCTGATCAACGAAAATACCCTGCCTGTTTTCAATTTGAAGAGCAAGAGTAAACTGTTGGCCACGGTTCTTGCAAAAAACGACAGGAACCATACGCTGGCGGATATCATCAAAGAGGCTTCCTCTTCAAGAAAAAAAACCGATTATTATCTTTTAAAGACCGGAAACAATGAATTCCGGGAATTAAAAATATCTTTTACCAGGATCAAATACGGGAAGAAAAACCAGATATCTTATGTGGTCTTTGTGGATGATATTACTGACCGGACATTATCAGAAAAGAAACTGATCGAATCGGAGCAACTGTATCGATGCATTGCCGAAAATTTTCCAAGAGGCACAATTGATGTGTTGGACAAGTCCCTGAGGTATATTTACACTGAAGGTAAGGAGTACCGGCGGATGGGTATTGAACCCAAAGCGCTGATAGGTACCCGTCACTTGGATCAATATGAGGGAGGGGAGAATTATGATATCGCCCGATCTCACCTTGATAGGGTATTGGCAGGGGAAATGGTGACGTACGAAATCTCCTATAAAAATCAAAAATACCTTAAAATAGGTGTTCCTTTGGTGAATAATGAGGGTGAGGTGGATAGGATTTTATTGGTAAAACAGAACATCACCCAAGCCAAAAAGCTGGAGTCGGAAAGGGAAAAACTCATCAAAGATCTCAAATCCCATAATGAGGAATTGTTACGGTTCGCCTACATCGTTTCCCATAATTTGAGAGCCCCGATTGTCAATATATCCCTGCTACTGGATTTATATGATGAAGCCAATCCCGACAATCCGGAAAACAGCGAGGTGATAGAAAATCTAAAAATATCCACCAATCTGTTAAACACCACACTTCAGGATCTGATAGAGGTGGTGTCTATCAAAAAACAGAAAATCCCTAAGGTAGAACTGATTAATTTCCGGTCGCTGCTGAACAATATCGAAAAAAGTCTTTTTAATCAGCTAAGGGAAGCCGGGACCATCATCCATAAAGACTTTAGGGCACTTGAGGAAATGAATTATGTGTATGCGCATATGGAGAATTTCTTCATGAATTTTATGACCAATTCGGTGAAATACAGACATCCGGATAGGATGCCTGAGATGTGGATCACCACCTATAAAGAAAATGATTACTGCGTGATCCGGTTTGAAGACAACGGGATCGGACTGGACCTCGAAAGGTATGGTGACAGAATTTTCGGGCTGTACCAAAGGTTTCACAACCACGTGGAGGGTAAAGGGCTGGGGCTCTATCTGGTCAGGGAACAGATCAGGGCCAATGACGGAAAAATAACCATTGAAAGTGAAGTGGGGAAGGGGACCGTTTTTAAGATTTACTTGAGAAACTTGATTCGGAACGAAAGTGCTGATTTCCGGTGACTTCCCCCTCCTTATAAGCTTATGACCACATCATAACAATGAAGCAGCGTCTTCATCCAGATACAGGGTGACATGGGGATGTCTTTGAAGTACAGAGGCAGGATGACGCTCGGTCACCGGACCGGCGACGGTTTTTTGCACAGCCTCAGCCTTGCTCTTTCCCAAAGCCACTAAAATTATTCTCTTTGCTTTCATGATGGTACTGATCCCCATGGTGACAGCCCTGGAAGGCACGCTTTGGCCGTCCGCAAAAAACTTTGCATTAGACTGTATGGTTTCTTCTGCAAGGTAGGCGATATGGGTCTTGGTGTCGAAAGGGGTGTCTGGTTCGTTAAAACCTATATGTCCGTTAGCCCCTATCCCCAAAAGCTGAATATCTATCCCCCCTGCTTTTTCGATAGCTTTTTCATATTCCTCACACGCTGCTGCCAGATCCCCGGTGCCGGCCGGGACATGGGTGTTTTTTAAGAGAATATTCAGGTGATTAAACAAATGGTCGTTCATGAAATAGCGGTAGCTGCTGGGATGATTTCCTGCCAATCCCTCATACTCATCCAGGTTAAAAGTAGTGACGTTGCTGTAATCTGTACCGCCGCTCCTATGCTCTTTTACCATTCTGGCATAGATTCCCACTGGTGTGCTGCCGGTGGCCAGGCCCAGTACAATATGGGGATTGGACTTTGTGGCTTCTGTAATTTCTTTTGTCACTGCCTCGTATACCTTTTCGGAGTTTTTGTGAGTAACGATCTGCATTTCTTTCTTTATTAAGACAATCAAATTAGAATTTAACAATATATACCGATATGTTTTTTTCCAGGCTATTCAACCGTTTCTTTTTGGGTGTTGCCCCAGACCGGGAAGGCTTAGTTTGTATTTCACAGCCAACAATCTTATGGTGATGATGATGCTTATGGAAAGTAAGAGGTTGTAATCCCTTTCCATACCCCAATGGTTTAAAGCAAGATAAACCACTGCGCCTGCCAGGCAGGCAGAAGCGTAAATTTCCTTCCGGAACAGGATAGGGATTTCATTGGTTAACGTATCCCTTATGACACCGCCCATGACAGCGGAGAACATCCCCATAATGGCCGCTATTTCCGGCCTAAAGCCAAGGCCGAGCGCTTTTTCTACACCGAGAATAGTGAAAAAACCAATTCCCAATGTGTCAAAAAAGAACAAGGTACGGCGCAATTTGGCCACGAACCTGAAAAAAAGGAAAGTGGTGACAATGCCCGCGAAAATGGCATAAAGAAAATTCACATTTCCTATCCACACCAAAGGATATGCTCCCAACAAAATATCCCTAAGACTCCCGCCGCCTATGGCCGTGATGAAGCCCGTAAATCCTGCACCGAATAAATCATGTTCGCGGTCCTGAACCGCCAAAGCCCCTGATATGGCAAATACGAATGTTCCGGCCAATTCTAAAGCATATTGCAAATTCATAAAGATAGGGGCATTTGAAATTTTGATGCGAAGTTAATGGCTTCTGCCGATTTCAGGAGAGGTTCAGGTTAATCTTTTATTTTTCTTTTTTGAACAAAAATACCCCCATGGCCCTTAAACCATGTACCAAAACGGATTTTGGCGGTTCGACAAAATGAAGATGGTGTTTTTTCATGAGCTCTTCCAGGAGGGCATTTGTTAAAATAAAACGCTCTGACCCGTCCGGAAGAAGAGCCCTTCCGTTTTCCAGATGCTCCATCTCCTTAAAAAGCCCATCCGCATCAGTACACATCCTGAGCCAAAAAATACCTCCCTGCACGAGTACCCGCATTTGCTCGTCCAACATCCGGTGGAAATGCACGGTGTCTGTGGCAAAATGCATCACAGCACTGCTGAGCAAAGCATCGAAAGCACCGTTATGGAACGGCAGATCTTCTACCGGGGCAACCTGAAACCGTAGCGGGTCAAAAGCTGGAGAAAGGGTTGTCGCATACGCCCGTGCCATCTTTATGGCTGATGGGCTTTTATCGATGCCGTATATGCTATAACCTTCCTGGATAAAATAGTGGGTATTCCGGCCTTCACCACACCCAGCATCCAGGATTTTAGTGGATTTATCAAACCTGCCTTTCAAAATAAGGTCCAGCAGATAGAGGTCTATGTTACCCAGTAACCGGTTAAGCGATTTGATATCCATATCATCCAATATAGTCAATGTAACCGATATCGCACTAAGCCTGAAATGGTTTTTTAACCTCCACTAGACAATGGATAGATTTTTGAACCACCTCAGATAACTTCATTAAGTCCGAAATAAAAGGCTTTTTGGTCCCCAACGGCGATATCCAGTCGAATGTTTAACCCGTCATCATTCAGCTTATACCTGAAACCTACACCCCCACCGTATCGAAATTTTCCCCACCTGAATCCCGAAAGGTCCGGACTGATCTGACCGGCACTTCCGAATAAAACGAGGCCAAGATTTCGGTGGACGGGTAGGCGGTATTCTGTCTGATAGGCCATGGCATGACGATCCCTGAATCGTCCTTCAAAGTAGCCCCTCATGACATCACTGCCACCGATCAGGGAAATGTGCTGGAATGGAGCATCGCCGGAGGTAAAACTGAACCAAGCCTGGCCCACCCAAACGTGGGACGGTCGGACAGTCAGGTATTTACGAAAATCCAACACATATTGGCTGAAGGAAAAATTGCTGCCCAAAGCGGAATGAAATCCCATATATGAAGCCTGATGGAAAGCTCCGTTTGCGGGTTGGAATATATTGTCTCTTGTGTCATAGTTCAGGACCATTCCAATGCCGGATAATCTTTGGCCGTCACTGCCGGGTATATGACCGCTATCCAGCATTTTTCCCGTCTCTTTTTCATAGATATCATCGGCCCTAAACTCGTACCTTGGACCGATATAGATTCCGGGAGCAATTCTTTTTTCATAATTGATGTGAAAATAGAAGTAGCGGGTAGCATAAAGTTCGTCCTGCATCTCCCCGACATTTTCCCCAATCCCGGAGAACTTAAAGGGGAAATCAGCCAATTCAACCCTTGCGTTCAGATAGGCGTTGTTTTCACTTTTCCATAAATTGAGTTCGCCCGTAAGGAATGCCTGTCTATTTAACGTATATAAAAAAGTAATAGGTAAAGTTGAAGGACGGGTCAAAGAATCCTCCGCGTTTTGGTGCCTGAAGACCTTTATGGCCCTTGCCCCTAGCCCAAGGCTGGTTTCGGGGGCGTACGTTATCGCGGGTATAAAAGTCCATTTGTCTCTGCTGATAAAACCGATCACTTCATCCGCGGTGTCAAATAGTCCTTCTATAAATCCTTTATTTCGGCTTTCGCTCTCCATCTGAGCCCACACCTGGAGGGTCATGCCGAATAAGGTCAGCGAAAAAAATAATATCCTTTTCATGTAGGGGGCGAAGATAGTATTAAAATCAATCTTTTCCTTAAACAAAAAGCTAATTATGTAGAGAACCCCCATAACTGTTTAGTTAAAAAAACGATATTTTGGTATCCGTGCTTTGTTTAATCAGAATTAATCTTTTATTTTGAATTATTCTAATGAAAATTTAAATATTTCTAATCCCAAGAAAGAAAAAGGAATTTTATGTTTATGACGAGGGTGGGAAGATTTAATTCTGTGTATTGGGGTATTATCCCCTTGTTTATGCTGTTTAGTTCCTGTATGGAAAACCTCCAAAGCGAGCGGTTGATCCATTCAAGGAATTTTAAAGAACTTGATTTTTCCGGAATTGATAATGTTCAGTGGTTTGAATTTGACGGGGATACCGTCCTCGGGCCTTTTCACAACGAGGAAGTTACTTTTAGCCTGGATCAACTCCCTCCCCACAATGTATTGCGGATTACCATCGAGCTGTTGGCCCATGATAGCTGGGACGGAAATTCATACAATATTGGCGGACCCGATTTCTGGTACCTGCAGGTAGACGGACATGAGATCATGAGAACCACTTTTTCCAATTCAATTTGTGAATCCCTTTATTGTCTATACCAGTCCTATCCTGAAAACTATGTGCGCCAATTTGAACCAAAATCAGGAGCGGTCCAGACCGACCTGCCTGGAAGATGTCAATATGAGGGTATACCCAATCATACTTCCAAATATGAAATCAATAAACTGGTGAGACATAGAGGGGGGCAGGTTAGCATTCTTATGGGGGACGGGCTGAAACAGGAAAACGCAGCAGATCCAAAATGCGACGAAAGCTGGTCCGTTTCCCGCATCACAATCCACGCATTATCCGTTAATTGAAATTTTTTGACCCCAGAACGCTAATGAAAAAAATACTCGGTTTTTTGTTGTTGTCCGCATTGTTTTTCCGGACATGGGAAGGGCAGGCTCAATCAATATCCCTGAATGCACCTATGATGGAAGAGTACATGAGGAGGCAACAGCTCTTGGGAAATGTGGATAGCACCTTTTCCTTTGCCATCAGGCCTATCCTGCCAGAAATGGTGTTCGGAAGAAAAGATGGGATAGATTTGGACGGGAGTTTTTTGGATTATGAAAATTCAGACTACCACAGCATCACTGATGACGAAGGCCGTTTTAATGTGCTCCCTTTGATCATGAACAACCAGTTCACCTCTAAATACAGTTTTGGGATCAACAACGGCGCGATGATTCCTGCCAGGGGAATGCAGACGCTGGTTTCAGGGGGGTTCTTTTATAAAATAGGCAAGCTGAGTTTACAGGTCCAGCCCGAATTGGTAGTCGCCCAAAACAAGGATTTTCTGGGATTTCCTGTTGAACATCGCAGCACTGTACTGTACTATTATGAGTGGATGAACCGGATTGATGCCCCGGAACGGTTTGGAGAAAGGGCCTACACCAGTTTGCACCCCGGTCAATCCAGTCTTCGCTACAATGTAAATGGCCTTTCCTTCGGGATATCCTCTGAAAATCTGTGGTGGGGACCAGCCAAGCGCAATTCCTTGATGCTAAGCAATAACGCTCCTGGGTTTTGGCATCTTACGGCGAACACCCAAAAGCCCCTTCAAACAACTGTCGGAGCTTTTGAGGGGCAGTTAATTGCCGGATATTTGGAGAATTCACAATACCAGCCCCCTCATTCTGATTATGTATGGCAGCAAACAACCGTGTACCAGCCCAAAAGGGACAGGGACGGGAGATACCTCTCGGGTCTTATCCTGAGTTATCAACCCAAATGGGTTCCGGGTTTGTTTTTGGGTTTCAGTTCCGTTTCCCAGATGTATTTTAATGATATGGAAGGGTTCTCCGATTGGTTGCCGGTTTTTAATGGTGAAAAAGGCAGCAGGTCCGTGGTCAATCCAAGACGGGACAAGCGCTATCAGATGAGCTCAGGATTTTTCAGATGGATGAGTCCCAAAGGGCATTTTGAGTTTTATGGTGAATTCGGAACCAAAGGGAATGATCGCGTCCTGGAGGAATTTCTGACAGTACCGGAACTCAATCGCGCATTCACTTTCGGTTTTGTAAATTACCAGCGGCTTAAAAAGGATGGTTATCTTCAGGTTGCGATGGAGATCACCCAAACAGGTCAGACAGTAAGGGAGACAATCCGGAATGTGGACAGCTGGTATGTGCATCACCATGTGAGACATGGCTACACCCACCTTGGCCAGGTTTTGGGCGCAGGGAACGGGCCCGGAAGCAATGTAATCTTTGCTGAGGTAAGCTGGATCAAGGATTTTAACCGAATCGGTCTGCAATTTGAAAGGATTGTATACAATAATGACTTTTATTATTTTAGGTTTGAGCACATCAAAGATTGGCGGGTGAAATACGTGGATATGGTCCCCTCTGTAGTAGGAGACTGGAGGTTTGGTAATCTGCTGTTGTACAGCAGGATACAATATGTGAATACTCTGAATTACAAATGGTACATCGTAAACCAACCGAACCAGTATTTTATACCTGGATGGGACCGGAAAAACTTCGTGGCCAACATAGGGATTAACTATATTCTTAAATAACTTTGAGGAATATAGTTGGACGATTGGTGTTTTTGAAACTATTTTTGAACCTCGGCGGCATTTGTACGTAAGTTTAGACTGGCCTGTCTATTGATTTCGGCTATTTGGTTTATTTAAAAACAGTATTGCGAATGGGAAAAGTTTTACTTTTTGGAATCTTGTTAATGGTCTCATTTTTAAAAACCATTGGAGAGACGTATGCTTCACCGGGGATGCTTCCGGGTTTTCTTACTTCTCCCAGGTTGTTGGTCCAGGTACCGGCTCCCCTATTTTCTCCCGACCCGGGATGGTACAGCAGTGATTTGGATGTGCTCATACAGACGGAGGATCCGTCGGCGACCATTTTGTATACACTTGACGGCTCTGAGCCAAGCCTGGAAAATATAGAAGAATCTGTGTCTTATCTGGTGAATTATTTCCATCACCAGGAATGGACTGAGAGTCAGAATATACCCCGAAATAATATCACATATATTTATAGCGACCCTGTACATGTAAACAACAGAACTTCGGAAAACAACGATCTTTCGGAGATCATCACGAGTTATGATACCTCATTTGGAATTTATTGGAGAAAACCCACGGAGAAAACTTTCAAAGGTCAGGTAATTAAAGCCAAAGTGATCAAGGAGGGCGAGGAGAGTGAGACGGTGACGGCGACCTACTTTGTGCATCCGGAGCAAAGTGCCCGGTATTCGTTACCCGTCCTGTCCATTTCTACTGATGCTGAAAATCTATTTGGTTATGAAAAAGGCATTTATGTACAGGGCAAAACTTATTTTGATGCGGGAGGGACTCCAAGTAATTATGTGGACTATGCGAACTTTGGAAAAAGGGGCATAGAATGGGAACGGCCGGTCCATGCAGAATTCTTCAGTACGGAAGGAGAATTGGAATTTTCCCAAAACTTGGGGATGAGGATTCATGGGGGAGGGTCAAGGTCACGTCCCATGAAAGGGTTTCGGCTGTATGCCCGGAACGATTACGACGAACAAAATTCCATGGTTTATCCTTTTTTTCAAGGGGGAACTGATATCTATGGAGCGCCCATGGATGACCATAAGCACTTGCTGGTGAGGATGGGAGGGGACTTAATGGATGTTTTTTCTGATGCTGCCACTCACAGGATCATGCAGCCTGCCAAAGTCGAGGTGCAGCGTTCCCTGCCTGTTGTCCATTTTTTTAATGGAGAATATTGGGGGGTAGCCAATATCAGAGATAGAACAAACGATCATTTTCTTTCCAAAAAATACCTTATTGAGAGAGATAACCTGGTGATATTGGCGGCGCCTTGGGGCCAGGGAAACAGCAGTCAGGTGGAGACAGATAATCCTGAGGACATACTTCTGTACAGAGCGCTGTACAATCACGTGACAGGGAGGGATATGTCGGAGGCCGAAAACTACAAAACGTTTGAGGACAGGGTGGATGTACTAAGTTACATTGATTATAATGTCCTTTTTATTTACCTGAGCAATTCCGACTGGTACGGAGAAAAACATTTTAACTATTGGAGGGTGAAAAACCCTAATGACCGCCCTTATCAGGATGGGAAATGGCGGTTTATGGTATGGGATTTTGACGCTGCACCCCATGGCGGACCGGAGTTTGATATGTTGATTAATTTTATCCATCCTGAGGGTGGGGGGAATCAGTTTGCATCGGGCGATCCGGAGAAAACTGCGATGTTAAGGAGCCTTTTGCAAAATGAGGAGTTCAAGCATCTTTTTTTAAACCGGTTTGCAGATCATATCAATACGATTTTCAGGCCCGAGCGCATGGAGCCGATACTTAGGGACACTTACGAAAAAGTGCGGTCAGAGTTGGAGGAGCATGAAAGGAGGTGGCATTATCAGTGGGCAACGGAGCAGAAATTGAACAATTATATACATTTTGCCCACCATCGGCCCAGCCACCAGTTCCAGCAGCTTTGTAGTTATTTTAACATCCCGGGAACCTTGAAGGTCACGGCAAATGTAAATGATCCGGGAGCAGGCTCGATACGGATCAATACCGTAGCGCTCAATTCCGAAACAGCTGGCGTAGGAGAAGCTCCTTATCCATGGAACGGGATTTATTTTAAGGATGTCCCCATAAAATTGGCCGCAAACCCCCATTCCGGATATGAATTTGATCATTGGCTTATCAATGGGGTACCTACCGAGGAAAAGGAGCCGGAAGTTACATTTTCAGAAGATTTCACGGTAGAGGTATTTTTCAGGGAAAAAGAAGAAAAAGACCATCAGCTGATCCATTTCTGGCTGTTTGATACCAAAGTTCCAAACGATACCCCTTTAAGTCAGGTCCATCCCCATTACAACCGCTTGCCGCTAGTACCTTTAGGTGAATTGATTTTTCACCCTGCTGTTTCCGATTATCCGCCGGAAGAAGGAACAGAAGGCATCATGGACAGGGTAAATGATCCTACCGCAGTTAATTACAGGGAGGAAGCCAACAGCGGTATTCCTTTTGCGGACGCTGAAATGAGAGGAATAAGGGTTAGAAATCCTTTGCAGGTGGTAGAGAATGGGGAAATTCGAAAAGGCATGCTAGAATTAAAAATACCTTCCTCGTTTCACACCGATATAAAGCTTACCTTAGCGGTTTCCAGGACGAATAACGGTCCTTCTGTCATGCGTTGGGAATATTTCAACAGCAATAATGGTGACTGGACAACCGAAGGATTGGCTGAAAACACCATTCAGCTTGCCGAAAATTATCAATTGTTGACCATTGACTTAAGTGAAATAACGGAAGCCAATGACAATTCCGACCTTGCCATCCGGTTTTCATTCGATGGCAGCACCGTCACGGGAAACAGTGGAAACGCGAGGTTCAACAACATTGCCGTGGAGGGGGTACCAATGAGGGATGAAATAATTACCGGTCTTCCTGACCATTTGAATAAAGAGAAAAAGTCGCTGATAAATCGAATTTATCCCAACCCTACCCCTTCGGGCTTGAAAATTGATTTCAGTGAGGGATGGGAAAATATTAATGGTTTTGAAATTATCAATTCGCAAGGAGTTATCGTCAATAAGTTTGGCAAAGTGCCGGACCAAAGCATTTCGGTAGCATTGGATGGCTTACCGGCAGGCGCATACAGCATCAAGATCACGACTTCACAGCATATGGAAGTGTTGCGGTTTATCAAGCATTAAAGCGATATTACTTAATGGACTATTTTAGTTTACACACATCGGGGGAATTTCCGGCATTTTTCACTGTGTTGTACACAGTGCTTTTTGCCTTTTCTTTGGCCATACTCATCGCTTTTACCTATTACCTTACCACTCCTCTTTCAGGTTATAGTGCTCCTTTCATACAGGCATTGGTTTTGAGTCCCATAGTAGCCATTATGGTAATTCAAGCGATTGGAGACAGTGTGGCTATAGGTTTAGGTATGTTGGGGGCCTTGGCCATCATACGCTTCAGGACCAATTTCCGAAACCCGAGAAATATTATATTTTTATTCGCGTCGTTGGCGATCGGCATTGCATGTGGGGTATATGGTTACGCCATAGCGATAGTAGGCACGCTGTTTTTCTGTATGGCGGCTTTTGCCCTTCATTTTACCTATTTCGGCAGAAAATACATGCCTTCTGCCCTTGTCAGGATCAGTTATGAGGGGGATATGGAGCAAAAAAACAAAGTGGAAAAAGTACTGGGAGATTGGTGTCATGGTGTTTCTTTGATGAACATCAGACATACCAGGCCGGTGGATAAAGAGAGAAGGGTGCAACTGGAATACCAGATCCGGATGAAATCGCAAAATGAAGAGGTTAACCTGCTCTTTGAGTTGGAAAAGCTCACCCCTTCATTGACGGCAAGAATTGAATATGAAGACACGAATGAAAACTTTAATTGAAGATGAAAAAATTTGGTTACCTGCTCTTATTGTGGCTAGTCGCGGTGGGCTTTCTTATTTTCTTTAATTTTCAAAACATACAATCCAATTCGGCTTTTTTGGGAGTAGCTGAGAAGGACGAGAAAATTATCAGTTATGGAGAGGTCGTGGAGGTAAAAGAGATATTGGTGGTAAGCGGGGAGTACGTTTCACAGGGCCAGAAAATTTTGGAGGTGAGTAGTCCCGAACTGGAATTGAGGATCAGGGATTATACGGATAGGTTAATGGAAATACAGGCTTTGGAAATGCATTCGACACTGGAAATTAAGTCCCAGATTTCCCAATTGGAAGCCGAGATACTCGCTAAGGAAGCAGAACTGACCTACGAAATCCGCCAATTGGAAACGCAATATGGGATCAATAAGGATCTGACAAGCGATCTGAGGAGTTTGGCATCTATCCAAACTGATTTTCAGACCGTCAACCCCACAGCCATCCGTATGGAAGCATTGCGTGAGGACCTGAAACTGCTGACCGATCCCATGAAAGTCAGGATAGACCAATTAGAGGCCCAACTGGAATCGGAGGAAAGTCCCTATAAAGTACAGATAAAAAACATCATGGGGGAACTGGAGAAACTCCGGCTCGAACAGAAAAAGTTCAACGTATATGCGGCCTATGACGGAGTGATCGGGTCGGTTACTATCAAACCTGGAGATATTATTGCTCCCCATATGCCCATTTTGTCAGTAGACTCCCATGCCCCTTCTTATGTCAACGGATTCATCCACGAGAACAGTTACCAGGAGATCGCTGTCAGTGATAGAATAGAGGTAGCCAGTGACTGGAACAGGAGCAAGAAAGCCGTGGGTGAAGTCGTGGGAATTGGATCAAAGATCACTGAATATCCGGAGAGATTGAGGAAAAACATGGAAGTAAGATTGTGGGGAAGAGAGGTTCAGATCAAGATACCGGAAGACAACCTTTTTTTGCAGGGGGAGAAGGTCACGTTGAGAAAAATGAATTGATAATGGGAATATTGTATGTGTTGGCATTCTGGACCGGAGTCATGCAGGACAGCCTTATTGTCACTTCTGGTGCCGTTTTAGCCACCGCTTTTGAAGATGAGTCATATGTTTCACTTGGAGAGCGCATTGATTATTACCAACGGAACAGCCATCATGTCAGTTACCTGGATCATATGGAGCTGCGGACGCGAACCCGTAACTTCAATCCCAGAGAGCAAATGTACAGGTTCAGGACTTACACCAATTCGCCCTCTGAAAGAAAATACAGCCGGGAATATCTAAACACCTCCTTTTTGGAACAAGAGCTTGAGAAAAAGGACAGGCTGAACAAGCTGATAAAACAAAGGTACCATTTAATAGCCCGGAAAATCAGTGACCAGAGGCAACTGGCAGTCATGATGGAGCTGGAGACCTTGTTCAAAGAAAGGAAGACCGTATTTGAAAGAAGCATATCCAATCTGGATTTTGACTTTCAGGACCTGCTTAAAGCAGAGGAGGAATATGACCGCTTTGTGTTGGAGTTGATTGAACTGGAAAGGAGTACAAAACATCATGACCAGGAGCTTGGCGACTTGCTTGGGCTACAGGGACCATTGGCGGTTTCTGACGATGGTCTGGTGAGTGCCCCGGATATTGAGAATTTTTTAAAAAATGTCCAGTTTGACGTCGAGCAGGAAAATTTTTATTACGACAGAAAGCGGATAGATAAAGAGTTGGCAGAGTTGGATTTTTTGGAGAAAAGGGCCTCCCAGCGCAACCCGGTAAAATTTTTCGAAGCAAGTTACCGGGATGTTTTGGGGGCGGGGATCGAGAGAGCCTTGGCAGTGGGGATAGGTTTCAGGATACCGGTGGGCTCAGCGGGAAAGGGCAGCCTGATAGACCGGCAGTTCAGGATCATGAAGGAAGAAAGCATGCTCAAAGAAACTTCACTGATCCTGGAGGAGGAGATAAGTCAGAAAATCCATGTACTGGAAACGCTTCTGAAAAAATATAATACCTTATCTGGGATGATTGAGGGCAATACACAGCAAAGATCTTTGGAAAAATACCGATCCATTGAAGGACTTTCCCCTTTGATCCTGCTTAAGGTAAAGGAAAATATTCTATTAAAGCAACAAATGGCTATAGCGCTGGAAAAGGAAATTTTAACCGAATATATCGAACTGTTGGATCTCTCCGGTTGGTTGGTTAAAGAACCTTTTGTCAATTATTTTTCTTCATCAGAACTGTTGCTTATTCAGCATTAAAACTCCACAATCAAACCAACCGTAGGCAATATGGTGCCGGCAGGGTTGGCTACTTGCCGGAGCAAATACCGGCTGGGATCATTGGGGTCCGGTTGGATGCTCCCATTATCCGCGCGCTGTGGAACCAGGATATCCGGTTGCTCCGCTCGAAAATTATAAGCATTTTGTATATCAAAATACCAGTTAAGGTTCCAGCGGTTAAAGAAATATTTTTTGTCTATCCTGAAATCCAATTGGTGAAAACTGTTGAGCCGGAGGGCATTGATGCGGTTGAAATTGAATATGCCTTGGTTGAACACATCCCAGTTTGATCTCAGTGAGGACAGTTCCAAATCAAAAGGCGTATAAGGGGTTCCGCCCAAAAAGCGCCACCGGGCACCTATTTCCCAGTCTTTTTTAAGCCTCTTTCCTGCTGTAAGACTGACAATAAAGCGGTTGTCCCAAGAGGAAGGAATGAAGCCATCGGTATTCGGGTTGGTGAATTCGCTGCGTACCAGGGTCATTGCGGCAATGCCGTAAAAATTATTATATAATTTTTGTTGGGCAAGCAGTTCGAGCCCGAATGCCCTGCCTTCCGCATCTGATCTTACGGGTTCATTGCCTATGACCCCGAAGTCTGCGCCGAGGTTGGCCAATGCAATCCCGTTCCTGACAGAAGTTGGGTAGTTTTGGTAACGTTTATAAAATAATTCCGCTGAGAATTTCCTGTTTCTTTCCGGAACCTGAAATTCCATTCCGGAAATAAAATGGGTGGACCGGATGAAACGCACATCGTTTTCCTGATTGATGTAGTTGCCCTCATTGTTTTGAAAACCCAACACCGTGTAAGGTGGTTTCTGATAGTAAATACCCGCATTGGCTGTCCAGAAAAGGTTGTCGGAGACCTGATAGCTGGTGGAGATCCGGGGGCTGATTTGATTCAGCGGATTGGCTGCGGTGTTGGCAAAATCGCTGCCGTCCATCCTGACTCCCCCTGACACCAATAACTTCTCATTCAACCATTTTTTGCTTATCTGAACAAATCCTCCGTAGGAATTGAACAGTGAGACAGAGGAAATATTCAGTTCTTGCCCATCCTGGGTCAACACCTGTCGGTCAAAATTCTGAATATGGTATCGGCTAAACTCGTAATTCACACCATATTGTAGGGTAGTGTTTTTTTTGAAAATGTTGTTTTCTGCTCTGAATTTATTTTCGCTTTCCTGGCTCAGATAATCAAACAGAAGGTTTTGCGGATCAGAATCGTCATTTTGTGCATATTTAAAGGCCCGGTTATTCAGCATGTTCCGGCTCAATATGAATGTCCAATAGCCATTTTCCCGGAAACGCCTCAATTTCGCGCCCGTGGCATAGTTCCATTGAGAGGAAATAGGAAGGTTATCCAAAAGGTAAAGTCTGTTTTCCCTTTCCTCCTGATTTTCATTGTCGGGAATATCAAAGTTCAGGACAAAGTCATCGATGGCCCCTACACCCAAAACAGTCAATTCGGTTTTATCGTTGATGTTGGTTTTTGTTTTAAAGGTAAAATCATGGAAGGTGGGAAGGAAGGGGAGCCCTAAAAGGCGGAAAAGTCCCTGAAGATACGATCTTCTGACCGAAAAGATATAAGTGGTTTTCTCTCCCAAGGGGCCTTCATTGGACAAAGTGAGTTCACTGGCACCTACCGTGACCTGGGTAAACATTTTGTCCCTTCTCCCATCTTTGAGCTGGAATTCAAAAAAAGAGCTGAGTGCGTTCATCCGGTGAGAGGGAAAAGCGCCGCTGATCACATCCACACTTTTGATGAGATTGACATTAAGGATACCCACCGGTCCACCACTGGAACCCTGTGTGGCAAAGTGATTGATGACGGGCACCTCGATTTCGTCTATAAAGAACTTGTTTTCATTGGGGGCTCCGCCTCTGATGATAATATCGTTTCGAAAACTCGCCGTGCTCGCCACGCCGGGTAAGGATTGGATTACCCGGCTGATATCCCTGTTGCCCCCCGGGTATCTTTCTATTTCGTTGGCATTGAGTTTTCTTGCTGACAAGGGGGTTTCCTCTGAGCGGGTGAATTCCGAAGCCACGACTATCTCTTCCAGATCGGCGGCATCTTCCTCCAGCTCAAAATCTACTTGGACTGGCCTCGCCCTGGTCACCTGTATTTCATAAACCGTCTTGGGTTTGAATCCCACAAATGAAGCTTGTATGTTATAAAGTCCCGGATCCAAGCCGGTTATGGCATACCTCCCGTTTTCATCCGTGACAGCTCCTTTTTCCAAGCCTTGGATGGCTACATTGGCGAATGGCACCGGCTGGTTATTGATGGCATTGGTAATCCTGCCGGTGACCGTACCTTCTTGGGCGGAGGAGACCGATGCACAAAAAAATAAAAGAGGGAGGAGTATGTTTTTCATTGTTTTATGAGATGTACATTTCAATAATCCAAACCAGCGAAAAATGTTTGTAAATGAACGTTTATTTTTTTCTAAAAGGAAGACTTTTCCTTAACCCTCCATAACTTCCACCAGGGGGTAGTGGGAGAGTCATGGTGTTCGTAATGGTAACCGAAGAAATAACAGGAGATGAATGCCCAAAGATGATTGCGTGAAAGGGATCGGGACCGGTGCTTGTTTGGGTTTTCTCCGCGGTGAGGAAGGTACGTGCCAAAATAGAAAAGCTGAAAGGTGGATAATACCGCTGGGAGTATCCAAAACAGGAGGAGGTTGTTTAGAGGAAAAATAAGCTTCAATAAATTAAAGGCTACCGCCATCAGCAAGAGCTGCCATATGTTGACATATGCCTTCATAAAACTGAAATACCAGAGGAAGAAATTGCCGGAATCGTGGTGATCAGGATCTTTGTCCGTGGCCACAAACCTGTGGTGCTCATGGTGTTTTCGAAATAACCTCCAGTAAAAATTAAACGAGAACAGGATGGCCGCCAGCCAGCCGAGGAAATGATTGGTGCGGGTATCCCGGGAAACCACCCCATGCATGGCATCATGTGCGGTGATAAAGAGTCCGGTATAAAGGTGGGTTTGCACCAAAACACCCAAATAGGTCAATGGATGGCCGAAATCAATTTCCCGATACAGGAGCAGCAGGAGGGAAAGGCCCCATGCTATGATGATCGCCAGGGCAATAAGGATTCCTCTGGCGGCAAGGTAGGCTGAAAAAAAGTTTTTATGGGCCATTTTTAAATGAAGCTATTCCGCGAGAGAATCATTCAAAATTGAAGGATTCGGTTTTTTATTTTTTCCATAAGCCACATCGGGGTGGAGGTGGCTCCGCAGATACCGACGCGGTCGTTTTTGCCAAACCATTCTTTCTGCACCTCATCAGGATGGGATACAAAATAAGAATTTGGGTTTTTTTCCCTGCATACATTGAACAATACGCGGCCATTGGAGGACTTGGTGCCGCTCACGAATACAATATGATCAAACTTAGAGGAAAAATCCCTCAGTTCTTTGTCCCGATTGGAGACTTGTCGGCAGATGGTGTCGTTGGTAGCTACGGAAATACCGTTGTCTTTCAGTATCTCGTTGATTTCATAAAACTTATCCGTGCTTTTGGTGGTCTGGCTGTAAAGGGTTATGGATTTCGGCAAGGACGGAATATTCAGTTCACTGATGTCGTGAAAGACAACAGCCTTGTTGTTGGTCTGCCCTAATAAACCGATGACTTCGGCATGACCGTGTTTGCCATAGATGTAGATGTTTTCTTCTTTATCAAATGACCTTTTTATACGGTTTTGGAGCTTTAATACCACAGGGCAGGACGCGTCAATCAGTGTCAGGTTATTATGGATGGCAAGTTCATAGGTAGCTGGGGGTTCTCCATGAGCTCTTATGAGTACTTTTTCTCCCTTTAAAGACGCCAAATCCTTGTGATTGATGACAATGAGACCCTTTTCGGAAAGCCTCTTTACTTCTTCATCATTGTGAACGATGTCTCCCAGACAATAAAGATGGCCTTCATGGTCCAATATTTCTTCTGCCATTTCAATGGCGTAGACCACTCCAAAACAGAAGCCGGAATTTTTATCTATATGTACATCCAGGTTTAGCATACATTCTTAACCTCAGCTGCTTTGAATTGTTTTAAGAGACTTTATTTTTTCGTAAATAGTAATGTTGAGGAGCAACAGTCCTAATAGATAAACGCTGTCTTCGATGGGGACAGTTCCGACACGCAGGGATAAGTTTTCAGAATCGTTATAGATGACGATCGGTTCATCAAGGAAGCTACCGGTAAGGATACCGTTTACCAGCATAAAGGGGATTAAGGTAACGAAATAACCCAACAGGAACCTTCCCAGGTACTTGTTTTTAAAGATAATAAAATGAATCAACAAGATAATGCCGGTGAGCAGGAAATTTATAGCCGTGTACAACTTGTCTATATGAATGGTTCCCAGGATAAAGAACAAGGGGGCAGTTAAGTAAACAAAGAAGTGGGCAAATGGCCGCAGAATATCTCTTTTGACAAAATAAATCATGACTTCATAAATAAAAACGCAGGCGAAAGGGACGATAAAAAAAAACATGATTTCTTCCATGGGGAGCCCAAACAGGTAAATTCCGATAACATATCTTGGATTGAATCCCCAAACGCCTATCGCCGTGAACCAATGATCCCAATAAATATAAAGCGCCGCCGGAATAAAAACAGCCGGACCGAGAGCGTACCACTTTTTGTAATATTGTATCCTGCGTTCAAATGATTGAAGCAAGGGGTAAGCCAATGTGATAACCAACAAACCCAGATAGTAATAATTTTCCATCCTGCTCAGGTTAGCCCCATTTTAGTCCTAAAGTAGGTTTGCGTCAAGAGAGCGATTTTTCTGGCGTTGGGAATGCGGATCCTTTTTCCGATCACGGACTGGGAAGACATGCTCCTGATTTTGTGGAAAAGCTTTAGATAATAAACATACGCTATCTTCACGCCTAAATAGGCGCCTTTAGGAAGCTGATTGATACCTATTAAAGCCTCCTGGAAATCACGCTCGATGTCTTTTTCTATTTCCTTTTTCACAACGTCATTGAAACCGTCGAAATCTATCCCCGGGAAATACGTCCTGCCCCGGTCTTCAAAGTCGCTTTTTAAGTCCCTGAGAAAGTTCACCTTCTGAAAAGCAGCTCCGAGTTTGCAGGCGGAATATTTCAGCCTGTCATACGCTTCCTGATTGCCGTTACAAAAAACCCGAAGGCACATCAATCCCACGGCTTCTGCAGAACCGTGTATGTATTCTTCATAGTTGGCAGCATTATAATTCTTGAAATTCAGATCCATTTCCATGCTGGTCAGAAACGCATCGATCAATTCATTTTCTATTTTATACCTGTTGACGGTAATCTGAAAAGCATGCAATACTGGATTTAGGCTGATTTGCTGATTGATGGCGGAAAAGGTGGCCGTTCTGAAATCGTTCAGTAACCGCTGTTTGTCCTGATCGTGAAAGGTGTCCACGATTTCATCTGCATACCTTACAAAACCATAGATGGCATAAATCGGAGCCTGGTAGGTTTTATCCAGTGTTTGTATGCCTATGGTGAATGATGTGCTGTAGCGATGGGTAATCAGTTTGCTGCATTCAAAGGCAGTTTTTTCAAAAAGTATCTTTGGATCTTTCATGGGTGGACAGGGTCAAGGTTATGCTTTCAGTTTCTTTATTACCTCCTTGGCTACCACTTCCCCGGAGATAAGTGAAGGAGGGACACCAGGGCCGGGAACGGTTAGTTGTCCTGCATAGAACAGATTCGGTACTTTTTTGTTTTTCAATGAGGGTTTCAGGATGGCGGTCTGGGACAATGTATTGGCGAGACCGTAAGCATTGCCTTTGTACGCATGGTAATCCTTTTTGAAATCCCGGTGCGCATAGGACCGTTTGTAGGTGATATGTTGCCTGATATTTTGTTTGGTGAGCTTTTCAAGTCTGTCCATGACGATATGAAAATACTTCTCCCGGATCGCCTCGTTATCTTCCAGATCCGGGGCAAGAGGAATCAGGATGAAAAGGTTTTCTTTGTCAGGAGGTGCCACGCTGGGGTCTGTGACGCTAGGAGCAGACACATAGAAAAGTGGTCTTTCGGGCCATCGGGGCTTTTTGTAAATGGCATCAGCATGAGCTTCCAATGGTTCATCAAAAAATAGGTTGTGGTGCTGAAGGTTTTTTAATTTGATGTCGATCCCTAAGAAGAAGAGCAGAGATGATGGCGCCAAGGTGCGGTTTTCCCAATAATGCGGAGAATAATTTCTCCACGGTTTGTCCAAAAGTTGCTGGTCGACATAATGGTAATCGGCTCCCGCCACGATGGCTTTGCAGCGGATGTTTTCCCCATTGGACAGGGTAATGGAATGGGCGGTTCCGCCATGGACATTGATTTGGGTGACTTCTTCTCCCAAGCGGATCGCCACTCCTTTTTCTTCAGCCAGCTGTACCATTCCTTTGACAACTTCATGCATTCCTCCCATGGGATACCAGGTCCCCAGTACGATATCAGCATAATTCATCAGACTGTAGAGCGCAGGGATATTTTGGGCCGTTTCCCCTAAGAAGAGCACCGGGAATTCCATTAATTGGATGATCTTCCCGTTTTTAAAAAATTTCCTCACATGCTTGGACATGGGTTGGAAAAGGTCCAGCCGGAGAAGATCCCTAACAAGTGACAGTCTGGCAAATTCCGTAAGGGATAGACTGGGTTTGTGGACCAGATCATGGATCCCCACTTGGTATTTATAGGCGGCCTGTTCCAAAAAACGGTGAAGTTTTTCGGATATCCCCGGTTCCAGAACTTCTAGGGCAGCTGTATATTCCGCTAGTGCTGAAGGTAATTCCATCGCATCATCTACACCGTAAAAAACCTTATAAGAGGGGTTCAGTCTGACAAGTTGATAGTAGTCTCCGGGTTTTTTCCCGTATTTTTTGAAGTAGTTTTCAAAGACATCGGGCATCCAATACCAGCTTGGCCCCATGTCAAAGTGGAATCCTTCCGCTTCAAAATTCCTCGCTCTGCCGCCCGGGCTTTGGTTTTTTTCGAATATCACCACATCTTCCCCCGCATCTGCGAGATGGGTGGCTGCGGACAACCCGGCAAAACCAGCCCCTATCACCACAACTTTCTCTTCAGACATGTCTCAGTTTTTGGCTTGATAGATACTCAGCCCTTCCTTCAGCAGCTTTCTTGCAATATGAATACGATTTTTAACAGTTCCTATGGGGAGGTCTAATTTGTCCGCGATCTCATGGTACTTATACCCTCTGACATGCATCATGAACGGGGTTTTATAAACATCATCCAGTTTGTCAATGGCGGTATGGATGTCCTTCATGGCAAACGCCCCTAAAGCACGGTTCTCAACGACAGTACCTCCTGAGTTAAGGAAATGCAGATTGTCGGAAGTATCCACAAAAGTGCCTCTTCTAACCATTCGTTGATAACTGGTAATAAATGTGTTTTTCATGATGGTGTAGAGCCAGGCTTTGAGATTGGTGCCCTCTGTAAATTTATCCTTGTTGGTAAACGCCTTCAACACCGTCTCCTGAAGTAGATCGTCAGCATCATCCATATCCCTCGTCAGCTTGAGGGCAAAGGGTTTCAGCGACTTGGTAAGTTTGTAAAGAGAGTAACTGAATTCCAGCGTGGTCATAGTTGTTTTAGTTTTGTTTAAATAAAATTAAATTATATTAAACAAAAATACAACTCTTTTTGAAGAAATATTTAGACTTTATTAAACGATAGCGGAGTTATATTTATTGGTATATCAGTTTTTAATAATCTTTATTAAATTGATATATTCATTTTGATATTTTTTATATTCCAATTTTTCACTTTTAAAATATATAATTTGTTTAACTTTTTTTAATAAATATTAAAAATATATTGACTTTATCGCGCACGGGAGCGGGAAAACCTGGCTTAAAGTGAAGGGGCGTATGGGTGTTAGAAGACATACCATAAGGAACGGAGGACAACTGGAGGGTTAAAAAAAGCCCCATGGACTCAAGGTCTATGGGGCTTTAAATACGACACGAGATTGGGTTGGATGCTATGTCCAGGCATTCCTGAGGAATTTCAGCCAATTCCCATGCATTACCTTTTGGATGTCATTTTCTGTATAGCCTCTCTTGGAAAGCATGTCCGGTATTCTTTTTAAGTCGGCGATGGTTTCCAGGTCATAGGGGCTTTGTTCTCTTCCATAGGCGCCGTCCAAGTCAGACCCGATACCGATATGGTTGGCATTGCCTGCCAATTGGCAGATATGGTCCATGTGATCGATCATTTTTTCCAGGTCACAATCCATTTCTTTCGGCTGGGAGACACCCCGGACCCAGCCCGGAACCATCATCCACGCATCCAATACTCCTCCAATCACAGCGTCCCTTTGTATAAGTACTTTGATTTGCTCATCACTGAACTGCCGGTTGTGATTTACCAAGGCCCTGCAATTGTTATGACTGGCCCACACGTGACCGTAAAAATGATCCATGGCTTCCCAGAAACTGTCATCACAGAGATGGGTGGCGTCCAGAATGATGTTGAGTTTCTCCATCTCTTTTAATAATTCTCTCCCCTTGGTCCCCATCCCGCCAGTGGCATCGGTGCCTTGGGCATAGCGGCCGGGGCCATAATGGGCCGGGCCCAGCGCTCTTAGCCCGCTCTCATAGGATTTTTCCAGATAGCTGAGATCGATGATGGAATCAGCCCCTTCCAGAGAAAGGATGTAGCCAATGGGTTTGGCGGCTACCGGGCCGTTTCCGGTCCACAGTTTCAGATGGTTCTCCAAGGATTCAAGGTTGTTGATCTGCGTCATTTGCCCCTTTGCTTCCATGGCTTGGTACCATGCCAGCTGCCCCTGAGTCTGTGCCCAGGCCTGCTCAGGGGAATGCCAGCCCGGCAGCGGATTGTCCGGTGCCACATAGCGGGCAATCTGGGTGGCCACCACCAGCCCGATATTGCCCTCCCTTAATGCGGGCAAAGAGACGGTAGCATTGCCCCTGTCGGGCTTGTCGGTCAAGCCTTTCTCTCTATTGTTGATTTCTTCCACTGTTTTTTGAAGATCCCTGTTCCATTCCAGGGCGTTCATGCTTAAATCCAGGTGGGCATCTATGGTAAACATACGTTGTTTTCTAACAGGTTTTATGTGAATGTTCTATGCACTGACATGGTCAAAAGTTGATTTTCCGGTCTCTTGAGATGATCCGCCATTCTTCGGCTATTTTACCCCCTTTTATGACAGTGGCCCTGTCATGCAGGGCAACCGTGGGACAAACATGATAGGGCACGCCGTATAACACATCACCGATTTTAAAATCATGCCCTTCACCTGCATCCATTACCAGGTGTTCTTCACTTTGGCTGACAGGTTTCAGGTCAGGTGCATTGAGAAAAGTGACTCTTTTTTCAATGGGGTTTTCTGAAGCGATGGACTTATGACCCAGATCCAAACAGATAAGTCCGGGTGTGGGCAAAGAAATAACCCTCGACATGACAAGAGCGGCCGGCAGAAACGGCTGCTCCGGCAATACATCTCCATAGCCTTTGTCCCAGTAAATGAAAGTGCCGGGACTGCAGGTCACCCTGTTTCTCTGGGCATGAATGGGAAAAGTGGTGGTCCCTCCGGCAATCATTTCCAATGAGGTGTTCTCTTCCTCCTCCAGTTTGGCCCACATGGAAGCAATAGGCCGAAAACCCTCATCACATTCCTGCCTGCGCAGGTTGATATCGGGATTCCGAAGGTGACCGTCATAAAGATGAAAACCGGCTACGGAGATTCCCCGAAGTTTTCCGGCTTGGTGATACAGCTGTTCCGCCGGAGCGCCCGGAGAAATGCCGGTGCGGTTGGTGCCCGCATTCAAATCTATGTATACCTGGATCATCAGGTCATTTTCCGCCATTTTCCGGCTGATTTGCTTGGCGGCATCTATGTGGTCAATGAGGCATCGGAATTTTACCGCAGGCTGAGACTGAATAAGTTTGGCAAGCCGTTCGATCTTTGGGCCGACGGGCTGATAAGCCAGGAGAATGTCTTTGGCTCCAGCCATGACCAGCATTTCTGCTTCCGCTATCGTGGCGCATTTAAACCGGGTGATACCTGCTTCCATCATCATCTGACAGGCCTGTACCGCTTTGTTGGTCTTTACGTGAGGGCGTAAACGTTCAGGCCCTCCGGCCATTTTTAGGGCTTTATCAATGTTGTCTTTCGCCCTGTCTGGATATATCAGGAGGGCAGGGCTGTCTATTTGTGCTGCGTGTTCCGTTTCGTACCATTTTGCTGACATACTCCTCAGGGATATAGCTCAAACATAGCTTCTATTTCTACAGGGATATTGCCCGGTAAGGATCCGAAACCGACGGCACTTCTGGTCCCGATGCCGTTTTCTTCCCCCCATATATCGGCAAACAACTCGCTGCAGCCATTAATGACATAAGGATGCTCTCCAAAGTCAAGGGAGCTGTTGACCATTCCCAATATTTTGACCACCCGCCTGATTTTATTAAGACTTCCAAGCTGGGTGCGAATGGTGGACAGCATGGTCAGGCCAACCTGCCGGGCAGCCTGCTTGCCTTCTTTTTTATCCAGGTCTATGCCCACCTTTCCAGACATCAATGATCCGTCGTTGAGTACAGGACCATGTCCGGAAAGATACAGTTGGGTTCCCACAATCAAAAGGGGTTTGTATACACCGCCCGGAGGAGGGGCGGGTGGGAGCGTCAGTCCCAATGATTTTAGCCTGCTTTCTGCTGATGAATTTTCCATGGTTATTGATTTTTTTAAAAGTACCTAAGTTAAAGAATAAAATCCAAAGCCAACACACCCAACAGCCCCAAAACCGCAACTACCGTTTCCAACAGGGTCCACGATTGCAGTGTCTGTTGGATGGAAAGATTGAAGTATTCTTTTACCAGCCAAAAACCGCCATCATTTACATGGGATAAAATCAGGCTGCCAGCGCCTATGGAGAGTACCATTAAATTCGGATTGACGGTTCCAGCCGCCATCAAGGGAGCTACTATTCCCGCGGCCGTCAGAGCGGCCACCGTCGCGGATCCGACTGATATCCTGATGATCGCGGCAATGATCCATCCCAATAGCAGCGGATTCATTTCCCAGCTTTGGAGCATCGTACCGATTTCCTCGCTTATGCCGCTTTCAACAAGTACTTCCTTAAAGGCACCTGCGCCGGCGATGATCAGGAGTATCAAGGCGATGTCCTTGACCGCAAGGGTATACCCGTCCATAATGGATTTAATGCTTTTACCTTTTGTCACCCCTAAACTAAAAGTGGCCCAGATTAACGAGACCAGCATGACCACTGAAGGATTGCCGATAAATTGCAGGAAGGCAAAACCGGGATGTTCAGGGTCGAATTTCAGGGATAACAAGGAAAGGGATATCAACAGAAACACGGGTAAAAGAGAGGATATAAGGCTGTTTGCCAAGCCGGGGAGCGCTGTATCTTCCTTTGGGCTCCCCATAAAGATTTCCAGGGGCTTTACTTCCATTTTTTTCAGGAAAGGTGCTTTGCCCAAAAGCGGGCCGGCAATGATGATCATGGGTACTGCCAATACCAGTCCATAGATGAGGGTAAGGCCCATGTTGGCATCAAATTGCGCTACCAATGCCACCGGTGCCGGGTGGGGCGGCAACAACCCATGGGTCACAGACAATGCCGCAAGCATGGGTATTCCCACCGTCATTGCGGGGATGCGGAATTGATAAGTCACCGTAAAAACCAAGGGCACCAACAAGACAAATCCTACATTGAAAAACAGGGGAATACCCACTACAAAACTTGTGAGTGCTATGGCCCAATGCAGTTGTTTTTTTCCAAAAGCCTTCATCAAAAAAGCCGCGATCTTTTGGGCGGCCCCACTGTCGGCGACGATTTTACCCAGCATGGCTCCCAGGGTGATAACGATGACCAGAGATCCTAGTAAATCACCAATCCCTTTTTGTACAGCCCCTGCTATGTTTTCCAAGGGTATACCCAAAAAAAGGCCTGCCAGCAAGGAAGCGATGAGAAATGCGATGAAGGGTTCAACTTTGACCCAAACGATAAGTATGACCAAAAGAAGTATGCTTAATCCAATAATGATAAAAGCCATGTAACAGTATGATGGTTGGATGAGATCAGGTTCAAAAAATACCGCTTATTCTTATAAATGCCTATTTATATCCAAAAAACTTCTTTCTCAGATTTACTCCCGGATCCATCTTGTGGATTGTGTATGCCTTTCACCCCTAAACCATAAGATATATAGACCGGGACTCAATGCGGTCATGTGCTTTAAAGTGCTTTTTTCAAGTTCTTCTGCTTTTCCGCACCAGGTATAAGTCAGTTTGCCTTGGGAATCCATTATCTGAAAAAGAACATCTTCCTCTGGGATAAAAGCGTTCCCGAGCCGAATGTTCAAATTTCCGGATTGATAGGGGTTTGGCAGAACAGATAAAGGTGTAAGGGCGGTTTTAGGCACCCACCGGATGACGGGACTTTCGCTGACCACCTTTCCGTGCTGCAAGACTTTGATTTGATAATAGACGGGCCCTTCACCGGAATACGTGTTGTCCAGGAACTGAAAACCGGGCGAGGATGGGTGGGCGGGGATGGTGGTTATAGCAACAAAGAAGGACTCCGGTTCAATGGATCTAAAGACGATAAACGTGGCCTCCTCATGTTTTTTCGTTGCCCAGGATAACAGCGTCCCGCCGGCTGTTTCGGTGGCTTTAAATTTTGTCCACTCAAGGGGTAAAATCGTTAATTCGCCTGTGCTGCCTATGGTTAGGGTGGTATTGCTTAGCTCATGAAATTCCAAAGATCTCCTTGTCCAGAGATTGCCGCCTATCCAGGATGCGTCAAGGTGAGTGCCAATTGCAGCCTGCCCATCGGCCACCATCCTCAAATCGGATTCATGGTCAATAACCATGTCATCGGAAAACACCCTGACTTCAATCAAATCTGTATCGGTTGTGGTTCCGGAAACATCAAAATAGCTGTGAAGGTGATATAATACCGGTGTGCCATCCTTGTCCTCAAAACCCGCATTCCAGTTTACACCCGGAATTTCCCGATACCTAATCATCAAATGTTGTCCCGGCTGGGTCAATGTACCCTGTAGCACCATGGTCATCTGTGCGATGATTTCCCTATCGAAAAATGGAAAGCTGGCATTGCCGTCGTGTAAATTCAACGGGAGATTTTGATAGTGAAAGAACGCCAAGGCGGACCAGGTTCCCGATGAATAGAGATAGCCTCCGTCCCCATCTCCGTTTATGGTAAATGATCGTCCGTGGAAATCAATGTCCCCTGCGGTCTGCACAAAATGTTTCTTCACTTCCAAGTCCTGCATGGCATGAAAGGTTCCTGAAGGTTTGTCAAGCAAGAGGTTTTCCAAGGTTAGTTCCGGGATATTCATGATTTGATCGCCGTTTCCGGTGACGAATAATGAAGAGGTCTGCGTTCCGATCGCTCCTCCGGAAAGCCTCTGCATGTCGCCGGTGATCACAAGCGTGTCTGGTAAATTTTTTTCTGCAGAACCCTGGAAAAAGACATGGTGGTATCGCCGGACCATCTGGGAGCCGGGCAGGGTACTGCCGGCAAATTCCTGGACGGAGCTTTCCGATGCATAGTAAACCGACCCTTCCAGTTTTACGTCCGCCGCTTCTATCAAGGGTTGTTCGCCCAAAAAAACCAGCTTAGCCCCCTCTTCGAGGATCAAAGAGGAGGCTGGTTTTGAGCTGGATCGGGAAATGATGGGGCCGAAAGCGCCGTTTCCCTCTGTAATGAGGGTGGCTCCCGCCGCAACCTTTAAAGATCCATAATCCTCTGTCCCAAATATATTGTTTGTATTGAAGGAAAAGGTAGAGGTAGCCGGGATGCCTGCGAAATTAACGGTTTGTATTACGGTTCCGCTTTTTATAAGAAACCCATTGGACTTGAAAACCGAATTGACGGTTAATTCAGCCCCGGGATCCGGATCGAAAACCACATTAAATCTGCTATTGCCATTGTTACCGCTCCATGAATCGCGATCCACTACTGTGCGGGAAGGGCCTTTGAAAACAATGGATCCGGTTTCAGGATAGATCCAGTCGGTCAATGCGGATGTAGTCTGGCGGATGACAAAATCATCTTCATCTGTTTCAAAACACCTCAGGGCACCATAAACATGCAACCCGTAGGTTTGAAGGTTAAGTTTTTTGCCCGGCTCTGAAGCGCTGTACAGATAAAGATGGTGGACTTCTTCCGTTCCGGTCAACCTGATTTCATTGTCCTTGAGTACGAACACGTCGCTGTTTCTATCAGGGACGGCAAGAGGCGCTTCCCAATCATTTCCGTTCCAAACCAACCAGGTGGCCAGATCATTCCAATCTCCAATCCCGTTTTGGGGCAGGTTGCTTTTATAAGTTTGCGAAGTAAGATTGATCTGGGCATAAGAAGACAAGGATACCGTCAAGAATACAAAAAATACACTCGCCAACCGGTATACAGACCTGGGGTCTCTAAAAAGCCATATGA
This sequence comes from Negadavirga shengliensis, assembly GCF_042652345.1. Classification (NCBI taxonomy): domain Bacteria; kingdom Pseudomonadati; phylum Bacteroidota; class Cytophagia; order Cytophagales; family Cyclobacteriaceae; genus Negadavirga; species Negadavirga shengliensis. Next base: position 304,887 of record NZ_JBHSJJ010000005.1, read on the forward strand.
TGTAAAAAATCATCATCGAAAAGTGGAAAAGTGATTAAATATATTTTGTTTTTAGTTTAAAACAAAATTTTTTAACCTTCTATTTTCCACTTTCGTAAAATGAAATCTGGATAAAAACGGTAAGGGATTATGGAAAGATCTCACCGCCTTTTATTCTCCTTTTTGCCAGGCCGGATAGGTGCGTTTGGTTAAAAACTTATATCTTTTCAAATGCAGCAAGCTCTTCCCTGAGAAACCTGGCGGTATGGCTGTCTTCACAGGTGGCGATCTGTTCCGGGGTTCCTGTCACCACAATCTGTCCGCCTTTATCACCTCCTTCAGGTCCTAAATCTATGATGTGATCAGCCATTTTGATCACATCAAGGTTATGTTCTATGATCAATACGGTGTTGCCTTTGTCCACCAGCTTGTTGAGTACCTTAAGCAGCATTTCAATATCCTGGAAATGAAGCCCGGTGGTGGGCTCGTCCAGAATGTAAAAAGTCTTCCCGGTATCTTTTTTGGAAAGCTCTGTAGCAAGTTTTACCCTTTGGGCCTCACCTCCCGAGAGGGTGGTGGCATGCTGGCCCAAGGTAATATAATCCAAGCCCACATCGTGCAGTGTTTGAATCTTCCTGAGAATCTTAGGTTGGTTTTCGAAGAATTCAACAGCCTGTTCCACCGTCATGTCCAAGACATCGGATATGGATTTGCCTTTAAACCTTACCTCCAGCGTTTCCCTGTTGTATCTTTTGCCTTTACAGGTTTCACAGGGGATATGCACGTCAGGCAAAAAATCCATTTCAATAAGTTTCATTCCGGCACCTTCACAATCCTCACAGCGGCCGCCTTTCACGTTGAATGAAAATCTCCCAGGCTTATATCCTCTTATTTTGGCTTCAGGAAGTTCGGTGAACAAGGCACGAATATCCGTGAACACCCCGGTGTAAGTAGCCGGGTTGGATCTGGGTGTCCTTCCTATAGGAGATTGATCCACTTCTATGACCTTGTCGAGATGTTGAAGCCCTTTTATTTCTTTATAAGGTAAAGGCTCCCTTTTTGATTTATAAATATGGCTGTTCAATAAGGGGTACAAGGTTTCATGGATCAAAGAACTCTTGCCGGACCCTGAAACCCCGGTGACGCAGATCATGGTGCCCAGAGGGATTTCCAGGTTTACATTCTTCAGATTGTGTCCCGAAGCCCCCTTTAGTTGAAGTTTCTTTCCGGTCCCCTTCCGCCTTTCCAAGGGGATTTCGATTTTCCTGATTCCTTGCAAGTATTGTGCGGTCACGCTTCCGGATTTCAATATTTCCTGGGGTGTCCCGCTTGCCACGATCTGTCCCCCATGTCTTCCAGCGCCTGGGCCAATGTCCACGACATAATCAGCCTCAAGCATCATATCCCGGTCATGCTCGACCACAATCACTGAATTTCCCAGATCCCTTAAATTTTTCAGGGCTTTGGTAAGCTTTACATTGTCCCTTTGGTGAAGGCCGATACTCGGCTCGTCCAATATATAAAGAACGCCGACCAACTGGGTGCCGATCTGGGTGGCCAGTCTGATCCGTTGGGCTTCTCCTCCGGATAAACTTCTTAATGGCCGGTTTAGGGTCAGGTAATCCAAACCGATGTCCACCAAAAACCCGATTCTCTTTCTGATTTCTTTGAGTACTTCAGCCCCAATGAGCCGTTGTTTGTCTGTCATTCTTGGTTCGATGTTTTCGAACCACTGGCTCAGGTGGTGGATATCCATTTCCGCCAGTTCACCAATATGTTTGGAGGCGATTTTAAAGTGCAAGGCCTCTTTTTTCAACCTGTACCCCTGACAATCAGGACATATTGTGGTAGTAGTGAAATCGCTGATCCACTTACGGATTTTGTCAGAGCCGCCTTCCTGCTGTTTCTGAAGAAAGTTCACAATGCCTTCAAATGTGGTGTTCCATTTGGTGCCAGGGTATTTGACAGAATCCACGGCCACTTCCACCTTTTCTCCGTATAGCAAGATGTGAATCACCTCATCACTCAGCTTTTCCAAGGGAGTGCTTATGCTGGCTTTATGCCTTTTAAGGATGGCGTCCACTTTTTTAAAGATCCAAATGTCTCTGTATTCTCCCAGAGGTGCGATACCGCCTCTGCTTATGCTTAAATTGGGGTCTGGTATAATGCTTTCTTGGGTGATTTCTTCTATGACTCCAAGACCGTTACAGGTAGGGCATGCCCCGTATGGACTGTTGAATGAAAAGGTGTTGGGGGCAGGTTCATCATAGCTGAGGCCTGTAACCGGATCCATCAGGTATTTCGAAAAATGATGGATTTTACCGTTTTCCTCCAAAAGCATCATGATGCCCTTTCCATGCTGCAGGGCTGTCTTCAGGGACTGGGTAATCCGGTACCGGTCGCTTTGATCTGCCACAACCCTGTCCACTACGATTTCTATGTCGTGGATTTTATACCGGTCTACCTGCATCTTGGGGATGACCTCCAGTATTTCACCATCCACCCTCACTTTGGAAAAACCCATTTTTCGCACCTGTTCAAAGAGCTCCCTGTAATGGCCTTTTCTTCCTTTCACTACAGGAGCAAGGATAGAAAGTTTTTTGCCCTTCAGGCTTTGAAATATTTGTTCGATGATCTGATCCTCGGTCTGCCGCACCATTTTCTCCCCGGAAAGATAAGAGTAAGCTTCCCCTGCTCTCGCGTACAAAAGGCGCATGAAATCATATATTTCAGTGACCGTGCCTACTGTGGACCTGGGATTCTTTGAGGTGGTTTTCTGTTCTATGGAAATTACCGGAGACAGGCCATTGATCTTGTCCACATCAGGGCGTTCCATTCCGCCCAAGAAAGATCTCGCGTAGGCGGAGAAACTTTCCATATATCTCCTCTGCCCCTCCGCATAAATGGTGTCAAAGGCCAGGGAGCTTTTCCCACTTCCACTTAAGCCTGTGATTACCACGAGGCTGTTTCTCGGAATGATGATGTCCAGGTTTTTAAGGTTGTGTTCCCGGGCACCGTATATCTCTATAGATTCTCGTTCTGGCTGCGTATGTGCTGACATAAAAGGGTAAACCGCTGAAGCAAATTTGATTTCACAAAATTAGGGATTAGATATGGAAAAGGCCTTATCTATAAGTAAAATAAACCCACTTGCTAAAATATGGTTCAAATTTTTCGAGTCATTTGCCGGAATTTTCCCGCATTTCTTTCTCTGTTTCTCCCGTGATGGTGGATTTCAGGCCGCTTAATACAAGATGCCACCAATAATTGAAGATAAATTTATGTTGTCTGCGCTTAAAGTATACCGCTCCTTCGTTAAGTGTGCCTCGCTTTGTCGGGTTTTGTGATTTTATGACCACCTTGTTGGCGAGAAAAGACCCTATTCTCCGCAATATATTTTGATTCTTTCCAAATTCCTTATCGAGAATTTCGATTTCCAAGTCCTTATATTTTACGATGAGATCTCCATGACCGTCAATGTCATCGGCTTCGATATTGAAATAAACATCATTTACCCAGCCGCTTTTTATAGCCACTTGGGTAGCCGGCTCAATCATTTCATTCAATGGATTGAGCATCATGCTGCCGATTTTCCCGTTCATCAAAAACTTTCCTTTTTCGTCATTGATGAAATAGGTTACCTTCAAATCTATTTTTGCCCTGCCTATTAACCTTCCCCGGGCCTTCACCTCCATGCGGTCATCTTTTTCTAAATCCTCAGAAAAATTGGTCACCTTGCCGATGGTCGCGTTAATCTGATCAAAAAAAATTTTACCGGCCCTGGGCGCGTCATTGTCCGGTCTTTCTTCATAAGAAACGTAAGCATTTTCAATGATGACATTATCTACTCTGACTTTTTTGGGCAATTCTTTTACAACTTCGTGAATCATTTTGGGTCTGCGCTCCCTGTCTTCCGGTTTGCGTTTGTCCCTGAAAATTTCCAGCTCAGGGTCCTCCAAGGTAAGGCTTTCAGCCACGATATGTCCCTTTCTAAAGAAAGTTTGGAAATCCATGCCACCGAGTTGGACCTTTCCCTGATGTAGTTCCATCCAATCGGTTTCTTTTTCAAACTGCCCGGTGTATTCATATTTTCCCAGTTTGTTGTTCAACGTAACCTTTTCAATGATCATCTTTTGGTCTTCGGTATTGAACGACAGGTCTTTGGCCAAAAGCGCATTCCTATATTGATTAAAATGCAAAACGGCTTGATCCATATATCCTTCTACATTGTCCACTGAAAAAAGGGCTTCAGGATCGTTGATATCTTCTTTGGTCAACTCAAAATCATCCGCAAAAAGAAAAAGGTCTTTGATAGAAAGCCGGGTTGAATCGGTATAGCTGTCTTTATTGTCAAAAGAAACCCTGTTGACACGGATGTGGTTCATGGATATTTTGTTATAATCCTCGCCTTCGCCCCGTTTTTTATCACTGTTATCAAGATCCAAAGCCTCCAACGGAGGGGTGATGCTTTCCAATGATACATTTTCTATATAGGCGGAATCCAGTTTAATACTGTTGTTAAGTAAAAAATCAATCCATTTGAAACCGGTTAAACTTGCCGCTTCAAAATTTAGATGAAACCGGATTTTATCCTTTTCCTGGAGTGTTTCCCCGGGGATGATCTCTACATCATTCAATTGAAGATAGGTGCCCCTATAGTCGTAATCAAACCTGATTTTTCCGAACCGCACCTCATGACCGGCAAAATCATATCCCCGCGTAATCATATCCCTTACGATCTTGGCGGCATTTTGGTTCAGATACCAATTAATGATCATAGGGATGACCTGAAACAAAATAAAAATGGCCGAAGCAAACACCAGCAGTAGGATCAATGGTCTCTTAACTCTCATCTTAAAATGGGTATTATACATTCGCTTAAGATAGAGATATTATTTTATCCAACTGCCATTTTCTAAGAAGAATTAAGTCAAACTGGGAGTTTTATTGTATAGGATTGGCCTTTTCTTACAGAAAGTTTATCACTTCTAAGCCATGGATTGTGCAGCTTTAACTCCTTATAGTTACTACGGTTTTGTACCGCCCATTTAGCCAGGTCGGGGATGGACTCCGTAACATTTATCTCTCTTAGCAGGGGGAGTTTGTACAAGTCATCCGTCTGTAATTCAAACCCATATTTTCCAGGATGTTCAAAAATCGCTTTCATGGCAAGAATCCTAAAAATGTACCGGCTGGTTTCCTCATTGAGATAAAGATCATAGTAATCCGGGCTCAATTGTTCATTTTTTCTTCTCGTCAATCCCGAGATTCCCATGTTGTAACTGGCAGCGACACTTGTCCAATTGCCGAATTTGCCATAAGCGGATCTCAGGTATTTGCTGGCAGCGATGGTAGCCTTTTCAAAATGATATCTTTCATCTACTTCTTTGTTTACTTCCAGCCCAAGCTCTTTGGCCGTGCCTTCCATAAGCTGCCAGAATCCCCTGGCTCCGGCAGGGGAGACCACATTCATGAGTCCGGATTCGATAAGCGCGACATATTTGAAATCCTCAGGTATGCCATTTTCTTTCAATGTCTTTTCAATGTACGGAAAAAACTTGCCGGCGCGTTTCATCATTAAAAGGGTGTTGGATTCCCAGTAGGCATTGACATATAGCTCGCGCTCGAACCGTTCAAGGATGTCTGGCAGATGGATGGGTACAGGTTCTTCGGCAAATACAGGCCGTTCAGGAATTTCAAATATCCGAACCCTGGGGAATGTCGTGGATTTGTCTTCCTGAAAATAGGCTTGAGGCCTTGCTTCCAGCTCCTCCACCCAGGAACCGGCCCCATTGTTGTTTCTCTCATAAACCAGAAAACCTATCACTAAAAACAGAAGCCCTATAAGGCTATAAAGGACCGAAATGTGCTTTGATACCAAGTTTTAATAATTTGATGTATATTAAATGTCTGCCGTAAAACCTACTTATGATAATCTCTTCGGCTGTTTCCTATTCCATAACGAAACCCTCAGAGCATCATTGCCAACAATGGCTTTATTAGCCAATGCCACCCTGTCCTTCCTTTGAGCCGGCCCAACGGCTCAATTTATTACCAACAATGATTGAAAGCCCGCTGTAAATTGCTGTTTTGTGCCCTCCTTTTTCCTATCATAATGTATCTCTTTGATGCTGAAAAAACATGAGATTCAGTTTTTCAAAATAGCATATTAATTTTAAAAACTAAAAGCCAGTAATTTAATTATATCGTCGTTCATCCCATTTTTGCTTGCGTACCGCTGCTGTCCGAAATAAAAAAATACAAGGCTTATTGTTTGCTAATATTCTGTTGGATAATTTCGCATGTAATTAGGTGACTAATGAATCTCCATGATAAATCCCTCGAGGTCCAAGGGATTTTTGAGGAACTGGAAGTCGAGGCCCGCCAGTTTTTGGAAAAGAGCCAATTGCAGTGTCTTGCCGGATGCGGAAGGTGTTGCACAAAACCCGACATTTTTGCCACTGTCCTGGAGTTCCTCCCCATGGCCCTCCATGCATACCAAAATGGGAGCGCTTACAGTCTGCTGGAAACCATAAATAATGCGTCGAATACGGATGTATGTATCATCTTTAAACAGATGATTTCAGCCAATGACAGGGGTTTTTGTACGGATTACAGAAACCGAGGTCTGATTTGCAGGCTTTTTGGCCAAGCCGCACGCAGGGACAAAAACGGTAATTTAGAACTCCTTACCTGCAAAAGCATAAAGGAAGACAAGAAAGATCAGTATATGCAGGCACAAAATGCCATAAATGAATCGCTTCCTGTCCCCATTTCCTCTCATTATTACCAAAGACTCCACAACATTGACCCGTCCTTAGGGCATGAGACTTTTCCCATCAATACAGCCTTAAAAAAAGCACTGGAAATGGTTTTAATGTACGAAAATTATCGTCAGGATGAAGCGGGGTAGAAAAATAGTGGTGTTTTCAGCAAGGTTTTTGATGCAAAAAATATTATCTTGAATTATTTAATACTCAACCATAAAAAAACTTTGTGATGATCAGTATCTCTGAAGTCGTGACCACTATCAAGAAGCTCATAGAAATCAGGTTTGAAATTTTGAAAAATGAGATCCAGGATGAATTGGGTATAATTGTCGCCCGCGTAGTTGTACTGGTATCCATGGTTTTAGCTTCCCTTTTTATTTTGCTTTTTTGCAGTATATCTCTCGCCTTCTACCTTGGCGAGCTGTATGCCAGCCCTTATTTAGGTTTTCTGATGGTTGCGGCCATTTATTTGTTGATTTTGTTGATTCTTTATATTATCCGTAATTCCTCGGTTCTTCAGGTTAATCTTAAAAATTCCCTGGCCAGTTTTGTATTTTTGTTCAAGAAAAGAAGGTAACCTATGAGTGAGGAACTGAAAAGGAAATCTGAAGAACTGGAACAAACCCTCCAGATGCAATTGGGTCAGCTTAAGAAGGATTCTGAAATTTATGTAAAAGTGGCCGGCGTGGCCTTGCTGACAGGATTGGTATCGGTAGGGATGTTCAGGCTTTTATCTCCACGGAAGCCCAAAGCCTCCCGCGATGAATTTTTGGAAAGGAGAGGGTGCAGGGGGAAAAAGGGAAAAAAGAGAAGGAAAAAAAGATATTCTTTTTTCGGAAATCTGAGGAAAAGGCTACTTTGGACCTTACTTGATTACGGAAAGGACAAATTATTGGAAAAGTTGATCGCAAAAAGCCAAGCTACAGGTGGCAAAGAAAGATAATATCATTTTAGAGGGCTTTTTCGCCTTGAGAAGAACAGGGAGAAAAGCGACTGCGCTATTGATAGATCCGGGGAAAATCTTTTCTTTACGCCCTATTTTAGACAAAGCCCTTGAAGCGGATGTGGACTACCTGTTTGTAGGGGGGAGTTTGACAGACCCTGCGGATGTAAGCAAAACCGTTCAATACATCCGAAGGCATGTCATGCATATCCCCATAATTATTTTCCCCGGTAATGCCACGCATTTTTCTCCCGAAGCAGATGCCGTTTTGTTTATCTCCCTGATTTCAGGCAGAAATGCTGACCTTTTGATCGGCCAGCATGTGATGGCCGCCCCTGCCCTGGCCAAAAGCGGGTTGGAGATTCTCCCGACAGGTTATATATTGGTCGATGGGGGAAGCATGACCAGCGTGCAATACGTGAGCCAGACGCTTCCTCTTCCCAATGACAAGCCGGACCTGGCTTCAGCTACAGCACTTGCCGGGAAGTATCTTGGGCTAAAGCTATTCTATTTGGATGCTGGCAGTGGTGCATTAAATCCTGTTTCAAAGGATTTGATCGCAGCCGTGAGCAGGGATACGGCAAGTCCTTTGATTGTAGGAGGGGGGATCAATTGCCCGAAAAAGGCCAAAGATGCATGGGATGCGGGAGCGGACGTGGTAGTCATTGGCAACGGGGCAGAAAAAAACCCCGGTATCCTTACCGAGGTTGTACAATATGCTAAAATGTCTAATGCATCACTGAACGTTAATTAGCGATTCTCTTCGCCTCATTTTTCCCGCCGGCAAGCCATACATCATCTTGAATCTTCGGCAGAAGTATGCGGTGTCCTTGTATCCTACTTCCTTACCGATGTCTCTGATGCTTTTCTTGGTGGTGCGGAGCAGTTCCACGGCAGCTTCCATTCTTTGATATTCGATGTAATCCTGAGGATTGATTCCGGTCAGCATTTTGAAATACTGGCCTACGTAATCTTCAGAGACATTCGCCACTTTGGCCAAAACTTTGTTGGAAAGATCCCCGCCTATGTTCTTCTTGATATAGTTGAACATATCGATAAGTCTGGGGTCTTTGAAATAAGTACTGTTGGTAGATAGCTCCTCCACGAAGAGCCTGTTTTTGAGAATATGCCGTACCAACTCTACAACCAGGAGTTCCGTGTAAATTTTCATTACACGCTCCTTACCCGGGGTATTTTGTTCGGATTCCTTGACAATATCCTCAATGATAGAGGCAACCCTGTCATTGAACCGGATAACAAATGCCGGAATCCCCAATGAATTGAAAAAGTTGACCACATCAAAAACCTTTGCTTCAAAGGTCACTGAAGTAATGCAGTCATCCTCCAGATTTTTGATTTCCTTGAAACTCACAGTTTGAAGGTATTTTTTCTTGTTTTCCAAGAAGTTCTCGTTAGTCGTTTCATTTCTTTTCGTCACCGTGCCGAATGAAACACGGGTAGGTCTACTTGCCGGTATAAAAAGTATTTCCCCTTCACTAACTGATTCCTGATCATCACCGAAGTTTAGGGAGCCCCTGTGAAGAAGGATCGCGGTGTTTTCCACGTCAGTATAGTCCGTGATCGTGACAGGCCGCTCAATTTTAAAGTTATTTCCCCTAATATACCTGACCCCAACAGACTCTATTACCTTATTGTAATATTCCATGATAAGTGCCTTTAGATTTATTTTTGTAAAAGTATATTATTTTTCTAATTTCTTATGACAATATTAAAGAAAAAATTAAAATAAACTAAATTTCGATATGAAAATTACTATATATTTTTAAAAATCCGCTCCATATCCAATTATTTCAAAAGGCCTCTTGATATAACTATTTTTTGAATCTCCGATGTGCCCTCATAGATTTGGGTGATTTTTGCATCCCGGAAGAGTCTTTCCACGTGATATTCTTTCACATAGCCGTACCCACCGTGGATTTGAATAGCTTCGGTTGCCGTTTCCATAGCCACCTTTGAAGAATACAATTTGGCCATCGCGCTGAACTGAGAATAATCCAACCCCGAATCCTTCAGGTAGGCCGCTTTTAAACACAATAAACGGGCCGCCTCTATTTCGGTTGCCATGTCCGCCAGTTTGAACTGTATGGCCTGGTGCTCGCAGATCGGCTTTCCAAATGTCTTTCGCTCTTTCGAGTAACCCAGCGCAAGTTCATAGGCGCCGGCCGCAATGCCCAATGCCTGAGCCGCGATACCGATTCTCCCTCCGTTCAGCGTCTCCATGGCAAAACGGAAACCGAAGCCTTCTTCCCCTATCCTGTTTTCTTTGGGGATCTGAACATCTGTAAACATCAGTGAATGTGTGTCAGAAGCTCTGATGCCCATTTTGTCCTCTTTTTTTCCCACCACAAATCCATCTGAGGCCTTTTCAACAATGAAGGCAGAGATCCCTTTGTGGCCTTTGGCAGCATCGGTCTGGGCCATTACCAAGTAAATATCCGCGGAACCGCCATTGGTAATCCAATTTTTTGTCCCGTTCAAAAGATAGTGGTCTCCCCCGTCTTCTGCAGTGGTTTTTTGGGATGTGGCATCTGACCCGGCTTCGGGTTCTGAGAGACAAAAAGCACCTAAGAGTTCACCGGTGGCCAAACGCCGCAAATATTTTTCTTTTTGGGCCTCACTTCCGTATTTTTCCAGACCCCAGCACACCAGCGAATTGTTCACAGACATGATCACCGAACAGGAGGCGTCAATCTTGGAAATCTCCTCCATTGCCAGCACATAAGAAACGGTATCCATACCTCCTCCGTTGTAGTAAGGGTCCACCATCATGCCCATAAAGCCCATTTCCCCCATGAGCTTTACCTGCTCTTTCGGGAAGGAGGCTTTATCATCCCTTTCTATCACGCCGGGGAGCAGATGGTTTCTGGCAAAATCCCTGGCGGCATCTCTTGCTGCTGTTTGTTCTTCAGATAATTGGAAGTTCATATCTGATTTTGTTATTGTTTTTTTTAATATACGCCAAAAAAGAAAAAGGGGCAATGATAGCCCCTCTTTAAATCGATAAGATTAACCGACGGCTTAATCCCTGTTCCCAAAGAAAATAAAGAAATAATAGGCCAATGTCGCCAGAGAAGCCAATGCAGCTACCACATAAGTCATAGCGGCCCATTTTAAGGCATCTTTGGACATTCCATATTCCTGGGAAGTCACAATACCCCTGTTTTGTACCCAAGCGAGGGCCCGATTGCTGGCATCAAACTCCACGGGGAGAGTAACCAAGGTAAATAAAGTCAATACGCCATAAGAACCTACGATAATGGCTCCTATTGCCTCATAGGGCAGATTAAATAAGGCAATTCCCCCAAAAAGGGAAGCAATCAAAACGATGTTCAGAATTTTGCCGCTGGCGTTTTGGATGGGGACCAGGGCTGACCTCAGCTTTAACCAACTGTAGGCTGTGGCATGCTGCACCGCATGTCCGCATTCGTGAGAGGCTACAGCTGTAGCGGCGGCATTTCTTCCATAGTACACGTCAGGGCTCAGGTTGACGGTTCTGTCCAAAGGATTATAATGGTCCGTCAACTGTCCTTCAACGCAATTTACCCTTACATCATGGATATTATGGTCGGCAAGCATCAGCTCGGCAATTTCCTTTCCTGAAAGATTTGCTGCCAAAGCTGTTTGGGAGTATTGCCTGAACTTGCTCTTCAGCTTGCTGCTTACCACATATCCCAAGACGCCAAATACCACTACAATTAATATAATTCCCATATTCGTTATGTATTTTTTTGATTTCTAAACGATACTAATTCTTATAAGGTTACTTTGGTTTGATATTTTAACAAAACCCCCATAGCTGCTGCACCCAGTAAGAGTATGGTGAGCATCTGGGAGGCATGGACGACCATTGCAAAAATCTTGCCCTGCTCCTCCGCAATGCCGTAAAAAAGGAGTATAAAGGCTACCAAGGCATGAAAGGTCCCAATGCCCCCCTGAACGGGTGCGATCATGCCTATGCTGCCCATTACCATCACCATCAGCACAGAAGAGGCCTCCAGTGATGCCGTGGAGGGCATTGCTTGGGCGAGAAAATACATCATCAGGTAATAGATTACCCAGATAATCCCTGAAGACAACCAAAATCCTCCCTGGGTTTTAACTTTGGCAATGGCAGTCAGCCCACTGACAAACTGTCTTATAAACTGCCTAATTTTCCTGATCCATCTGCTTTGGTGGAAAATCCTGACAAGGACAAAAAGACAAGCCGCCACAAGCAATACGGAAATGACCAGGAACAAGCCATAATCCTGTGTAAACCGCAAGAGGGTTTCGGAAGAGACCAGCTCGGCAAAAAGTTTTATAAAGTGTTCGCTTTCCAACATAAAAGCCAAAAGAACCACCACCATCATAAAGATCAGATCCACAGACCTTTCTAAAATGACGGTGCCAAGGAGCCTTCCCATATCCATCCGGTCTGTTTTTTTTAATGCGGCACATCTTGCCAGCTCTCCCGCCCTAGGGACCAGGAGGTTGACGAGGTACCCAAACATAAGCGCCCAAAAAGCCTTTAATGTACTGATGGTTTTGGTCTCGCTTGCTTCGATCAGCAATTTCCATCTCCAGGCGCGGAGAAAATAACCTGCTATTGAAATCAGGACTGAAACAATGATCCAGAGGAAGACGGTCTCTTTGAGAACTGTGTTGACCTGTTCAAAGTGGATGTCCTTATATAAATAGTAAAAAATGGTCAGGGCAATTGCCAGAGACAAAGCCACTTGGAGGGTTTTTTTTGCCCTGTTTCTCAAATCAAACGATTTTGATCATCCGGAAATATCACTGTGGGCTTGTATTTTTTCGCCTCTTCAAAATCCATGGAGGCGTAAGAAATGATGATTACAATATCCCCGACCTGAGCCTTCCTGGCTGCGGGTCCATTGAGACAGACTTCGCCGCTGCCTCTTTCTCCTTTGATCACATAAGTCTCCAGACGTTCTCCATTATTGATATTGACTATCTGTACCTTTTCATTTTCAATGATATTGGCAGCATCCATCAAATCTTCATCTATGGTAATACTTCCCACATAATGTAGTTCAGCCTGGGTGATTCTGACCCTATGGATCTTTGATTTTAAGAGCTGGATATGCATGGTTTAATTTATATTATTTTCCGGACTGAAATTAATGTTGTCTATCAGTCTGATATTTTCCACAAAAGCGGCTATACATATAGAATGGCTTTCTCCGGGAACTAAAACATCCACAGGCTTAAATTCATCCGTCAGCACCATTTCCAGGTATTCCAGTTTTACAGAGGGGGTGGCATCCAGTTTTAGTTTTGCCTTTTCCCTGATTTGAAACCAATTTTCACCCTTCAAAAGTTCATCCCTGCACTCAGTGATCACCTCAAAGAGTACTTTGGCGTTTTTTCTTCCTTCGCTGCTGAGCCTGAGATTTCTTGAAGATAAGGCAAGACCATCAGGCTCCCTCATGGTAGGAACGACTTTGATCTCCAGGTCAAAGGAAAGGTCCCTCACCAGCCTTTTAATAACAGCCACCTGTTGAAGGTCTTTCTGTCCAAAAAAAGCGCTATCGGGTTGTATAATATGGAACAGTTTGGATACGATGATGGCTACGCCATTGAAATGGCCAGGTCTAAAGGAGCCCTCAAGTAGATTCTCAAGATCACCGAACTGGAAAGTCAGTCCTACGGGATGAGGATAAATCTCACTTATTTCAGGTATAAAAACAAAATCCACACTTATCGCACGCAGTTTTTCTAAATCTTTTTCAAGCTGCCGGGGGTACTTTTCCAGGTCCTCGGAATTGTTGAACTGTATGGGATTCACAAAAATAGTCACCACGGTAAATTCGGAATAAAGTTTTGATTTTTTAACCAGTTCCAAATGACCTTCGTGCAATGCGCCCATTGTGGGTACTAAACCTATTGTTTTATGGGTAGCCTTAAGGGGCTTTAAAGCAGATCTAACAGCTGATATGGTATGCAGAATTTCCAAGACTACTAAGGCGTTGGTACAGCAAAATAGGTGCAAAAGTATATCATTCTGGAGAAAAACAATGGGATTTTCTGGTTTTTTTTGTAAATTTGTAGTCCCGTTATATCCCTTAACAAAACACACAAGATATGTCTAAACTTCGTATCCTTTACGTTGCAAGTGAAATCAATCCATTCCTTCAAACTTCTGAAGTCGCCAATTTTGTAAGGGCATTGCCCCAGGCCATGCAGGAAAAGGGGATGGAAATCCGTATTCTTGTTCCAAGATTTGGTTTGATCAATGAAAGAAAGAACAGGTTGCATGAGGTGGTGAGGCTTTCTGGAATAAACATTTCAGTGGGTGAAGAGGAAAAACCTTTGATCATCAAGGTGGCCTCCATTCCCAACGCGAAGCTACAGGTCTATTTTATAGACAATGAAGACTATTTCCAAAGAAAAAGTGTTTTCTTTGACAAACAGGATAAATTTTATGAAGACAATGACGAAAGGGCCATTTTCTTCTGCAAAGGCGTTATCGAAACCGTAAAAAAATTGGGGTGGGCTCCTGATGTGGTGCACTGTAATGATTGGATGACCAGCCTGATCCCATTATATTTGAAAACCACTTATAAAAACGAGCCCCTGTTTAAGGAAACAAAATCCGTGTTCGCTATATATAATAACGGATTTAGTCATAAATTTGGGGACGATTTGTTTGAGAAAATCAAAATGGTGGATATTGACGATCAGTTGTTGGCGCCATTGAAATCCAAGGATTATGAGGGTTTTCTTAAAATTGGGATGGAATACTCCGATGTAGTAATAAAAGGGGAGGATATTTCCGAAAATCTAAACAATCTGATCAAAGAAACCTCTAAAGAAAAACAGCTTGAAATCAACAGTGAAGAAGAAGAACAGCTATTTGAAAGTTATTACAATATTTATACAGACCTTGCCGGCTAAGCTGGCAGGTGCTTTATTTCTGATCTTAGCATTTGTAGGCTCTTGTACCGACCCTTCAGAAATAGGGTTGGTGCTGGACCCGGATTCCAACCAGATAGGGGTTTTCTATACAGAAATACCCCTTTCTGCTTCTATGGTGCTTTATGATTCCTTTAATACCACCAACCAGGGCAGATTGGTGGTCGGTGGTGACATCAGCCCGTTTTTCGGAACCACGGAATCCATAGGAATCAGCAGGCTTTCTTTTAATCCCGGCGGCACCAAGCCAAACCAGGAAGCTATTTTTGATTCTGCAAAATTCAGTATCAATGTGGTGGACCTTGCAGGCACGGAGTTTGACCAAGTGAAGTCCTTTAAAGTACATAAGTTGCTTGAACAAATTCAGGACACTTCCTACTACAATAACAGTTTTCTTCCCTTTGAAGAAGCAACGATTGCTTCCGGTTCTTTTATCCTGCAACCGGATACTGTCAACACACTGGTCATGGACCTGAATCCCGATCTTGCCATGGATCTGTTTGATCGGTTAACCTCCAATGACGGGGTTTTTGCCAATATTTTTTCATTTAGAGAATACTTTCCCGGAATTGCCATCACCGGAAACCCCGAAGAGGATGTGACCGTGGCAGCGGCTACGGGCGGAGGCACGGGGATAACCTTGTATTATCACTATGATGAAGATACTGTTTCCCGGACTTATCCTATCAACACGATCCAATCCCGTCACTTTAACCATGTAAGGAGTGACCGCAGTGGTACCCCGACAGAAGTGATTACGGAGAGAGGCAGGGCATTTGACATACCGGGCGACCGGGTGGGAAGTAAGGCGAACCTGGGGCTGATGATAAAACTGGATATGGAGCCCTTACATGATTTTCTGGATACCCTGAGTAACATAACTTTTAACCAGATCACGATGGAAGCAGGACCAGTGCAGACATTCCCTGAATATAAAAGACCTATACAAAACATCGTGATGTATTTTTCGGATGAAAACAACCGCATCTATACCCGGTCAGACGGTGCGGCTGTAGCCGTACAAGGGGAGAGACAAAGCCAGACGGGTATTGATCAACAGGGAAATACAGTGCCTTCTGCGGGTAATCAGACTTCGCTCGTTTTTAATGGTGAAAGCAGGATCTTTCAGAATCAGATAACCTCCTACGTCAATGCCCTGTACCGTTCCGGTTTGGTTAAAACAGATCTGTTGTTATATCCCAATACCCCAAGTACGCAAAGCGCACCGGTGGGATCCGATGCTTTTAAGAGGTCCATGCGTGAATACGTCGCTCCAAAGGACGGTTTCAAGTTAAAAATTTATTATACCAAGGTACGTTGATATTTGCTTAGCAATATCCCTTTGAGGTAAGACTGCCATCCCATCGTTTTGGGTGGCTACCAATCTTGATGAAAGTCCTTCATGCCTTTTTTGAATACAAGTGCAGCCCAGTTGTCCCTTGTACAATGTTTGATGGGGACCAGTCCATGTTCAGTGGCTTTTTTGCTTAAGTCCGGGATGTCTGTTTCATAGAAGCCGCTTAACAATAAATGCCCGTTATCGGCCAGAGAGGAGCCATATACCTCCATTTCATCCAATAAAACATTCTTGTTGATATTGGCAAGGATAATATCAAAGCATGCATGGGGCTTAATTTGCCGGATGGTGCCCGTATGCATGGTTATATCTTCAAATCCGTTGATCTGGAAATTTTCATTGCCGTTTTCCACACTCCAGGCATCAATATCAAAAGCCAGTATTTCGGTGGCTCCCAATTTACCTGCCATGATGGCAAGGATACCTGTGCCGGAACCGGCGTCCATGACTTTTTTTCCTTTATGATCCAATTCCAGCTGTACCTGTAACATCAAATAGGTAGTGGCATGATGGCCTGTCCCAAAAGACATCTTGGGATTGATGATGATTTCATACTCAAATCCCGGTTGGGGGGGATGGAAAGCCGCCCTCACATACACCTTGTTTTCCACTATGATGGGTTCATAATGTTTCTCCCACTCCTCGTTCCAGTTGACTTTAGGCAAAAGCCCCTCCCGAACACTCAAAGAAGCCTCACGGCTGTATTTTTGGAAAATGATTTCCAATTCGGTCCGATTCAGCGAAGCGGTCTCTATGTATGCATCAAACCCGGTTTCGGTTTCCAAAAATGCATCAAACCCTATCTCCGACATTTCTGCCATGAGGATCTCCCTGTAAGGCTCCAAGCAACGTATTTTAAATTCGAGGTACTCCATGGGATTTGAAATTTAAAATGCCTGGCAAGAAAGGGTCCGGCCAGGCATTGATGGGAAGACACGGTGATCTTTCTTAATAATGTTTAAAATGATTTTATAATCTCTACGAAATCCCGTGACTTTAGGGAAGCTCCCCCTATCAGTCCTCCGTCTACATCCTGCTTAGAGAATATCTCTTTGGCATTATCGGGTTTGCAGCTTCCTCCATAGAGGATGGAAATCCCTTCGGCCACTTCCCGGCCGAATTTGGAGGCGATGTGTTTTCGTATCGATGCATGCATCTCCTGAGCCTGGTCCGAAGAAGCGGTTTTTCCTGTTCCTATAGCCCAAATGGGTTCGTAGGCAATGACAATGTTCTTGATTTCTTCTTCTGAAAAACCAAAAAGACTCTCTGTAAGCTGTTGGGTGACGTAAGATTCGTGATCCCCCGATTCTCTTATTTCTAACGGCTCTCCACAGCAGAAAATGGGTTTCAGACCGTTTTCAAGCGCCCGTTTCACTTTTTCGGTCAGCAACGCGTTGGTTTCTCCAAAATATTCCCTTCTTTCACTATGGCCCAAAATCACATAGGAAGCTGCAAAGGATTTGAGCATGGAAGCAGAGATTTCTCCTGTATATGCCCCCGAGTTTTTATCCGAACAATTCTGTGCTCCCAAAAAGACCCTTGAAACCCCCTGAATTAATTTATTGACAAGGTGGAGATGTGGAAACGGTGGGTTTAACACCACATTCACATCGTTTATTTTTTCATCTTTTAGCATATTTACAATCTCAGAGGTCAACTTCTGGCCCTCATCAAGATCACAGTTCATTTTCCAATTACCTGCAACAATTTTTTTTCGCATGATATTCGCTTTAAGATTTATATATTTGGTTTGGATAACCGTTGTTTTACGGAAGGCTAAAATTAAGAAAATGTCCATTCCAGAAAAAGAAAACCCCGGACAAGTGTCAAAAAAGAAAATGTCCGTCATACGGGCCAAACAGCGTATCGCTTCTTACTGTGCGTACCAGGAACGTTGTTTGTCTGAAGTCAGAAATAAATTGGAGGATTATGGAATAACCTCTCTACAGGCCGACAAGATCATCACCCAACTGGCGGATGAGGATTTTATCAATGAGCAGCGATTTGCCGAATCTTTTGTGAGGGGACGTTTCACCATCAAGAAATGGGGCAAGCTCCGCATCAGGCAGGAATTGAAAATGAGGGATATTCCGAATCATTATATCGCGACGGCATTGGACCTGATCGGGGATGATGAATACCTCGATACTTTAAATTATCTGGCCAAGCGGAAATGGTCCTTGACCAAGGAGCCCAATCTGCTGAAAAAGAAGGCGAAAGTAAACCGTTTCTTGATGTTCAGAGGTTTTGAAGTGGATCTGATCAAAGAAGCGGTGGATGCAGTTTCTGGTGGGTCTTAGCTACAAATTTGTCTTCTGATTCCTGGGGTATTACATCCAAAACATTGGCGAGTACCAAACGGACCAATGTCCTGGAAGCGATGTAGACAGGCAGTTTGGCCAATTGCATAAATTCCTTCAGGGTAATGTAGGTCCTGGACTCCAACGCTTTCATCAGTATCTCTTCTTTTCTTCCATATTTAAAAATGATGTTTTCCTCCCGTTTTTGCCTTTTTAGGATTTCCCACATTTCTTTGCTGGCTTGAATGCTTCTGTCCCTAACCCGTATGAAAGCCTTTTTCTTTTTGTCCTCATATATGAAATGGGGACGCCTGTCACTTTTATGGATTTTATAAACAGCCACTCCTTTTTTAGGATTCAGGGTAAAAATTTCCTTGTCTAATTTTAGCGGCGGGAAAATAAGTTCTTCAATGGCCTTGTCCATGACATAAACTTCCTCATCGATAAATCTTTGACCACTTACCGTGCCATCATCATCTACGCCGATCAGGAGATAACCACCATCTGTATTAGCTAAAGCCACAATCTCCTTTACTATTTTTTCCGGATAGGTGGCTTTTTTTTTGAATTCTACGTGCAGGCCTTCACCTTCCCGGGCCATTTTGCCAACTTCCTGAAGTGTCATTTTTCTCAGTTTATCAATATTCCTATACCAGCCCTAAGACCTGCCACATGGGTAATGGCATAATAATCCACCATGCCCTCAAGTCGAAGCCTATACGTGAGATTATGGGTATAGCCTACCCCGAAGGCAAGATCTGAATCCGAACCTATCAGTCCTCTTGCTCTAAGAAAAACAGGTTCTAACGGATAAAACCGCAAACCTACTGAAACCTGGTTGGGTCTGTGGTGATTGTATTCATAACCCGCCGAGAAAGAGAGGTTATAGAGGTGGAAATAGTTGAGCTCTCCTGCCAGCTGGTACCTCGTGATTACCCCCGGAAAATCCGTCCGTACCAAGTCGCCGGCACCGGACAACAAATAACTGCCTTCTGCCTGTTGGGCCTTGGCCATTGCAGAGATTCCCATCATTAAAAAAATTATACCTACCGTCTTTTTCATCCTAGTCCCCGGTTTAGTTCTTCCAATCTTTTTTTGAGTCCCAGCCATTCATCCCTTAGCCTCGCAGCTTCCATGAAGTTAAGTTCCTTGGCGGCACTTTCCATCCTTCTTTGGGTCTGCTGGACCAATTTTTCCAGTTTTTCCCGGCTAAGGTATTGGATTACCGGATCCGCAGCCACATCGGCTTCACCGACCTCCCTTTCAATATATACTTTTGCGTTTTTCTTGCTGTCTGCCACTTTGGTTTGGCCCAGGATCCTGTCCCGGGATTTCACCACAGATTTGGGGACAATCCCGTGTTCCTCATTGTAAGCCTGCTGCTTGGATCTCCTTCTGTTGGTTTCTTCTATGGCTACCCTCATGCTCTCCGTCACCCTGTCCGCATACATGATTACCCGGCCGAATTCGTTCCTGGCAGCCCTGCCGATGGTTTGGACCAGACTTCTTTCATTCCGTAAAAAACCCTCTTTGTCAGCATCCAATATGGCCACAAGGGCCACCTCAGGCAGATCCAGACCTTCCCGGAGAAGATTTACCCCTACAAGCACATCAAAAACCCCAAGTCTGAGTTCACGTAAAATTTCAACCCTGTCCAAAGGCTTTACCTCTGAATGGATGTAACGGGATTTCACCCCGGCTTTGGTAAGGAATTTGTCCAGCTCCTCGGCCATTCTTTTGGTGAGTGTTGTGACCAGTACCCTGAATCCGTTTTTGATCGTCTGGTCTGTTTCCTCCAAAAGATCGTCGATCTGATTGGCGCTGGGCCGTACTTCAATAAGCGGGTCCAAAAGGCCTGTTGGCCTTATAATCTGCTCGATAACCACTCCTTCGGATTTGGTCAGCTCATAGTCCCCCGGCGTGGCGCTTACATAGATCACCTGGCTGGCAAGATCTTCAAATTCATCAAATTTTAAGGGGCGGTTGTCAAGCGCGGATGGAAGCCGGAAGCCATATTCCACCAAGTTGACTTTTCTGGAGCGGTCCCCTCCCCACATCGCTCTGATCTGGGGTACCGTGACATGGCTCTCATCGATGACCATCAGATAGTCCTCCGGAAAATAATCCAACAAACAGAAAGGCCTCATCCCGGGCTGCCGTCTGTCAAAATAACGGGAATAATTTTCCACACCGGAGCAATAACCCAATTCCCGGATCATTTCCAAATCAAACTCCGTTCTTTCCTTCAGCCGTTTGGCTTCCATCAACTTCATGTCCCTCTCGAAGAAGCCCACCTGGGCCATAAGATCATCCTGAATTTCTCTGATGGCTATATCAATGACATCCCGGCCGGTCACGAACAGGTTGGCGGGAAAAATGGTAATGATCCTTTCGTCCGAAATTTTCTTTCCCGTAGCAGGATCCACCCTTTGGATAGCTTCAACCTCATCGCCCCAAAAGTAAATTCTGTACGCAAAATCAGCATATGCCACAAAAATGTCCACGGTGTCACCCTTTACCCTAAAAGTCCCTCGGGTGAGTTCACCGTTAGAACGGCTGTAAAGTACTTCCACGAGCTTGAACAAAAGCTGGTTTCTGGGAATTCTATCCCCTTCCTGTAGTTTGATCACATTTTTGCCAAATTCTTCAGGGTTGCCTATACCATAAATGCATGACACCGACGCCACCACGATAACATCCCTTCTTCCGGAAAGCAAGGCGGAAGTGGCGGAAAGTCTCAGTTTTTCGATTTCTTCGTTAATGGAAAGGTCTTTTTCTATATAAGTGCCGCTGGTAGGTATGAAGGCCTCAGGCTGGTAATAATCGTAATAGGAAATAAAATATTCCACGGCATTATCCGGAAAAAACTGCTTGAACTCCCCATAAAGCTGGGCGGCGAGGGTTTTATTGTGACTCAATACCAAGGTTGGTTTCTGTACTTTTTGGATAACATTGGCAATGGTAAAAGTCTTCCCTGAACCCGTAACCCCCAACAGCACCTGGGCTGGTTCATTATCCAAAATCCCTTCTGACAGTTGTCTAATGGCTTCTGGCTGGTCGCCGGTAGGCTCATAATCCGAAATGATTTCAAATCCCATAATTTTTTCTGTTACTTTAAACAACGTCAGCCTATCCGGAAATAGTTTTGCCTTTAACCTGCCTTTTTGGTAAATTACTGAAAGTGTACAGGTTATAATAAAGGAAATTGGTGCGTAATATGATGACCAAAAGCAAAGGAAGTATAGCCGGATAAAAGGACTGGAATCCTAAAATCCATATAACCAAGGCCAGATCCGCCAAAATCATGGCGGCCAACAAGTAGTGTCTTATCCAGTTGCGGGATTTATGAAATGCAAGATGATAGGCCAAAACCAAATGAAAGGGAAAGGCCCATAACATATTCCAATTGTATTTGGTCTGGGAATGTTCTGTGAAAAACCAAAGGAAAACAATTACCAAGCCCAATATCCCGAAAGCGCCAAACAAACCGATATCCATCCCAATATACAGTTTTCGCCTTTTGAAGCCCAAATAAGTAAATCCCCCCACAATGATCGCCAAAAGCCAAAAGACTAAATAAGGGTTCAGAAGGGAACCGGACCCTCTCGTCCGATCGGGAAAGTCATAGATTATATGATTTTCTTTCACCAATGGCCGTTCAGGCCCATCACCGATAATCGTGGCCCTGCTAAAAGCAGCTTCCATATAATCGGGCAGAAACTGTTTTTCCCATTCTGTGGCATTTTGGTCAATGACCGCCCCCAGAGCCAAATCTATGCCTAAGTCCGACCAGGGCAATGGGTACACATATTCGTCAATGAGATTGCGGAAAGTCTTCTCATCCGGATCTGGGTCTGGGTTCCAGGCAAGGTTGCTTCCCAGCACCGTTTCCATCATATCCCTTATCCGGGTGGCACAGTTGTCATAAAAAAAATCGTACCTGTATTTTCTGTTCTCCGGCAAATAGTTGGTGTGCAAAAAGGAAACTATTTGCTGCTGTTGCCCCGGTGACAGGTCCAATACCTGTTCCCTTACATTTCTTTGGAAGTATTCATATTCAAACAGAAAATTCTCAAAGGTGGTGACAGACAGTTGGTAATCCAGCGTTCTCCTGGCAAATTTCAGATAAAAATAGGGGGTGTTAAAATCAAATGTGCCATAATTGAAAACCAGATCCCTCCCTGTAGCGTTTTCCACTACCCTCACAGCACTGTGGCCAAAGGTGGAATAAAGCTCATCACCGGGATCACAGGTAATCAAACTGATCCGGTAATCCTGCGCCAAGGAGGCGGCACTGTTTAACAGGAAGCAACATAAGACCAGACAACCTATTAAATAACGCGGCATATATAAAGTGCTTACAGCGATGCTCATGGCTTTGTAAGTCCGTATGAGAGGGGATATTGTTGAAAATAATAGCAAGACACAAATTTACAGGTTTTATTCCAAAATTCTTGGGCATCTACCACGACAATAGATGGATGACAGCTTTTTTCTGGCCGGAAAGCATATTAAGTTATTGTAACCCTGGAAACCGACGACCGGTTTTTGTTAATGATTTGTTAATTTTTACTACCCGCCCAATTCATATTGGATGTTGACATTTGTGGTGTTGTTGTAATCTACTAAATGTCATGATCAAAAACCTTAATTTATTCATTGTTTTACTACTTTTTTCTTCTCAAGCCATTGCACAAACCGGAGCGATTAAAGGAGTAATTACGGATGCACATACCCATGAAACCATCATCGGTGCCAATGTGCTGATAGAAGGCACCACGCAGGGGGATGCCACCGATCTTGACGGTTCTTTTGAAATACGTCAGGTGCAACCGGGTAAATATACCTTACTGGTTTCTTTTATATCCTATAAGACCGTAAAGTTGGAAGACGTTCATGTCCAGGAAGACATGGTTACTGCCATAAATCTTTCTCTGGAGGAGGATGCAGACGAGCTGGGAGAGGTAGTGGTAACAGCCGCCAGGGAAACCAGCACCCAAATGGCTGTAATTTCCGAAATCAAGAAATCGCTGAACGTAGTCAGCGGGATCTCATCCGAACAAATGAGGCTTTCCCAGGATAAAGACGCTGCTCAGGCGATGAGCAGGGTGCCCGGAGTCACGATCACCAATAACCGGTTTGTGATGGTCAGGGGTGTTCCTGAAAGGTACAACCAGGTGATGATCAACAATGCCATTGCACCCAGCACGGAGGTTGACCGGAGGACTTTCTCCTTTGATCTGGTGCCTTCCAACACCTTGGACAGGATGCTTGTCTATAAGTCAGGTTCTCCAGAAAATCCCGGGGATTTCTCCGGAGGCCTGATCAAGCTCTATACAAAAAATGCATTTACAGAAGATTTTACCTCAGTGAACTTTGGGATGGGGTTCAGAATGGGGACCACTTTCAATAACTACATGCAAGCCACGGGTTCCCGAACAGATGTACTTGGTTTTGACGATGGTCTTCGCCGCATTCCATCGGGTTTTCCCGACAGAGAGGTGTTACAGAACAGCAGCCGTTTTTCGCAAAGCAGGGAGGACGCTGGTAAACTGCTTAGGAATGATTTTCTACCGGCAGAAAGCATGGCCATCCCGGATTTGAGTGCCGGATTCAGTTTCGGTAAAAATTTTGATTTGGGAGGCCCTGCCAGCCTGAGTACCGTCACCTCTTTCAATATATCACAGAGTTTTCAGCAATATAACCGGGATTTTTACAGGTATTTCACATGGGAGGATCAATCTGCCCCGATTTTGAAGCGGTTTGAATTTATCGATGACACGTACGAAAAAGATAACCGCGTGGGTATCATTACCAATTGGAATTACCGCATCAATGCATTCAACCGGATAGAGTTCAAAAATCTTTTTAACCAGATCGGTGAAAACACCACTATGGTGAGGGAAGGTTATGATAACCAGCAATTTGCAGGCAATTTGCGGAGAAATTATATGCTTCAGTACAGAAGCAGGACGATATATTCCGGCCAGTTGGAGGGCACCCACCAGTTTCCTGCTTCCGGTTCTTCACTGAATTGGGTCACCGGTGTAAACTACCTTGCGGAAAAGGAACCCGATTTGCGCAGGTTCAGGACGGTACGTTTTGAAGATGAGGCATCATCAGAGGGTGGTTTTTCCATGATATTGCCGCCCAGTTCCAACCTTTTTGAAACAGGGAGGTATTGGGGAGACCTTCGGGAATATGGCCTGTCCAACGGCATCAATTTTGTCAAAGATATTGGCGGCACGGAGGAAAAACCACGTCAGATAAAAGCCGGGTACCTGGCGGAATACAGGAACAGGACTTTTGACGCCCGTTATATCAATTATTTGTACCCGGGGGGCGGAAACGATCCGGCAATCGGGGAACAAATCAGAAAACAACCGTTGGACCGGATATTTTCCCCGGAAAACATCAGGAGAACGAACGGTCTGGTAATAGAAGAAGGCACCCGGCCCGTCGACAGCTACACCGCTTTTAATCTTTTGACCGCGGGATATTTATCCCTGGTCTACCCGGTAGGGCCTTTCAATGTCTCAGGGGGAGCCAGGATGGAGTATAACCTGCAGCAGGTAGATGCGGCCAACGACCTGGGGCCTCTGGACATCAGGAATCCCGTATTTTCACCCCTGGGCTTTCTGAACCTTGATTATAGCGTTACGGAAAACACGTTGTTCCGGTTGGGTTATGGAAAGACGGTGAACCGCCCGGAATTCAGGGAAATAGCCCCGTTTCAATATTATGATTTCAGGTTGGAGGCCACAGTGACCGGTAATCCGGAGTTGCAGGTGGCTGATATTCATAACGTAGACCTGAGAATAGAGACCTACCCCAGGCCGGGAGAAACCATAAGTTTTGGGGTTTTTTATAAATATTTCCTCAATCCTATAGAAGCGAAAATTGCGGTACAGACGGAATCGCCCGGATTTGAGTACGGCAATGCCGAGAGCGCATTTAATTATGGTGCTGAAATAGAAATCAGAAAATCGTTTCAGGATGTTTTTGCTTCCTCATTTCTAAACCGTTTTCAGGTAAATCTCAATGCCTCCGTCATTCGTTCCGAGGTTGATTTCGGACCGGGAGAGGATCTTTCACAGGATCAAAAAAGACCGCTTCAGGGGCAGTCTCCCTATATCATCAACGCAGGTTTAGTCTACGATGACGCGGCTAAGGGCTTCCAGATAGGCGCTGCATACAACATTTTCGGCCAGAGAATCTATGCGGTAGGCAACTATCTGTTCCCCACCATATTTGAACTGCCCAGACATGCCCTGGACCTGACAGTCAGTAAAAGCATCACTGATAAATTCACCTGGAAAGCGGGTGTACAAGATGTTTTCAACGCGCAGTACCGGTTTTTTGAGAACTCCACCTTTTTGAACGGTTCTACCAAAATCAACGTCGAACAGGACAACCCGATATTCCAGTTCAGGAGAGGAACACTGTTTACCACGTCAATAAGCTATATATTCTAACTAAACTTAAATGTCTAATTACATGAAACGATTATTCCAACTTGTTCCGATAGCCATCGGGATGGCCACCACGGTCTTTTTGGCTTCCTGTTCAGATGATGATGGTCCTGTTAACCCCGGCCCCAATTCTGAATATGTTGAATTGAGCGGAGATATTGAAACGCAGACACTTACCAAAGATAAAAGATATCTCATTGTGGGCCAGACCTTCATCAGATCGGGCGAAGTGCTCACCATTGAACCCGGAACGGTGGTGTTTGGTGACAAAAGAACCCGGGGAACCCTTATTGTTGACAGAGGGGGTAAAATGATTGCCCAGGGCACACGGGAAGAGCCTATTGTGATGACTTCCAACCAACTTCCTGGCGAAAGGGATAGGGGGGATTGGGGAGGTTTGGTAATCATCGGCAATGCCCAGACCAACCAGACAAATCCCAATATTGAAGGAATAGATCCTCCGGTCACCTTTGGCAGCAATGATGACAGCCATAATGATGATGATTCCGGTATCTACGAATATTTAAGGGTGGAATTTGCAGGAATAGAGCTTTCTCCCAACAACGAGACCAACTCCATTACCATGGGAGGCGTGGGCAGAGGAACCAAAATGGAAAACTGCATGGTTTCTTTTGGCGGCGATGATGGTTTTGAATGGTTTGGCGGAACCGTCGATGGAAAAAACCTGATTTCCTTCGCGATGTGGGATGACGATTATGACGTGGATTTTGGTTATTCGGGAAATGTGCAGTTTGGTTTGGCAGTGAGATACAGAGGGTATGCAGACCAATCTGAATCCAATGCCTTCGAATGTGACAATGGCCCCAATGACAATGATGTGCAGCCGTACACCACAGGTACATTCTCAAATTTTACCGTTATCGGCCCCATACATGAAGGAACCAGTCCCGGCAACAACAACTTCGCCTATGCGGTGGATTTGCGGAGAAGGACGGCGGTGACCATTACCAACTCGGTGTTTACCGGCTTCCCCAGGGCTTTGAGAATGAACCAGCCCTCGGTTTACCAGCAATACGCGGTGAATGAAAATGGTTACATTGCTAATAATATTTTCCATGCCCCAAATGAAAAATTCAGAGCGGGAACCGGCGTGGAGGTAGATAACATCGCTGCATACATAGAAGCACATAACACGGTTATCAATGAACCCGCCTCTCAAGACGGTCATGAAGCTTTGGGATTAAAACAGGATTGGTTTTTTGGAACCAAATTGACAAACCAATACCCTGCCAACCCCAACTATACGGTTGGCGAAGGGATGATTGCCTCGGGTGCCAGCTTTGACCTTCCAAAATTTGAAGAGGCCAATAGAGCGGCTTTTTTTGATACCAGTGTTGAATTCATCGGTGCGTTCGGCGGAACTGACTGGACGGACGGATGGGCAGAATTTAACCCTGTTGACAGGGAGTATTAAAGCATACAAAAGATAAAATAACGCGGGCCGGGATGACCTCCGGCCTGCTTTTTCAACAATAATGCGGAGGAAGTTATGAATAAGTTGTTGATGTTTTTGACTTTCCTTGCGGTAGGCTTCGCCTGCCAGGAAAAAAATTACAGTCCCGATCAATTGGACGATAAGGAAAAGGAAGAGGTGATGTATGCTATGGTAAGGTACTATGGGCGGCTCCCAAAAAAATTCGCCAGCCATGAAAACAAGTTTGAAGGCCGTTTCGACGCCCACTATCGCAAGCATGCCCTCGAACATAATCTTCTGGCTTATCATAAGGACTGCAATGAAAGGGAGTATTTTTTGATCTCCAGGGAAGCTCCCAGCCTCTTCGAAAAATATGTGGCCACGGGTATTGTTATGGAACGGGACGAGGCTGAGAACATCGTATACTATAAGGAGGTATTCAGAACTTGGAAGATGCGGGAGCCGGAGCTGCAGATAAAATCCATGATGCTATTTGACAGAATGGTACAAGGACAGGATCTACGGCCCTATTACCCCCAGCACTCCGGAACGGAGGAATACATAGAATTTCCGGATGCGGTGAATGCCTATGATACCCGTACCAGAAGGTGGCTGCATTCTTCTTTGATAACAGGGACTGCAGATTAGCCGGAACAATTATTAAAACTCTCCATTAGAAAAACAGAAAAGGCCCATCACGGGCCTTTTCTGTTTTTCTTATATCTCTCTAAGGGCGTCAGCGGTCTTTTAAGGCCTCACACCGGTCATAGTCCGGATCAATATCTATAAATACTTCTTCTTTGGCTACGATGAACCATTTTGAGAGTATTTCTTCCTCTTTTTTTCTGCGGGTAGCGGCTTTGAGCTTTTCATAGTCATCCGTGAGATTGGCCCGATGTGCCGGGAATCTTTCTTTATAATAGAGCAGTCTTACTGCAGGTTCGGATCTACCGGATCGCGGGTCCACATCATCGTACCGCATGGACTGGGTGATTGTGCCCACTTTCATGCTGTCCAAAGTGAAGTATAAAACAGGGTCTTCAAGGGTCCGCAGGGTGAGTCGGTTAGAACCATTTACGGGATCGGTGAAAAAGCCACCATTATCCGAAGTTTCCCTGTCATCCGAATAATCTTTAGCTGCTTTGGCAAAGGTGATTTTTTCTTCCACGATTAACGTACGGAGACTGTCCAGGTATTTTTCTGCTTTTTTGATGTCATCTTCGGAGGGCACAGGCCTTATAAGAATGTGCCTTGAATTAAAAGTATTCCCCCTTCTTTCCAGCAGTTGGATCATGTGGAACCCGAACATCGTCTCCACGGGATCGCTGATTTCCCCGGGTTTTAGGGAAAAGACAGTGGCTTCATATTGCGGGGCCAGTTCCCCCCTTCGGAAAAAGCCCAGATCCCCTCCCTGAGCCGCTGAGCCGGGGTCTTCTGAATGTTCTCTGGCCATGGTGGCAAAATCAGCATCACCATCCAAAATACGCTGTTTGATGGCTTTCAGTTTTTCCACAATTTTATTTTTCTCTGCCTGGTTGACTTCGGGTTTCTTCACGATCTGCCCAACGGTCACTTCTGCAGAGAAAAAGGGGAGTGAGTCTTTAGGGATATTGTTGAAGAATTTTCGGACGTCGTTGGGGGAGACTGCCAGGTCCTCTGTGATGGTCCGCTGCATTTTGTTCACGATCATCTGTTCTTTTATCGCATCCTGGATTTCGCTTTTGAGCTGATCACCGGTTTTACCATAAGCTTCGATAAGGGTCTCCTCATCACCTCCAAACTGTTGCAGCACCATGTTGAACCGCTGGTCAGTTTGAATGATTACCTCTGCATCTGAAACCAGTACGGAGTCGATTTCTGATTTGGCCACCATCATTTTATTGATGAGTAGGGATTCAAATATTTCGCATCTGCTGGGTGTCTCAAACCCTTGTTGGGACTGGGACACTGCCTCCAAGTAAGCCTTTTGTAAATCAGATTCCAGTATGATGTGGTTATCCACTTTGGCAATGATCTTGTCCAATATCTGCCCGCTGGGTTTGACATCGGGAGTTTTTGGGTTGGCTTCGACCGTGGCCACGGTATCTGAATCCTGCGCGAAAACCGCCTGGCTGATAAGCAGCATGACAGCCGTGACGGCAAAAATCCTGAAAGTATTAGTCATATATTCTGAACTCATTGTTTTCCAGTGCTTTGTTGTAAACTTCTCGTTGTAATTTTTCTGCATGTTCCACCCTTCTTTTATTAACGATGATTTTTGAGATTTCATCTCTTACGAATTCAAGGGGAGGAACCTGGTCCTGTAAGCGGTATTCCAGTATTTTGAAATAATAGGAGTAGGTGTCATCATCTACATTGATTATCCTGTTATTTTTGAGTAATTGGACATGATTGGTGTTTTGGACCAGCGGCGTATTCAATATGATGTCATCAAATTTGATCCAGGTAGAATCCTCGATAAAGTAGTTATTGGCATAACGTATGGCAAGATCTTTTAATTCCATTTGATCATTTTCCCTGTTACTGTTCAGAAGCCGCTCGATTTGCCTTTTTTGCGGCAGTGCTTTTTCCAGTTTCAGAAAATTCGTCCTGACTATAATCTCCTTTAAGGCAAAATTTTCTTTGTGTTTGTTATAATAACCCTCAATCTCGTCCAATGAGACGTTCCGGTCGAGGACTTTTTCCACATGGGCTTTTTCAAACTCGTAGACGATTAAAGCATATCTATAATCGAGAAGCTTCCGGTTGATTTCGGCCTCATCCAAAGTCATGTTTTTGCTGGCCTCCTTGATCATCAACTGCTTTTTGATCCAGCTTTGTATATACCGGTTTACCAGTTCAGCGCTGTCCAACTCCGATTGATTGTCTTTTTTGATAAAATCGATATCAGATGCATGCAGGTTGATTTTACCCACAGATGCCACGATGGCATCCTCCGGGTCCTCTTCCGTTTTTATTTTGAACAGATCGCATGAAGAAAGGATTGCTATGCAAATGCTTCCCACCAATATCCTATTCCACCACAATTTGATAGATCCTGTTTTTTTCCTCCTCATTGATTTCAACGGGGTATCTTTCTTTTAGTGAAGCAATTAATTCATTCTCCAGGAACTGCTGGTAGTCCTGGATTAATTTTCCCTTGGTTTCTTCCAAACTTTTGGGGCCGGCAGCAATCAGCCCGCCGGAAAGGATAAAGACGGTCTGTCCCTCCAGCTGAATCTCGTGGAAACTATTGGATAAATCCAGTCGTTTCAAAATGTCGTGTTTGCTGATTTCATATACATTACTTTCTGCACTAAAGAGTAAAGGACTGTCCTGTAAAAACTCTTCTTCTATTTTTTCTTTAATCCCGTCACTGAACCGGGTTTTGGAAAGAAACCGTCTGATTTTATCAAGCTGTTTTTCCTGGTTCATTTTAACCACCAGGGCAGGTACCCTTTCTGTCCACTGATAACGGTCACGGTGACGTTCATAGTATTCTATTTGCCCAAGGCTATCTTCAAGGGCTTTCTGCCAAACCAAATCATTCATCAGGTTGAACAGCAGGATGCCGTTTCTGTATTCCCGGATCAATTGTCTGAATTCATCGTTGTTTTGGTAGAGATCTTTTTCTTCCGCTTCATCGAGTACGGTTTCCAGGAATTTGTCATACCAGGCTTGAAAAAAATTGCCGGGATCCGGTTTGATGTTTTTTTTCTGAGTATCGATAAAGTCAAGCAAATCCTTAACCGCGAAGCTTTCTTCACTGGTCTTTATCAGAAGAACATCCAAAAGCCCCGCCTCTTTTACCTTTTGTTTAAAGTTATCCGGAGAGGGCGCTGCCCCGCCGTTTTCTCTGGCTATGGTTTTTATCTTCTGGTATAGGATGTCGTTTTCCCAAAGCTGGTATTTGGCTCTTTGCATGGCCATCACCTGTGATCTGATCAGTGAAGACCGGCTGTCTCTGAGGATTTTGGATTTGATCATTGCTTCCATTTCCTCATAGGGAGGAATGGGTCTGCGGTCTTCAAGCCGGATGATATGGAAGCCAAAAGGTGTTTTTACCGGATTGGAGATTTCACCTATTTCTGTTAAAGAAAAAGCTGCATTTTCAAACTCCGGAACAATTGCCCCGACTCCAAACCATGGAATCAGCCCCCCATTCGATTTGCTACCCTGGTCTTCCGAAAACATGGAGACTACATCTTCCCAGCGACTTTCTTCTTTTTGCAGTTCATCATATATACCGGCGATTTTTCGCTTGGCGCGGTCCTCTGACGAAGGGTCTTCGGGATCCGTCCTTACCAGGATATGGGACACCCTGACTTCCCCCGGATTGGGTTTTCTGCTTTCCAATTTGATGAGATGGTAACCAAAATCTGTCAAAACGGGATCAGAGATTTCCCCTATTTCCAACCCATAAGCCGCATCCTCAAAGGGGGATACCATTTGAAGGGCAGTAAAATAACCTAAATCCCCTTTGTTGGATTCCGCGGAAGGGTCGTCTGAATATTTATAGGCCAATTCATTAAAATCCTCCCCCTTTTCCACATCGGATCTGATTTTTTCTATCATGGAGGAAACGGCTATAGAGTCTTCTTTATTGGCGTTTTCAGGAAACTGAATCAATATATGACTGGCTTTAATGACTTCCTGCATTCTCGAATATGCCTTTTTTATTTCGCCTTCTTCCAGACTGTTTTCAAGAAGATAAGGTTTTTTGATGTCTTTTTTGAATGTCTCAAACTCGGTGACAAATTCTTCAGAGCGGTCCAGGCCCAATTCTTCAGCGTGTTTTACTTTCAGCCGGTAGTTAACAAACAGATTGAAGCTTTCTTCAAATTCTTTTTCGTCAATTTTATCCGGCACCTTCCTTAAATCCCTGTTTTTGGAAATAACGTACAAGAATTCATCCGGGAAGACAGGATCTTGGTCAATTTTGATCAAGAATGTCTCAGAAGGCGGGGCTGCGTCGGACACTTCAGGTGTTCCGACAGGCATTTTTGTAGCACAGGCAGATAAAATTCCCCAGATAAGGAAAAATAAGTGCTTAGAATTCATAGGACAGTTTCCGGAAATTTCACTGCAATGTTACAAATTTTAGGGAATAAAAAACCGCAAATCATGGGATATATCCTGTGATTTAACATTTATTTGGAATTCAGCTTTTTGACAAGTCTACAGGTGTTGTAACTGTTGGATGATTCGAATTCTATTTTATCCATGATCTTTCTGACCAACAATATGCCGAGTCCCCCCTTTCTTTTCTCCTTAATGACATCTGAGAGTTCAGGCGATTTGTATTCAAGGATATTGAAGGCCTCTCCCGAATCCTTGATTTCAAAGATGATCTTATTGGATTCAAACCTTACCTTTAAAATAATCGAATCCTGGGGATTGCAGGCATGGGAGTGGATGATAAGGTTGGCGCATACCTCCTCCACCGCCAGGATAAGCTGGTTCTGAACAACTTCTGACAGATTGGTTTTATTCAGGATTTTGGTAAGAAACGACCGGAGTTCGGATAACCTGCCTTTTTCACAATATAGTTTCAGCTCATGCTTCATATAATGCTTTTAAAGCTTCATTTTGGTTTTCCTTAATCTCAATTAACTGATCCAGTCCCAGGATATGGAACACATTGTGCACTTTGTCATTAAGGCCGTAGATCACAAACCTTATCCCGCCCTCCTGAAAATCTTCAATATAAGACATGAACACACCCAGACCCGCGGAAGAAATGTATTCAAGAGAGGAACCGTCTACAAGAATCTTTTTGGCATTGTCATGTATGGCATTCTGTATCGTCACGTCCAATTCTACTGAATTGCTGGCATCTACCTCTCCTTTCAGTCTGATCACAATATGATCCTGATCGGTTGTCTTATTTATTTCCAACATACTGAGTTATACGCTATAAAATGGTTTATGTTCACGCAGTGAATTTTACCACCATCAATGAATAATCATCGTCAGGCAGTGCGTTTTTTCCTATAAAATGATGAACGCGTTGAATGATCTCTTCTTTTATCTGGCTGGCACACAGGTCTTTGGTTTCATGCAAAACTGATCTTAATGCCTCAAAGCCGAATTCTTCACCCTTTTCGTTTTTGGCTTCAATAATGCCGTCGGTATACATCACCATGATGTCTCCCGGATGGTAACGGAGGTGCCCCTCTTCCAGATATTGTACAAACCGTTCGTTTCTAACAATTCCTAAACCCATCCCATTGACATCCAAATAGCTGCTTTTGTCTTTTATGGCATCATAATACAACGTGGGACAATGTCCTGCCCTGGCAAAACGGATATCCTTTTCAGCGGTATTTACGCTATAATAGGTGGTGGTGATAAAATGGTTCTTTTCCAGGCAGTCACTTAGGGCATTGTTGGCCTTCACCATAAACTCAACCGGGGGAAGGTTCAACTGCACCAGGCTGTGAAACACCCCTTTCATCTGTGACATATTAAATGCCGCCGAGGTGCCCTTCCCTGATACGTCCCCTATGATCAATGCGAAATTGTCCTGATCAAAACGGTAGGACTCATAATAATCGCCTCCCACCTCGTCTGCGGCAGCGGAAAATCCCTCAATTTCAAAACAGCTGTTGTGATGAAGGGAGGAAGGAAGCAGGCTCCGTTGTACCCTTTGCGCGATTTCCAACTCCTCTTTATACCGTTCATTTTTGATGGCCTCATTCAAAAGACGGTAATTTTCTACCGAAATAGAGGCCTGTCCCACAAAGGTGCAAATGATGTTGATCATTTCTTTGTTAAACCCGTCCTTTACCTCCTTGAGCAGAAAGATGTTGCCCAGCAGTTTTTTGTTGACCCTGATGGGAACAATAAGGATGGAAAGGTAGGCTTCATGGGTGATTTTTCCATACAGGTATTCCATGTTAACATCACTGTCCTTTTTAAGATAATCAGCAAAATGTTTGGTCGTGGCCAGCACATCCATGACCTGCTGCCTTTCCTGGTTGCTGATGAATTTTTGATGGACGATTTTTTTGGTCTCACCTTCTGTAGGTTGGATTTCCAGCCAGGCTGCATCCACATAGGCGGCGCTCATACAGCTGTCCATAAGAATATCCAGCACCTGTTCTTCGTTTTCGCCGGGTTTGATAGACTGGCTTAATCTCTGGAAATTGACAGCTTCGGTGAGTTTTTGCTCAAATACCGAAGAGGTGGGGAGATTAAATAAAGTCACCAATAAACTGAAGACCGAGTAAATCAGCACAAAGGCAAAGAGTCCCAGTAAAAACAAGTTTTCCGTAAGGTTGATATAACTGGTGTGGTTCTCGCTATAGGATAATAGCTGCAGCAGCAAATATCCGGTACAGACAATAATAATCGCCAGGAAAAGTATGGATTTCCACTTTTCCTTGAAAGTCAAATAGGGGATCCATTTTAGGTTTGCTGCGAGTATAACACTGTATATGATTAAAAAAAGAAGACCGAAAATAAAACCATAGTTAAAACTGTTTTGATTGATCAGCACAAAAAACATGCTGATTAACAGGATGATTTCATATGCCTGCCATTGTTGTACAACAGATTTGCTTTTTTGGTACAAAATTAGATGCTTCCACAACAGGGTCGAAGAAATCAGGAACACGGTGGTCAGCGCGAAGTTTACATGGTAGAAAAAATTCCTCAATAGCGGATCGGCATAAAGGCGGCCGCCTTCCAGAATATTATAAAATACCATGATCAGTAGGGACACGCCGGAGGCTATCAAACCTGTGGAGGCGGCTCTCCAGATCAGATCCAGAAAATTGTTGTTCTCACTTTTATTAATTGCATCGTTAAAATAAAGATAAACCAAGATAAAAAATATAATTTCGAGAATCCATGTTACTTCCGGCGCGATACCTGTACTCATTTGGTTGATCTCTCCGAAAATATGGATAAGATTCACAAACAGCAGGGCAAGCCAGGTAAGGGTGGCCAACAGCAGGTTGATTTTACTAATCCGTATGTTTGGGATTTTCACCATAGAAAACTATACAATATTAAAAATTGTAAATCAAAATACATTGAACCGTTAATAAAACTGTTGTAAAATTTAAGAAAATGAAAAATCTTCGGAGAATTTGGATCGCTTTTTTAATAATATGCCTACAATCCTGTACCAGCACCGACGTCAATAGATTTATCAAGGGGGCCTCGCAGGCTACCCTTACCAACGAAGATGTAGGAAATGGGTTGAAGGATGCCTTGGCGCAGGGGATTTCGGTCGGCGCTGATCTGGCCTCAAAAGAAGATGGCTTTTTCAGGAATGACTTAATCAGAATCGCCCTTCCCGAAGACATCAGAAAGTTGGAAGCGACAATGAGACAGTTCGGGCTCGGAGCGGAGGTGGACAGGGTATTGCTGACCATCAACCGGGGCGCAGAGCATGCCGCACAAGAGGCCAAGCCCATTTTTATCAATGCCATTAGGCAATTAACGATACAGGATGCCTTTTCCATTCTCAGGGGTGAAAGTGACGCCGCTACACAGTTCTTGAAAAGAACCACATCCCATCAGCTCACGGAATTGTTTCAGCCCAGAATCCAACAATCCCTTAACCAGGTGGGTGCTACCAAACACTATTCTGATTTGGTGAATGCTTACAATGCCATCCCTACCACCAGGAAGATCGATCCGGACCTGAATAGCTATGTGACAGAAATGGCAATAGATGGCCTTTTTAAACTGATAGCGCTTGAGGAGCTGAAAATCAGAGAAAATCCGGCAGAGCGGACCACAGCGATAATGAGAAGGGTATTTGCAGCACAGGACTGAAAGCGGGTTACAAAAATACAATGTCATGGATAATCCCTTCGCCAAACCTCTCGTCAATGAGGCACAATACCTTGGATTTGTGTAGCATAAGTTCCTTTTTTAAAGGACCGGAACTGATCCTGGCATACAGCACCTTTTCCTTTATGTACAAATGAGTGGTTCTGTCTAACACTGTTTTGCCCATAAGGTCTCCCCAGTGGTGAATAAGGGTTTTTTCTGAAAACCTTTCCTTAAGCCGGTAGGTCTGCAGCAATTCCTCAAAAACCTCCTTGAGGGGAGAAGCTTGGTTTTTCCTGTAAGCGTCTTTTGGCAGGTTCTTCATGATTTAAAGATAACACCAAATTTTCAGACAAAAATTCTGGAGGCAATATAATCTGCCAGAAGCTTTCCTTTTTCAGTAAGCACAATCGCTTTTGAACTACAGGAAATCATTCCCCCCTCTGCCAATTGGGCGATTTCCTTTTGTTTCAACGTCATGATATCCAGCTGATAAAGTGCTCTTAAATGGTCTATATCTATACCCCAGATGGTTCTTAAGGCAGTCAGCAGGTATTCATTGATCCGGTCGGTGGGCGAGAGGAAGTCTTTATGAAAAGCCAGTTCGTTTTTCGACAGGGCATGGATATATTTAGGGTTATGGGCCACGTTATGCCCCCGGTTTTTACCATCAAAAGAATGCGCCCCGGGGCCTATTCCAAGATAAGGAATGCCCCTCCAATAATTGCGGTTGTGCAAACCGAACATCCCTTCCTTGCCAAAATTTGAGATTTCATATTGTATATATCCCGAATTCTTCATGGATTTCTGCAGCATTTCAAATTCCTCTGCCATAAAATCCTCTGAGGCGGGACTGAAAGAGCCCTTTTCTGTCCAGTTGCCCAAAGCTGTTTTAGATTCTATGGTAAGGCCATAGCTGCTGATGTGCCCGGGATCCTTTTCAATGGCCAATTCCAGGTCCCTTTCCCACAGGCTGTGGTCTTTATAGGGAAAACCAAATATCAAATCGATGGAA
Source organism: Negadavirga shengliensis (assembly GCF_042652345.1). Lineage (NCBI taxonomy): Bacteria > Pseudomonadati > Bacteroidota > Cytophagia > Cytophagales > Cyclobacteriaceae > Negadavirga > Negadavirga shengliensis. The sequence continues at coordinate 341,860 of NZ_JBHSJJ010000005.1, forward strand.
AGTTTTTTGATACCCCCGTCTTTGACCAGGTCAATGACATTCAGGGACTGCTCGGCGTTGTGGCTTCTGTTATAAAATTTCAGAATGTCATTGTGGAAGCTTTGCACACCTATGCTGAGTCTGTCGATCCCGATATCCACATATTTTTTTACGGTGCCCCCATCCAGGTCATCCGGGTTGGCTTCGACGGTCAACTCTTTTAAATCTAAGCTATAATATTTATGGACGGTTTCCAGGATTCCCTCAAGTGCAGGTATGGGAAGAATGGACGGGGTGCCGCCTCCGAAATAGATGGTTTCGATGCTTTGGTCCGAGTTCAGGTAGTTTTTCCTCAGCACGATTTCTTTTTTTATCATTTCCACCATCTCAGGTAAATTTTTTCGGTTGGTGCTAAAATGGAAATCGCAATAGTGACAGGCTTTTTTACAGAATGGGATATGGATGTATATACCGGCCATTTCGAGGAAATTTTATGCAAATAAACACAGAAAGACTGGAGCAAACTACCTTCCGGCCTAAAGAATATGGTGTTTGGCAAAAGTCATCTGTAGATCACACCTATGACTGGCTGGCGGATTTTATTGGTTCCATGATTTAGTTTTTATGGTTTATTGGATTAATTTTGGAAAAATAAATTTCGGGGTGACATTTTCAAAAATAATATTGTATAGGGAAATAGCCTCCTTACCATCGGCAATCAGCAGCATTTGTCTGTAAAATCAGACTACCAGCCCCGGTTTGGGGATAAAATCAGGATAGCTAAAAATATTCATATCAACATGAAATCACTTAATCATTACCTGTTCGTACTTTTAATTATTGCGATTATTCCATTTTCGGCGAAGGCACAGATGGATGTGAAGAAAAGCCTGGTGGCAAAAAATGCCGAAGTGGTGAAAGCGGGAGATGGCTACTCTTTTACGGAGGGGCCCGCTGTGGACCGGCCTGGCAACGTGTATTTTACCGACCAGCCTAACAATCAAATCATAAAATGGACTTTTTCTACAGGCGAACTGAGTGTATTTTCCGACGATTCAGGACGCTCTAACGGATTGTACTTCAACAGGGAAGGGGATCTTATTGCCTGCGCCGATATGGAAAACCAGCTTTGGTCTTTTGATGCAGACGGAAACCATACGGTGCTGATAGAAAATTTTAAAGGGAAAAAGCTCAATGGTCCCAATGACCTGTGGATAAATCCAAGAGGAGGGATATACCTGACGGATCCGCTATATAAAAGAAATTATTGGGAGCGGGATCCGGAAATGCAGCAGGATGGAGAGCATCTTTATTACTTGAGCGCAGATGGCCTGCAGTTTTTTAGGGTGGACGAAAACCTGGTAAAACCTAATGGGCTGGTAGGTACCCCTGACGGCAAAAAACTCTATGTGGCCGATATTGGTGACAACAAGACGTATGTTTATGATATTGAGGAAGATGGTTATCTTTCGAACCGGCAATTGTTTGTGGAAATGGGTTCTGATGGCATGACCATCGATAATCGTGGCAATGTTTATCTTACCGGGGATGGCGTTACCATTTTTAACAGCAAAGGAGACAAAATCGGTCATATTCCCATTGATGCCAAATGGACAGCCAATGTTTGTTTCGGGGGGGGAGACCGCAAGACGCTCTTTATTACAGCCATGGATGCTGTGTATACACTGCAAATGAAGGTTAGGGGAGTTTGGTAAGATTCAAATTTGGCCTGTTTTTTTTGTTTGTCCTGGCTAGTGGGGGTAAAGCTTTTGCCCAGGAGGGGTTCACTTTGGAATATGGCATTCTCGGGGAAGTCGACAGGCAGGGTAGTCTATCATTCGAGGATTCGCTTTCCAGATTTCAGTATGTCCAGGAATTGTTGGGGGAATTACATGCCGAGGGGTACCTCAGCGCCTGGGTGGAGGACACTTTCCATGAGGGCCACCGGATGCAGGCCAGGATACAGTCAGGCAAAAGGTTTACCTGGCTGTCATTGAACAGGGGTAATTTGGAAGACTGGATTTTTCTTGAAGGGAGAGTTAATCTGAGCGATTTTCAAAAACGTCCTTTCAAATACCATGAGGTGCAGGATATTTTCACGGGATTACTGGAGGTAAGCCAAAATAATGGATTTCCGTTTGCCAGTGTCAGGCTGGACAGTATCCGGGAGCAGGAGGGACAATTTGAAGCCGCCATCAATCTGAACAAGGGACCGTTTATTTCATTTGATACACTGGAAATAACCGGTGGATCGAAAACCAACCCTGTTTTTTTGGCAAGGCGACTGCAGGTGGTGCCTGGTGATCCGTTTTCACAAAAAAAAATTGACCGGTCTATCAGAGCGATCAACAACATCCCTTACATCAAACTTTCAGGCGAGCCACAACTGAGCTTTCAAAATGAGGAAGCCACCTTGTATCTACCTGTGGAAGATAGAAGAATGAATACGCTGGATGGGATCATCGGTGTTTTGCCCAATGAAATAGAAGAAAACAAATGGCTTGTCACGGGCCAGTTCGAATTGGAATTATACAATGTTTCGGGCAAAGGCCGTGATTACGGCATTCACTGGCAGCGGCTGACCCAATATACGCAAAACCTGCGTTTAAACGCTGTTGAACCTTTTGTACTGGGTTCCAAGATAGATTTAAAAGCTTCCTTTTATTTGCTTAAAGAAGACACCACCTTTTTGAACAGAGACTTTAGAATGGATGTTGGGTATCGCATTGGTCCTCAGACTTATTTGAGTTTTTTTAACAGAAGGCAGGCTGGAGACCTGCTGGCGGTTTCAAGGTATTCGGAGGCGGAGCATTTGCCCGATGTGGCGGATTTCAGATATAACAATTACGGTTTAAGTTTCACTTTCAGCAAGCTCGATGATGTGTTCTCACCGCGGAAGGGTTGGTTTTCTGAAACGATGATAGGGTTGGGCAACAAAAGACTGCTTGAGAATACAGGGTTGCCCCAACGCCTCTATCAGGACCTTAAAATGAATACCTTTCAATATTATTTTCAAACCGAGCTTTCTTATTATGCGGACTGGAGAAAATCGTTGGGCACGTTGTTTAGGCTACGGGCGGGAGAGATGGATAATCCCAACCTATTGTTGAATGACCTGTTCCGGTTGGGCGGGCTCAGAACCATCCGGGGATTTAACGAGAACTACTTTTATGCGCAAAGGTATTTTTATTTGAATATTGAACCCAGGTATTATTTTGATAACAATTCTTATTTTTTGATTTTTGCCGATGGCGGTCTATTGGAAAATCATGTAATCAATGCCGGCAGGGACATGCCGGTCGCTTTCGGCGGAGGTTTTAGTCTGGAAACCGGCAGCGGTCTGTTCAACTTTATTTACGCTGTGGGGCAATCCAATACCCAGCCGATTGGTATTAATTATTCAAGGATTCATTTTGGCTATACTGGCCGTTTTTGATGATAAAGTTTATCAGGTTGATATTTGCCCTGTTTATTTGCTTTGGGGCTTCTGGTTTTGACTGCCTTTTATATGGGCAAGTCCTGGAAAATTATGATCCCCACATTGCGGTTTCTCAAAACGCGAAATTTTTTGAAAGAGCCGATAGGTTAGATGTGACAATTGACCTGGTCAAATTCCCCCAAGCGGACCTCAGGATATCGATGCCCGCCGACGCAGCACTATTTTTTGGCGGGGAATTATGGGGGGTGAGCCCCCGGGATACCGTGCTGTATATAAATATGAAGGATTTGGTTGCTCATTTTTCCCATGGCAACAACCAACTTGAGTTATCTATCTTCAAAAAAAGAATCCGGAAAAATGAGGTTTCTATAAGCAAGGGTATATTTGCTGAGGCCGGAAGAGAAAATGCAACCACGGAAATGGAAGACCAGAGCAGAAGGGAAAAGGATATGATGAAGGAATTTTTTTTTCTGGCGATATTGCTGATTCTTTTTTTAGTGGCCTTATTACGGACCGTATATCCATCGGTCTTCGCCGTGCTGCTGCGTTCGCGATCCGTGTTTTCTGCTGAGGATTTTTGGGAATCCGCAGGCCTTACAAAGGTATACTCTTCCGAATTGCTGTTTTTCATGATACTTGTCAATATGGCCGTATCATTGTTGCTGATGGTTTTCTTCAGCATCCTCGAAATCCCGGTATTTGGGATATACATTGCTGCAGAATTGAACTACCTGTTTTTGGTGTGGCTCTCGGCATCTGTCCTTTTGACAATTCTCGCTTTTCTGAAATTTGTTTGGATCAAAATCAACACTTTTATTTTCAGTTTATGGAAATTTGAACTGCCCCATTTCTTTTTTCTTTTAAGGGTAAAAGGATTGGGTATGGCGGCAGTGATTTTTTTGCTGATCGCGTTGTATGCTAATGATATGATGAGGGATCAAACCTACTTGATTTATGTGCTATTGGGCTTTTTGATATTTTATTTGATAGGCATATTGGTGCTGCTTACATGGATGACAAAAAAAATTGAATTTAAGATTTATCATTTATTTTCTTACCTTTGCACCGCTGAATTGATTCCCTTTTTAGCGATTTGCAAATGGGTATTGGGATAAAGGAAAATTAAATAGTAAGATGACTCAATCAACGAAAGACAGATTAAACCAGGTAAGAAGTATTTTGGTTTCACAGCCTAAACCTACTGATGAACGGTCTCCTTATTTCCAACTGGCTGAGAAGTACAAAATCAAAATTGACTTCAGACCGTTTATCCAAGTTGAACCCGTGTCAATTAAAGATTTTCGAAAACAAAAGATTGAAATATTAAATCATACCGCAATCATTTTCACGAGCAGAAATGCCATAGATCATTTTTTCAACATTTGTCAGGAACTTAAGGTAGAAATGCCTGCGGACATGAAATACTTCTGCATATCTGATCAGACCGCCCATTATCTGCAGAAATACATAGTAATCAGGAAAAGAAAATTGTTCGTGGGGGGAAGAACGGCTTCCGACCTCTTCGATTATTTTAAAAAGCACAAAAATGAAAAATATCTTTTCCCATGCTCCGATATCCGCAAGGAAGATATTCCGGACTTTTTGAAGGAAAACAACATAGCTTTTACAGAGGCGATTATCTATCATACCGTAGCGGCTGACCTCTCCGATCTCAAGGACATTAAATATGATATCCTCGCTTTTTTCAGTCCCTCGGGGATCAAGTCGCTTTTCCAGAATTTCCCTGACTTTAAGCAAAACAACACGAGGATAGCCGCCTTTGGCCCCACCACCGCTCAGGCGGTAAGGGACCAGAACCTGATTCTGGATATTGAAGCCCCTCTTCCTAACGCTCCAAGTATGACTGGAGCACTGGAATTGTATATCAAAAAAGCCAATAAAATCTGAAATCTTTTAAATCTTTTTCAAGGTAATTTCAGTTAAAATGTGTAGAATAGGTTTTCAAATGCAAAATATCTTTTACACATGACAAAAAGAAATTACTTGTATGCCTGTGTTTTTTTTAGTTTTGTGATGTTGGGACAGGCCCATGCCCAACAAGATGCTCAATTCACACATTATATGTACAATGGTCTCTTTTACAACCCGGCATTTGCGGGCAAAGACGGAGGCCTTTCTTTTTCAGCGTTGCACAGAAGCCAATGGTTAGCGTATACGAGTTCGGCAGGAACCGGGGGAGCTCCGAATACCCAGCTGCTTTCTGTTTCCGGCAGCTTGGATAAAGCAAAGCTTGGGTTTGGACTTGTGCTGGTCAATGACGACATAGGCCCTACCAACAACCAAGAAGTAAACCTTTCCCTCGCTTACCATCTGAACATAGGACGGGGCGTGTTGCGGTTTGGTGCTTCCGGAGGTTTTTTTTCAAGTACGGTGAAATACGACGAATTATTTCCGGTAAACCCGGATCCCAACATACCTCAGGGGGGTAGGGAAAACCAGATCAATACACAGGTGGCTGTTGGTCTGATGTATGACAGGAGCAACTTTTATGTGGGAGCGAGCAGCAGGCATTTGAATGAGCCGGAGTTTGACTTTGGAGACGGGGCATTTGGCAATCGTTTGGAAAACCATAATTACTTAATGGCTGGATACAGGATAAACACTTTTGCGCTGTTCACTATAGAACCAAGTATATTATTAAAAACAGTCTCTTTGAATAATTTTTCGTATGATGTAAGCGTTATAGGCACGTACAATAAAAAAATAAGTGCGGGGTTAGCCTATAGAGGAGAAGAGTCTGCTTCCGTCTTGTTGGGGTACAGTTTATTAAGGGATAATTCGCTGAGATTAGGATATGCATTTGATCTTGTAGTAGGAGGTCTTGAAGCCAAATCACCCACATCGCATGAGTTTATGTTGATATACGATCTCCCTCAAGTATCAAGGGAATTGGACAGGGTGATTCAGAGAACACCACGGTTTAGGTTTTAATATTTCACATATTAATTACATAAATAACTTGTGTTTTTCTGATAATTTCTGTTAAATTTCGATTTAGTCGCTCGATTAAATGGTTGGAAATGAATGTAGTTAATTTAATGTCATTTATGTTGAAAAAAATGAATTCGCGTTTTTTGACCTTGATTTTGGGCCTTTCCGCGATGATCTTACTGCAGGGCTGTGGGCTTTTTGGGAACAAGGGTACAGCCAGCGAAAAACTTAACCGCAGAGGTGAAGTGACAGGTGTACCGAAAAGGTCCGGATGGCAGCAGGCGTTGCCATATCAGATGGCCCCCGTAAAGGCCGGTACTTTTTGGTTGGGACAGGCCGATGAAGACATCGCTTTGAGCATGTCTTCCCTCAATAAGCAGGTTACTATTTCGGAGTTCTTTATGGATAAATATGAGGTTTCCAACAACAAATACCGACAGTTCTTGGAATCGGTGAGAATGGGGGACCTGGCATTGGGAACGCCCACCACCCAGGCTGACCCTCCGGAATTCAACATAGAAGAATTGCTCCCGGATACTACAGTTTGGTCTATGAGCTTCACACACCATTACGGTGATCCTCTGATGGAGTATTATTTCGATCATCCAGCCTTTGACGATTATCCCGTCGTGGGCGTAAGTTGGGATCAGGCCAAGAAGTTTTGTGAATGGAAGTCTTATCACATGAACGCCAATGACAGGTCGGAATACGACATGCCCAAATTCAGGCTGCCTTTTGAGGCTGAATGGGAATATGCTGCCAAAGGCGGGAAAGAAATCGCAAAATACCCCTGGGGAGGGCCCTATCTCAAAAACAGAAGAGGGTGTCTCATGGCCAATTTCAAACCGGGAAGGGGAAATTATATCGATGATGGCTTTGCGTATACCGCTCCTGTCGATGCATTTGCACCCAATGGATTCGGTTTATATAATATGGCAGGCAATGTGTCAGAATGGGTGGAAGATGCCTACAACCCGGCATCAGGAGCTCTGATATGGGATATGAACCCTACCTATTATGATGAGAACGAGCCGAGAAAAGTCGTACGTGGGGGGAGTTGGAAAGATGTTGCCCATTTTCTGGAAACCAGTGCCAGAAATTATGAGTACCAGCATGTGCAGACCGCTCATATTGGCTTTCGCACTGCGATGACGTTTATAGGCAGATCAGGCTCTATGGACGTCAAATCCAACAGAAGAAGCAGAAGATAAACATAATTGATTAATTATCTAACTATAATCACTTATTTATAAAAACCAGATAATAGATAATACTATACACAAAAAGTTTTTTAGAAAAATATGTCAACAGAAAAAAACAATTCGTTCGCTCATAAATTTTATAGCACCATAATGCCGAAGATCTACGGTATAGGTGCCGCTATTGTAATCTTGGGTGCCATGTTTAAAATATTGGACTGGCCCTTTGCTTCATTGATGATCGGTGTGGGACTTACAACTGAAGCAATTATTTTCTTTTTGTCTGCATTTGAACCCAAGGCGGAAGACCTTGATTGGACAAAGGTGTATCCTGAATTGGGAGAGGAGAACACCGGTGCTGACCCTTCCAGAAGGAGAACTGCTGTGGCACCTTCTGACCAAACTTCTCAAAAGCTGGACGAAATGCTTGAAAAAGCCAAAATAGGTCCGGAACTGATTGAGAGCCTCGGTAAAGGCATGCAAAATCTTGCCAGTTCTACAGAGAAAATGAGCAACTTATCCGATGCAGCATTGGCCACAAACGACTATGCTAACAATGTAAAAAGGGCTTCACAGACCTTGATTAACATCAATGAATCTTATTCTAAAACAGCGGTGGCACTCTCTGAGATGACATCTGCAACCCAGGATGCAAAAGCATACAGGGACCAAATCTCCACTGTGACTAAAAACCTGGCGGCTCTTAATTCAGTTTATGAGGAAGAATTAAAAGACGCTAACACGCACGCCAAAACCATCAACAAGTTTTATTCCAACGTCACTGCTGCTATGGAGGGGATTACCGAAGCGGGCAAAGAGACGGAGGCTTTCAAAAATGAGTTGGCCAAACTCAACAGTAACGTGAATGCCCTTAATAAAATATACGGTGGAATGCTAACCGCGATGAAGGGATAATTCGCTCTTAACGGTTGGTATATGTCAAACTTGAATTTAGTAAAACTTACGAGATAATATGGCGGGTGGTAAAGAAACGCCAAGGCAGAAGATGATCGGGATGATGTACCTGGTCCTCACCGCGCTTTTGGCTCTGCAAGTTAGTAATCAGATATTACAAAAATTTGTACTCATAAACGATGGTCTGGAAAGAACTTCAAAAAACTATATACAGAAGAATGAGTTTTCGGTAAACATTATCGCATCCACGGTGGAACAGCAAGGAAGCAACGAGTTGGATCTGCCCAAAGTAGATGCTGCCAGACAAATCAGAACGATGAGTGCGGATCTTTATCAGTATCTGGAAGATCAAAAGAGAAATTTGATAGAAGTGTCCAATGCGATCAATGACGAAGGGGATTTTAAGACCGCTGCATTGAAAAACGTGGATATTCCCGGGAATATATTCAACAACAACAGGATAGGCTATGAAATGCAGGAAAGGCTCAACAGCTATCCTGACGAAATCTCCGGAATTTTAGCGGGCCTGGGAATCAATCTTACGTTTGAAAATCTTGCAAAAGATGCCAGAGACATTGACTTGTTCAGGAATAATGTCGATGTCAATTATAAAGATTATGTTAATCTGAATTATGTAAAATCCCCAATCGGGGCGGTTTTAGCTATCATTAGCCAGCATCAGAATGAGGTGCTGAATGTGGAAAGCGAAGCGCTTACTGCGATTACCAACTCCCTGGGATCTTTTATTTTCGAAGCAGATAAATTGATGCCCCGTGTGGCTGCCAACTCTAATGTCGTGGCGGCAGGCACAAAGTTTGAGGCAGACTTGTTCTTGGCTTCCTCCTCATCTTCAGCAGAACTTAGAATGTCGGCTGACGGTAGGGAAGTTCCGGTCGTAGATGGATTTGGTAAAATCGAGTTCAACGTGGCCCCCGCATCTAATTATGACGACAGGGGCTTGGCCCCAAGAATATTGAAAGGGGAAATTACAGTTCCGATAGGCGGAAAGGACAGCTTATTTACAATCGATTACGAATATTTTGTTGCCCAACCCGTCATCAAGGTATCCTCCGAAGTTGTGAATCAGCTTTTTGCAGAGTGTGCCAATGAACTGTTTATTGATGTCCCTGCCCTCGGGAATTCCTATGCACCGGACTTTTCGGTCAGCGGAGGACAGGCGATCAGGGGATCACGTCCCGGAGATGTAACCATCATACCGGGGTCATCAGGGAAAGTTAATATCGGTGTATCCAGTGGAGGGAATAGGATTGGATCTGTGGAATATGATATAAGGCCGGTGCCGGCACCTACTATCAGACCCTATAGTGGAGACAGGGCCATAGATTTGCAAAACCCTTCAGCAATCAGTGCGCTGAGTAATTTTAAAGTCAGGGCCATACCGGAACCGACTTTTGGACGGACCATGCCGAAGGATGCCAACTTTGAAGTGACGGCTGGGGAAGTGAGATTGGTGAGAAATGATGTGCCGAGAGCCACCGTTAACATAAGCGGTGAGGATGTGGCCATCCGGACCAGCCTGCTGGCCCAGGCGCAGCCCGGGGACAGGTTGGTGGTTATCGTGAATGAAGTGACACGAACCAATTTCCAGGGGAATAAGATCAAAAGCAGCGTGAACGAAGTGTTTCCTATTTCATTGAGATAATATAATAGAAATCAATTCGTTCGAATGTAAAGGAAGGGAGCAAGTAAATTACAAGAAGTCATGAAGATATCATTTAAATCAATTTTGTCAGCCTGCCTGCTGATTGCTTTTGTTGGCTTGGGTGGAGCGGAATTATGCGCTCAAGATGCCGCCAGTAGCCAGCGCCCAGCTTTAAATGGTGATAACGAGTTCGATATTGATACCGTTTATTCTGTTTTGCCGATCAGAGAAGACGATAAAATGTATCAAATTGGCGTCTGGAGAAGAATTGATCTCAGGGAAAAGTTTAACCTTCCTCTGTATGGAACCGGTGGCTTAAAAGCGGATGGCATTATTAATAATATTTATAATGCCGTGGTAAATGAAAATGCTTTTGAAATATTTGCCGATGAGGAATTTACCCAACCTCTTTCCATAAGTGAGTTCCAAAGTAATTTTTGGATCGCCGCAAATGGAGACAGTGTATTCGTAAAGGATCTTTATTTTCTTGATTTTAAGGAAGATTTTCTCTTTGATAAGCATCGTTCGGAAATAAAATTTGATGTGAAATATATCGAATTGGTAATGCCTTCCGAAACCAACGCGGGAGCTGGGCAACAAACCATCGCCTTTATCCGGTACAAGGATTTTTATAACCATTTCAAAGATCATCCCGATGCCAAATGGCTGAATTTTCAGAATTCATCTAAAAATATGTCCTACAGTCAGGCTTTTGATTTAAGGCTTTTTAGATCTGTAGTAAGAAAATACACCAATCCCGATAATGCACTGATTGCGGATATGGTTGATCCGGACAGTCCCAATCCACAGCTCCAGGCGTTTCTCAACTCGTTGGAGTTTGAATATGGACTTTTGGAATGGGAAAACACCCTTTGGGAATGGTAAGAAAAGAAGAAAAGCGGGATGAACGTCCCGCTTTTTTTATGAATGATGAAAAGCGTGCCAGAGTTTTTCAGCTTTGTCCGGTCCAACAACCGTAATCAGGTCTTCTTTTTTCGCTTCTCTTATTTTTTTCACGGATTTGAATGCTTTCAAGAGCTTTTGGGCAGTATTTTCGCCAATGCCTGGTATGGAAGTAAGTTGCGTGCCAAACGCATTTTTGCTTCGGACATTCCTGTGAAAAGTAATGGCAAAACGATGCGCTTCATCCCTTATCTTCTGCAGCAATCGCAATGACTCTGATTTTTTATCGATGAACAACGGATAGCTGTCTCCGGGGAAATAGATTTCTTCCAACCTCTTGGCAATCCCTATAATGGGGACCTGACCATAAATCCCAAGGTTTTTTAAAGCCTGGACTGCCGATGACAATTGCCCCTTCCCCCCGTCAATCACAACAAGTTTGGGCAAAGGTTTAGCCTCCTCCAGTAGTTTTTTATACCGGCGGCCTACCACTTCTTCCATACTGGCAAAATCATTAGGTCCCGTAACAGTTTTGATATGATAATGCCGGTATTCTTTTTTTGCGGGTTTGCCGTCCATGAAACAAACCATGCTGGCTACCGGATTGGCTCCTTGAATGTTGGAATTGTCAAAACATTCTATATGATCGGGTAGTTGGAGCAATGACAGGTCCTTTTGGAGCTGTTTGAGGACACGGTTCTTTTTATCACGGTTTTCACCGGATGCCAGTGCTTTTTCCTTTTTATAATAGAGGGCATTCTTTAAGCTGAGGTCAACGAGCTTTTTTTTATCTCCTATTTTTGGCAGGGTGATCTGCAAACCTTCCACGGCTGTTTCCAGGGGGGTGTTTACAAGAATTTCCCTGGCGTCGCTTTGGAATTGATCCCTTAAGTGGATAAGGGCGGTTTCCAGCAGCTCAGCGTCCGGTTCATCCAGTTTCTTCTTAAGCTCAACCGTTTTGGTGAGGATGATCGCCCCGTTTTTTATTTTCAGATAATTTACAAAAGCGAATTTTTCTTCGCTGACAATGGAAAACACATCCAGGCTGCTCACGTTGGGATTGATCACCAGAGACTTTGCCTGGTACATTTCCAATAAGTCCAGTTTTTCTTTATAATGCTGCGCCTCTTCAAAAGCCAACTTTTCTGCCGCCTCCCTCATTTTTTCCTTAAAATGGGATTTGGCAACGGCTAAATTTCCCTTGAGAATGTTTTTGGCCTGTTCTATGTCCTGAAGGTAGTCGTGTTCTTTTTGCAGCCCTTCACAGGGACCCAGGCAGTTGCCGATATGATATTCCAGACACACCTTGTATTTTGAGGTGGCGATTTTCCCGGGAGAAAGATCCAGTTTGCAGGTTCTGATATTGAAAAGTGAACGGATAAGGTCCAATACGTTGTGCATTCCCCTAACGCTGGCAAAGGGACCGAAATAGGTTCCTTTGGAGGGAATTACCCTCCGCGTGGGAAATATCCTCGGAAAATGCTCTTTTGTAAGAAGCAGGTAGGGATACGTCTTGTCATCCTTGAGCAGGACATTATATTTGGGTTGTGATTTTTTAATAAGGTTGTTTTCCAGCAGTAAAGCATCGAATTCCGAATTGACAATGGCAATTTCGATCTTTTTGATCTCCTTTACCATTCTTCTTGTTTTGTGGTTGATACCGGAGCTCTTGATGAAGTAGCTGGAAACCCGCTTTTTCAAGTTTTTTGCCTTGCCCACATAGATGAGCTCTCCTTCCTTATTGTAGTACCTGTAAACTCCGGGAAGGTCCGGGAGCAGGGGATAGTCCTCAGGTTTATAAGAAGGGGATAACATGTCCATCATGGCATGCACACACTGTTTTTCGATTCAAAAATTTTCATGGAATGCCACTGGATTTTTTAGAAATCCGTGCTTGTGGCGTCATAGTCAAATTCACCATAAATATCCCTTTCAAGATCATATCTTGAGCAGTCTATTTCTATACTCAAAGGTCTCTCCGGTCTTGGAAAGGGACCTTTTGTGATACCCAAAGAAGTGTCATCGTATACTTTTGCCATGAAATTTGACCAAACAGGACGGGCTGTCCTTGAGCCCTGCCCACTGATCCAACTCCTGAAATGTATGGCACGGTCATCACCGCCTACCCACACGCCGCTTACAAGGTCCTTGGTCACTCCCATGTACCAGCCGTCTGAAGCGTTCTGTGTGGTGCCGGTTTTGCCCCCGATCTCATTGCCTTCATCTCTCAGGGCCCAGGGGATTCCCTGGCTGGTACCCCCCTCTTCCTCCGTGCCGCCACGGAGCATATAAAGCATAATATAGGCGTGTTCCTCACTCATGGCAGGCTTCTTTCTTGGCACGAATTGATGCAGTACATTGCCGTTTTTGTCCTCTATCCTGTCCAGATACATAGGGGTAATATGCTCGCCCTTGTTGGCAAAAGTGCCGAATGCGCCCACCATCTCCAGGATGGATACATCGCTTGTCCCCAATGCCAATGCGGGGACTTCATCAAGCTGGCTGCTGATGCCAAGCCGATGAGCGGTTTCTACCACCACTTTAGGACTTAATTTTTTCATCATATAAGCGGTGACAGAATTGACAGACTGCGCCATGGCCTTGCGGATGGTCATCCTCTCATGGGTGAATTTGTTATTGGAATTACTTGGTCTCCATGTAGGCTGATTGGGGATATTCACCTCTACAGGTTGGTCAATTACGGTGTAGCAAGGACCATAGCCGTTTTCAATGGCGGCGGCGTAGACAAATGGCTTGAAGGTGGAACCCGGCTGCCTTTTCCCTTGCTTCACATGGTCATATTTAAAATGTTTGTGATTGATCCCCCCGACCCAGGCTTTGATGTGTCCTGTATGGGGATCCATGGAAACAAAGCCCGCCTGAAGGTATTTTTTATAATGCCTCATGGAATCCATGGTACTCATGAGCGTATCAATTTCCCCTTTTTCCCATGAAAACACCTTCATTCTTTTTTTCTCGTTCAGCTTGTGATTGATGCTGTCCATGTTGTCACCATAGCGGTTGCGCAGGTTCCGGTAAGCTTCTGTCCTTTTCACTGCGGTTTCTATAAAGTTCGGTATAGGCCTGCCCCGATTATCAATCCATGGCTCCCTGTTCCCTACCTCTTTTTCGAATCTTTCCTGAAGACCGGGCATATGTTCGGCGACGGCTTCCTCTGCGTAACGCTGGATACGGCTGTCAATGGTCGTGAAGATTCTGAGTCCGTCACCAAAAAGGTCATAGTTGGTACCATCTGCCTTCAGGTTTTCACGGGTCCATTTCAGCAAATCCGCTTTTACCACTTCCCGAAAATAAGTGGCGAGCCCCTGATTGTGGTTTTCAACCTGATATTCCAGTTCTATGGGCAGCGATGATATGGAATCATATTCGGCGGCGGTAATAAAGTCATACTTCCGCATTTGACCCAGAACGGTATTCCTTCTCCTCATGGCATTATCCGGGTTGTATACCGGACTGTAATAGGATGGTGCCTTGAAAAGACCCACCAGGGTTGCAGACTCCTGTATCGTCAGTTCATTGGGCTCCTTGTTGAAAAAGGTCTTCGCCGCTGTCTTGATTCCATAGGCATTGCTTCCGAATTCCGAGGTATTCAGATACATGGTAAGGATCTCGTCTTTTGTATAAGACCTTTCCAGTCGTGCCGCCACGATCCATTCTTTTGTTTTGATGATCAACATGCTGAGGCCGGGAACCCTGCTCAGGAGTCCCTGGGAAGCCTGGGTTCTGGTTTTAAAGAGGTTCTTCGCGGTCTGTTGACTCAGTGTACTGCCCCCACCCGCACTTTTCTGACCCAACAAAAGGGTTTTGAACAGTACCCTGGACAAACCTCTTGCATCAATCCCCGAATGTTCTTCAAACCTGATGTCCTCTGTAGCCAATAAAGCTTGGATGACGTTGGGAGACAATTCATTATATGTTACAGGACTTCTGTTTTCCCGGTAATATTTACCCAATTGCACGCCATCAGCCGAATATAGTTCCGAGGCCAGTTCACTTTCGGGGTTTTCAAGCGATTTGAATTCAGGGATCTCCCCAAACAGCCCCAGGAAATTAACACCGACAGCCAATACAAAGATCACAAGTCCTACTATTCCTGCTATAAATACCAGCCATAAATACCTGATGATCTTATCATCGTTGAGCTGGTAACTCATTTTATTCTTTTTATTCATTTTGATACTTAATAAGAGACTTTGTAAAAAGCCCTGTATTCTTCTATGTCTTTTCTTTTATTGAGTTGCTGGAAATTCTCAATCGAGATTACAAAACTACTCTTTTTTAACTCCTCAGTTAAATATTCTGTGTTAAAACTATTTAAAAACTCTTTCTGATAGCTGATGGATCTGTTGGCATTTGAAAACGGGCTTATAATCAAAATGGTGGTTTCACGGGTAAGGGCAATGGTACCGGTTCTTAAACGGTCATTCGGGAATTTTTGTGTGTGGAAGTTCTCTAAATCTGCGGTAAGGTTCTTTGCCTCCGAAGCCACGTCGGGACTCAACGTCAATATAAAGATGTGGGTTTGGTTTTTGTTGTCCCTATAAGGAGACTGATCTCCCTGATCACTTTCGGATTCCTTGTTTCCTTTTTCATCCAAGCCATTTTCTTCCTGAGAAGATTCACTTGTTGCAAGCTGACCCGGTTGATCTGCATCAGGGTCCCCCTTGACTACTGCCTGGAGCATTTTTGTGGCAAGCTCCGACAGATCTTTGTTTGAGGCATTGTTTACGTAAGTTTCCAGCCTTTCTCTGTATAAATCCAGGTGTTCGGTCTTTCCGGTGATTATGATGTCCAATAGAAGTAACCTTTCAGCATTTTTTGAAAGTGGATAGGCATCCAGCGAGGTCCTTATGATGGATCTAGCTTGGGCATATTCCCCGTTTTTAAACAATTCATAAGCCTCTTTATAGTTTTGGGCAGATTCAAAATTGGCCTGAGACCCTGAAA
The DNA here is from genome assembly GCF_042652345.1 of Negadavirga shengliensis. Taxonomy (NCBI): domain Bacteria; kingdom Pseudomonadati; phylum Bacteroidota; class Cytophagia; order Cytophagales; family Cyclobacteriaceae; genus Negadavirga; species Negadavirga shengliensis. The sequence continues at coordinate 357,878 of NZ_JBHSJJ010000005.1, forward strand.
CTTCCTCGGGATTATTGATTGATTTGGTGTATTGGGATTCGGGATATTCGGTATTGAGGAGATTGTCAAACCGCTTAAAATCCCCTCCCAGGTCTTTGTGGGCGAGATATAGGGTATAATATGCTTCGGGCTTTTTAGGTGAATGGGGATAGTTTTCTACCAGTTTTTCCAGGTATTTTATCGCTTCTTTCGGTTCTTTGAGATCGAAATAAAGAAGCTTGCCAAGATTAAAATAGGCGCCTTCCATTTCATCCATCATGAGGTCAATGCTTTCTTGGTCTTTGGGTATATGGCTCAGGAGGGTTGCTTTATCAGGAAGTTGTGAGGCCAAAGGTTGTTGGTCTTCAGCATCTTCCCCTGCAGTGGTTTCCAAAGCTTCATCCGGATCCCCTGAATCCGTCGCTTCAAGAGAATCATTTGACGACCGATCCTGAAAGCTCCGGTTACTTCTTCTCCAGTTGTCGGTAAGAGAGCGGTTACCCCACACTCTGGTAAATTCCAAAGCGCCTCTTTGCATCGCCACGGCGTTGTCCCAATAAAAAGACGAGCCTGAACCTCTTCCCCCAAATGCCAGCAGATTGTCAAAGATGCCAGCCGACTTTTTGGCATTGGCCAGTTCTGCTTCTTTGATCAAACGGTCTTCTTCACTTTTGAGAAATTTTTCCACAAAGACCTCTTGCTCTTCAGGACTGAGTTGGCTCAACCGGATAAGACTATCGTTTTTCTGAAGGAGTTCATAGTTGTCCGCGTATTGATCAAATATTTCTTTCTGCATCGCCAAAGCCGCGTAATTCCTGTCGGTTTCCCTGAAATTCTGAAGGGCACTGTCCAGGTAATATTTGGTGGTGAGGTAGTCGTTTTTTTTATTGAGGAATATTTCCGCCAATTCCTGATAGATATACCCTTTTTGTCTCTGATTTTCATTCGGTTCTTTGGCTGCCAAAGTCAGTAACCTGATACCTTCCTCAGTCTCTCCCTGATTGAGTTCAAACTTTGCTTTTTCATAAAGCACTACATCCCTGAATTCTATGTTTTTCCGGTCCTTATATAAGTCGTCATAATAGGTCCTCACCCTTTTAAGGTCCTTGCTTTTCTCAAGTTCAGCCACCTGTTGGGAATACAGTTGGGCAAAGAAAGTCCTTTCGTAATTAGGGCTCCCATTCAGTGATTTTTGATAGTATTCATAGGCAAAGGCATCAAGTCCCGCTTTTTGGTAGAGTTGCCCCATGATGAAATTAAGACGGGAACTTTCTTTTTTATTGTCGGTAAATTCCAAGGCTTTATAAAGAGACGGTACGATCATGTCCTGTTCCCCCCTCGTCTCGTAATAGTAGGCGAGGGTCTTATAAAGATATTGCTTGTTTTCTTTGCTTATACGGGTTTCTTTAGACAGATAGTCAATGACATAAGCAGCATCGTCAAATTTTTTCAGATCTATGAATGACCTGAGGAGTTGGATTAAGGCAAGATGCCGGACGTCATCCTGTTTGGCATTCACATTGAGGTACTTAAAAGTATTTTGTGCCTCATCAAATTCACCTTTATAATAATCGATCTTTCCGACAAGAAAATAAGAGGGATTTACCCATTTGCTGATTCTGTGCCAGTCGATGGCTTTGGAGGCCATTTCTCTTGCTTCATTCAGAAGATCTTCCTGGGATTCTACGATGGCACTGTCTATGGGAAAAAAAACCGGTAAAACCTGTGAGAAGTCCTCTCTGTATGCGTTCTCCACCTCGTCTTCAAACGCTGATATTTTTTCCTTGGCAAAATAATAGGCGTTGAACCGGGCCGTTGTATTATGATAGAGCCGGTTAGTAAAGGTGTTTTTTTGGGAGGAGCAGGAAAACACCAGGCTTGTACCCAAAAGGGCAACCGCAAACAAGAGTATTTTGTTCAATTTATTATGATTTGAAATCTCTGCCAAATTAGCTCTTTTGAAATAAAAACTTAAATGCTGGCATTTAAATTCTATTTTTGTAGAACATAACTTAACTAAACAAAGATCCATTGCGCATAAAACAAAAACTGAATGACTGGATAGAAACCAAATTCCTTATAGTAATAAGGAGAGAGGAAGACTTTTCCGTCATCACTTCATTTAATATTACGAAAATCAAGGTAGGTTTATTGTTGCTTCTGCTGATCATGGTCTGTTTTGGTGTTTCTTTGTTTCTGTCAAAGACCCTCTTGGCCCGATGGTTTGACCCCAGTTATATTGAATCTGAAAATACGGCAAAAATATATGCTTTATCTGAATCGATAGACTCACTTATTCTGGAAGTTCAGGCCAAAGACAGGTATGTGAAAAACATCCAGAAGGTGATTTCCGGAGACGAGCAGGAAGATTTCCGGGAAGAAGGGGGGAAGATTGAGGATGGCAGACTTGAGGCCACCCGCGGTGAAATCGACCTGTACCGATCCAGTGATGCCACCAAGAGCATCATCAGTGAATTTGAGTCGCTGCCTTTGGATGAAGGCAGTTTTGCCGGAATAAGCAGCGGGTCTTTTTCTGATAATTATTTCTTTCCACCCGTAAAGGGGGTGGTGGTGAGCGGTTTTACGCCTTCTAAAAACCACTTTGGGATAGATGTGGTCGCCGCTGAGAACGAACCGGTAAAGGCAATAGCTGATGGCACCATTATTTTTGCCTCATGGACATTGGAAACCGGTTATGTAGCCGGTGTGCAGCATTCCAATGAATTGATTTCAATTTACAAACATAATTCTGTAATATTGAAATCTGTTGGTGATCCGGTAAGGGGCGGTGAAATTGTGGCCATCATCGGGAATACCGGGGAACAAACCACAGGCCAACACCTTCACTTGGAAATATGGTACAAAGGAAACCCCCTTGACCCCCAGGAGTTCATTACGTTTGATTGATATGGTAAAAAAAAATACGGAAGACAGGAAAAACCAAAATGAAATAGTTACCTCAAGTAATCTTGTCGCGACTGGAACGGTCATTGTCGGAAATATAGCAACCCATGGCAATATCCGGGTGGAAGGTACCGTGGAGGGCAGTCTGGAATCCCAGCAAAAAATCATCATTGGGGAGTCAGCAAAGGTTAACGGGGACGTCAAAGCGGCAGATGTGGAAATCGCCGGTAGAGTAGATGGGGAAATCAGATGTTCGGAATTGTTATTTCTCAAAAAAACGGCTTTAATCTTGGGGGATATTTACACCAAAAAACTGATTATAGAAAACGGCGCCGAATTCAACGGCCAATGTAAAATGGGAAAATCCCAGGAAGATCACCTAAAAGTGGACAGGGTCCAGGATGGCAGTGAGAAAAGACAAGTCTCCTCAGGCCGATAGACCCGTATATGTGAAATATTTCGGGTTGGCCTTTCAGATGTCCATCATTATTGGGCTGGGCACTTATTTTGGTTATGTCCTGCACCAGAAGAGCCAAATGAATTTCCCTTTGTGGTTACTGTTGTTCTGTTTTCTTTCCATCCTTATTGCGTTTTATCAATTATACCGGTCCATCCAGTCAGATGCCGACAAAGAAAAATAAATGTCCCGATAATTAAATGCCCCTTCTCAAATCCTCCCTTTTCCGCCTGCTTACTTTGACTGTGGCGTTGGCTTTTATAACGCTAATGGCTGAGATATTTTTTCCGGGTAAATGGATCCATGACAAAATCTGGCACATCATCCTTTTTTTTGCCGTACTTACCGCCCTTACAGCCGTGGTCTCTGAAAAACTCATGAAGAGAGAAGAATTTAATTCCGTATCCGTCATTTTGGCGACCGTTGTTTTCCGACTACTGTGCAGTATTGGCTTCGTTTTTTTGATTTTATGGCAGGAGGATGAAAATATACTTTGGTTTGTGGTTGATTTCTTTATGATTTATTTGTTGTACTTATTGTTTGATATGTACGGCTTAATAACTAATTTGCGCCTTCATTCGAAATAGGCAATAAAAAATATTTTGATGGTCCGCAAATTCTTAAGGTTAACTATCTTATTGTCAGTGGTTTTGCTGACTTTTTCGTCCGCAGTATATGCTGCCACCGGAGATGATGAAGACAAGACAGGTTTCATCATGCACCACGTGAAAGATTCCCACGCCTGGCATTTTGCCACTATAGGACACACGCATATTACCCTTCACCTGCCGGTGATTATTTACTCACCCGATAGAGGTTTTGAAGTATATTCTTCCTCCTCATTTGTGGATCCGGATACCCATCTATTTGGAAAAGAGCATAACGGCTATTATATAGACGATCATGATAAGATCAGGCCTGTAGATGAAAGCAGATCGATTGTGGATCTCTCCATTACCAAAAATGTGGCCATGCTTTTTTTGGTTTTGGCCGTGATGCTTTACCTGATGCTTTCCGCATCCAAACATTACCGCAGACATCCCAATGCTGCGCCGAAAGGAATAGCCTCATTTATAGAACCCATCATCATCTTTGTCAGGGATGAGATTGCATTGCCTAATATCGGGCCGAAATACAAAAAGTTTACACCCTACTTATTGACGCTGTTCTTCTTTATCTGGATCGGTAACCTGCTGGGCTTGCTGCCCGGTGCAGCCAATCTTACGGGAAATATAGCGGTTACGGTTACATTGGCCATGTTTACTTTCTTTGTTACCAATTTTAATGGCAACAAAGCCTATTGGAAGCACGTGGTGGCTACTCCGGGCGTGCCACTGCCGTTGTTATTTATCATCGTGCCCGTTGAAATCATCGGTTTGTTTACGAAGCCATTTGCCTTGACGGTCCGTCTCTTTGTGGCCATCACGGCGGGTCACATCGTCATCCTGAGCTTCATTGGATTGATATTTGTATTTGAATCCTATGCGGTAGGTTTGGCGAGTACCTTGATGGTGGTTTTCATCAACCTGATCGAATTGTTGGTTGCCACTATCCAGGCATATGTGTTTACCCTGTTCTCGGCGATGTATATCGGAGCGGCCGTCGCTGACCATGGGCATGATCATTAATCAAGCATTTCTTTGTTCAATTTTATAAATAAATCACGAGTATGTTAACTTCATTATTATTGACTGCCGGTTTTGCACTTATGGGTGCTGGTATCGGTGCCGGAATTGTCGCGATAGGCGCAGGTCTGGGTATTGGCCGTATCGGTGGACAAGCTATGGAAGGCATTGCCCGTCAACCGGAAGCAGCTGGAAAAATCCAAACTGCCATGTTGATCATTGCCGCTCTTATTGAAGTGGTTTCTCTGTTCGCAGTGGTTGTCTGTTTGCTGATCGCTCTGAACGATAACTTAACTTTCTAAAAAACGGGACTGGCATTAGGCCAGTCCTTGTTTTTGCAGGTTGAACAATAACGGAATAAATAATACAATAATATCATGGATCTGATTAGTCCCGATTTAGGTTTGATTATCTGGCAATTCATTGGATTTGCCATCCTGTTTATTTTATTGGCAAAATATGCCTGGAAGCCTATTCTTTCTGCTTTGGAAGAAAGGGAGGGGACCATTGAGGCATCCCTGTCAGAAGCTGAAAAGGCAAGAATGGAAATGTCCAACCTCGTGGCCGAAAACGAGAAACTTCTTCAGGAAGCCCGGGTGGAAAGAGATGAAATCCTTAAATCTGCCCATGATTATGCTTCCAAAATAATGGAAGAGGCTAAAGGAGAGGCTTCAAAAGCAGGAGCGAAAATGATTGAAGAGGCTAAGGCGGTTATAGAAACAGAAAAGCAGGCTGCACTGGCGGATGTAAGAATCCAGGTAGCGGAGCTTTCTTTGCAGATTGCCGAGAAACTTCTTCGGCAAAACCTTTCTGATGATGCTTCCCAGAAAGAACTGGTGGAGAAATTCGTGAAGGAAATCAAATTAAATTAAAGATCCATGTCAGCATACAGAGTAGCTTCCCGGTACGCCAAATCGCTTTTGGAACTAGCCGAAGCAAAAGGCATTACGGAGCAGGTGCGTGAGGATATGAACAGACTTGTCCTGCTTAATGAAACCGATGCGGAGTTTGCAACGCTTATCAAAAGCCCTATAGTCAGTTCGGAAAAAAAACTGGAGGTACTGAAATCCCTTTTCAAAACAGGATCCTCAGAACTGACCTTGTCATTTTTAGAATTGGTCAGCCATAAGGGGAGGGAAGCTTTTCTGCCTTTGATGGCCAAGGAGTTTCTAAAACAATACAATGTCCACGAAGGCATACAGTCTGCTGAAGTGGTAACTACTGTCCCTCTAAGTGACAAGCTAAGAGCGGAGTTTTCCAAAATAGTGAAGGAAATTTCCGGTAAGGATAAGGTGGAGTTGGACGAGAAGGTGGATAAAGACCTTATCGGTGGATTTGTGTTAAAGATAGAAGACAGACAGTTGGATGAATCCCTCAAAAGTAAACTGAGAGCACTTCATCTGGATTTTACCCAAAATCTTTACGAAAAGAAATTTTAAAAAATAGATCGCTGTAGTAAATAATAATCCAATATAGTAATGGCAGATGTAAGACCTGATGAAGTTTCGGCAATTTTAAAAGAGCAGCTCTCAGGAGCCAAAACACAGGCTGAACTTGAAGAAGTGGGTACCGTCCTACAGGTAGGTGACGGTGTCGCCCGGATATACGGACTTTCCAAAGCGCAGGCCGGTGAGTTGATTGAGTTCGAAAGCGGTATGAAAGCAATGGTGCTTAATCTTGAAGAAGATAACGTAGGTGCCGTGCTTTTCGGTGATTCCAAAACCATTAGGGAGGGTGACACGGTAAAAAGGACCAAAAGAATTGCCGCCATCAACGTAGGGGAAGGCATGCTCGGAAGGGTAGTGGATACGTTGGGGAACCCCATAGACGGAAAAGGTCCTCTTGAAGGAGATCTTTATGAGATGCCCCTTGAAAGAAAAGCTCCGGGTGTAATATACAGACAGCCTGTAAACGAGCCGCTTCAAACCGGTATCAAATCCATAGATGCCATGATCCCCATTGGAAGGGGACAGCGGGAGTTGATTATCGGGGACAGACAAACGGGTAAGACCGCGGTGGCCATCGATACTATTTTGAACCAAAAAGAATTTTACGACAAAGGGGAACCGGTTTATTGTATTTATGTAGCCGTGGGCCAGAAAGCTTCTACAGTTGCCAACGTGGTGGCCGCATTGGAAAAAGGAGGCGCCCTTCCTTATACCACCGTGGTGAGTGCAGCGGCGGCAGACCCTGCTCCGATGCAGTTCTTTGCCCCGTTTACAGGTGCCGCCATTGGTGAGTTTTTCCGTGATACGGGCAGACCGGCTTTGGTGGTTTATGATGATCTTTCCAAGCAGGCCGTGGCATATAGGGAAGTATCCCTGTTGCTGAGAAGACCTCCTGGACGGGAAGCCTATCCCGGTGACGTGTTTTACCTCCACTCCAGACTACTGGAAAGGGCGGCTAAGATCAACGCCTCAGATCAAATTGCCCAGCAAATGAATGACCTGCCACCTTCCATCAAAGATTTGGTAAAGGGGGGCGGATCCTTGACGGCACTCCCGATCATCGAAACACAGGCCGGGGACGTTTCAGCTTACATTCCTACAAACGTAATCTCCATTACAGACGGACAGATATTCCTCGAAACCAACCTGTTCAACGCCGGCATCCGTCCAGCCATCAACGTGGGTATTTCTGTATCCCGGGTTGGAGGGAATGCCCAGATCAAAGCCATGAAGAAAGTGGCCGGTACTTTGAAACTGGATCAGGCGCAGTTCCGGGAATTGGAAGCCTTCTCCAAATTCGGATCTGATCTGGACCCCACCACCAAACGTACCATTGAACGTGGTAGAAGGAATCAGGAAATTCTAAAGCAAGGGCAGTACTCTCCTGTTAAAGTAGAGCTTCAGGTGGCTATCATCTATGTGTCCACCAAAGGTTTATTGGACAGTGTGCCGGTAGAAAATGTAAAAGCTTTCGAAAAAGACTTTTATACGCTGATCACGGCACAATATCCTGAAGCGCTGACTGCTATCAGAAAGGGTGATCTGGACACTGCAGGTGATCTTTTGAAGAAAGCCGTCGGTGAACTGGCGCCGAAATATGCCAAAAAATAAGGCCTCATTGGTTAATAGGGGTTAATTGGAGGATTAAAGATTATCATGGCTAACCTAAAGGAAGTAAAAGAAAGAATCAATTCGGTAAGCTCTACCCAGCAGATCACCAAAGCAATGAAGATGGTGGCCGCTGCCAAACTGAGAAGAGCCCAGGATAAAATCATCCAGATGCGGCCCTACTCCCAAAAGCTTACTGCCATCCTGAACAATATTTCATCAGGCAGTGAAGGCAGTACCGACATTGTTTATGCCCAGGAACGTGCGGTTGGAAATGTGTTGATCGTGCCCATTACCTCGGATAAAGGCTTGTGTGGGGCTTTCAATTCCAACATCATAAAGGCCACTATGGCCACCTTGGAAAACGAGTATGCTGGCAAGGCCATCACCATAATGCCCATAGGAAAGAAGGCTTTCGACTATTTCAGAAAGAAGTCCTATCCGCTTAAGGCTGATTATTACCAGTTATTTGAAGATGTTTCTTTTGACAATGTTAAGAGAGCGGCTGAAGAGGTAATGGACGCTTTTGTTTCAGGGCAGTATGACAAAGTGATTTTGGTCTACAACGAATTCAAGAATGTGGCCACCCAGATTGTGGTGAAGGAACAATTTCTTCCCATTGTAAAAACAGCATCTGAAGAAACAAGCCAGCAGCAGCAGGATTATATCGTAGAGCCCTCCAAAGAATACATTATAGAAGAACTGGTACCAAACTCCTTGAAGATTCAGTTTTACAAGGCCGTTTTGGACAGCAACGCTTCTGAACATGGGGCCAGGATGACTGCCATGAGCAAGGCTACCGACAACGCCGCCGAGCTGTTGAAAGAGCTGAAGCTGATCTATAACAGGACACGCCAGGCAGCCATCACCAACGAAATCCTTGAAATCGTAGCCGGTGCCAATGCCTTGGAAAGCAGTGACTAACGACATATGGTACACTGATATTCAACCGGCAGCAATTGATGTTGCCGGTTTTTTTGTTTCAATTTGCACAGCATTGCTTTGTCAAAGCAATCGTGCCTATGATTTTTACAGGTTCCAGAAACAGGTCCAACCAGAACAGCTGGACCCACTGATCCCAAGGACCATATTGAAGTGACATAAAACGGTTTGTATAAATCAAAATCTGATTTAAATTTGGTAAAAATCACGCCTCCTTAGCTCAGTTGGTAGAGCAACGCATTCGTAATGCGTAGGTCGCAGGTTCAAGTCCTGTAGGAGGCTCCATGACTTCCCCAGCCATTATAAGCCAGCCGTAGATCCTACGCCCATGAGTGCCTGAGAGCAGGGACCAATCAAAATCCTAACTGTTTGATTTTATAGTCTAATATTTCCATTTGTTGGACAAGCGGACCAATGAAAGCATTACCGGAACCTCTACGAGCACGCCAACAACCGTGACCAGAGCCGCGGGACTTTCCAATCCAAACAAAGCAATGGCCACAGCTACCGCAAGCTCGAAGAAATTACTTGCACCGATCATGGACGCCGGCGAACATATTGCATGGGGCAGATTCAGTTTCCTGCCTCCAAACCAAGCGAGAAAAAAGATAAAATAGGTCTGTAGGGTCAGCGGTATAGCGATAAGAAGAATGATCAAGGGGTTATTGAGGATATTAGGTCCTTGAAAAGCAAATAGAAGGATCAGGGTAAGCAGCAGTGCCATAATGCTTACGGGTTTGAAGCGCGGCAGGAATTCAGTTTTAAACCAGGCTTCTCCCTTGTTCCGGACAAGGATTTTGTTAGTGACAGCCCCGGCAAGTAACGGGATAACCACAAATATCAATACACTGGCGACCAATGTTTCATAGGGGATGCTTACGTGGGTGATGCCCAAGAGAAAACCCACAATGGGTACAAATGCCACCAGGATGATCAGGTCATTGACAGACACCTGTACCAATGTATAATTGGGGTCCCCATCTGTCAGGTATGACCACACAAATACCATGGCCGTACAAGGAGCAGCGCCTAACAAAATGGCTCCTGCAATGTATTCTCCGGCCAGGTCTGGACTGATATAGGCAGAATACAGCTTGTCAAAAAATATCCAGGCAAAGAAAGCCATGGTGAAGGGTTTGATCAGCCAATTGATCACCAAGGTCAATACCAGACCTTTAGGGGCTCGGCCCACTTCTTTGATGCTGGAAAAATCAACCTGCAACATCATAGGGTAGATCATCAGCCAGATAAGGATGGCCACCGGAAGGTTCACATTATATACTTCCAGTTCACTCAAGAATGAAATGTCCTCTCCGACGAGATGGCCTATCAAAATACCTCCCGTTATACAGAGAGCAACCCACAATGTCAAATATTTTTCAAAAAAACCTATTTCTTTTACATTACCTTTTGTCATCAGGAATGGATTCTTGAAAAAACATAGAACATTTCAGAAGCGATCTGCAGGCTTCGCTCATCGTACCTGGCTTCTTCTTCCGGTGTGCCGTCGAAGATTTTTGGGTCTTCGTACCTGATGGGAATCCTGGCTTCGGCACCTGGGATGAAAGGGCAATTTTCGTCGGCATGCGAACAAGTCATCACGGCTGCAAATTGAGAGAGAGCATTGGCCTGATCATCAAAAACCTTTGAAAAAGCGGTAATAGGGGCCGCATCATCGGAATGGAATACATGGTATTTGGGGTTATGTCGCCCATTTTGGGTGACCCTGAAACCGGCCCTTTTGATAGATGCCACGGCCCGCTCATTGAAGGCAGTTACCTCCACCCCTCCGGAAAAACAGGAAGTTTCCACACCGTAACAATCCGCTGCAGTCTGCGCCCAAATCTGTGAGAACTGGCTTCTTCTGGAATTATGGGTACAGATAAAATTCAGGTTTACGGTTTTGCCTTGATCTATTTTCTTCCGGATATAAATGATCAGCTCCTCCAGTGCGGCTTTTCTTTCTTTGGGTACCGGAAGGGACTTGGCCCTTTCTATGGTGGTTTTTAATTGGGGATAGACTGACATGGCATATGCAGGTTTTCTGTAGAATAGGATTTAGGTGATTTGTTCGGAATAAGAAAAGATATTGGGCACGAAGCCCGTATTCAGTCTGAGAATCCCCTCCTTTGTGAGGAGGGGATGAAAATCGGGTCTAACAGCATCCCGAGGCGGCGGTGCGGACTGAGGTTTCCGTCGATCTAACACCCAGAGAGGGGACGGAAGTGCCACAGCAGGCCGCAGCCTTTTCACCCGGTGTCGCAGCCCTGTCTTTGGCCTTGCAGGTAGTCTGTTCCGCCATCAGTTTGACCACCAGATTGGAATCATCCACAACGATGTTCTGAACAGGAAGTACAGCGGTATGAAAAAGTCCATTGCCGTATTCAAATTTGACTTCCGCGTCTTCGTGTGTAGGCCTTGACTTGCCTACAGCCTCAAATATTTTCAGTGCCTTAGTGGTATTCACTTGATGGTTGGGTTCAGGGCTTTGGCTTTCCCAAAGCTGCACATGCACCTCTTCCCATTCATTGCGGGCCCCGCCACAATCCACCGTGTCATAATGGACATTTTTAATTTCCGTGATATGGTAGTCTGGCCGGACGAATACACCGGGACGATATTCAAAATAATAGGTGTTTCTCAGGATGTTTTTTGAGCAAGTCGATAAATGCCTGTGTTTTCATGGTAAGATAATTTTGGTTGCAAACTGTTTTCTGAACCGCTGTTAACAGCATTTTCCTCCGTCAGTTAGCGGAAAGCTGCCGAACAACCGGTCAAATAGATTTCTGATTTCATTCCAGCGGCCTTCATCTATGCAATAACAGATGCTGACGCCTTCTATGGTGCCCTTGATCAGCCCGGCTTCCTTGAGTTCGCGGAGGTGCTGGCTGATGGTGGCCTGCGCCAGACCGAGTTCCTGGACCAAATCCCCGTTGATGCAGGTATTGGATTGGATCAGGTACTCAATGATGGCCACCCTCGCCGGATGGGCAAATACTTTGGCGGTTTTCGCGAGTTCGTTTTGCGCTTTTGTAAAGAGATCGGATTTGGTAACGCCCATGTTTTATTTATTTATTGCAATATTACGATGAATTATCCAGCCATGCAACCCATCACATAAATTTTATGATGGACCTGAATTTCCGATGGCGGACCTGTTGGTCCGTTTGGAAAAAGACAATCGCAAGCTTTGGACGCGGGATAGGGAAAAAATATACCATGCAGGAAGCGTAACAGAAGAAAAGTGAAAAATCACGTAGTATTTTTTTGATCCTATGCAGTAGCATACTTGAATCTAAACCTTCTGTTATTTACTCCAATTAGGACATTTCAATGGACTATATGCCCCTATTTTAATAGTTATACTTTGTATATGAACATACCATGGTCTAAAATTTCAGTTTCTAAAAATAAATAAATAAAAAAATTATTTTAGCTTGAGAATCCATAGATAACTAATTAAGTTTATAAGGTTTCGGAGCTGGCTTTTACGGAATCTTTTTATCGTGTCTTACATGCAACCTACAGATTACAGAATCCTTGGCTTAAATAGAATATTTTCCTCGAGTGAGCTGGTGGATATAATGGATTGTCAGAGCCAAGCTATTTCCATATTGAGTTATTTTGCGACTTCTTTATTTGATAAAAATAAAATAGATGATGTCCTATGGGATATCGCCGAAAACTGTATAGCCGAACTGGGTTTAGAGGATTGTGTAATTTATCTTTTGGATGAACGAAAAAAGCTTTTGATTCAAAAAGCGGCTTATGGGAATAAAAGTCAGGGTGAGAGGAAGATTCTGAGTCCAATAACCATTCCCCTTGGAAAGGGAATAGTGGGGTACGTGGCGATGACCGGGCAGGCGGAAATCATAGACGATGTATCCGTGGATAGCCGCTATATTCTTGATGATCTGCAAAGGGGATCGGAACTGACGGTTCCGTTATTGCTCGATGAAAAAGTAATAGGTATTATTGATTCGGAGCATTCGGAGAAATTTTTCTATGATACTTCTCATTTGTACTTATTCGAATTGATAGCTCAACTCACGGTTAAAAAACTGTCCCATGTTATACAAAACAATAAGAACAGTTTTACCAATGACAATGCCTATTTCAAACAGTTCTGCCAGCTTCTGGAAGATGAAAAAATATACAAGAACGAAAGTCTGAGCCTCTCCACCGTTGCCGGACAGCTTAATATCAGTGCCAATTACCTTTCTCAATTGATCAATAAATTATGTGACAGTAATTTTTCCGACGTGGTTAATAAACTGCGGGTTGAGGAAGCGATGCGTTGCATAACCCATTCGGACTATTCCGGCTATACCATGGAAGGAATCGGTTATGAGGCGGGATTCCATTCGAAATCATCATTTTATTCAGCTTTTAAGAAACATACGGGTATTACCCCGAGCGAATACGAGAAGAAGTATAAAAAATCGTCCTAATTTTTTGAATTTCAAGTATTTTGGAAAGTTGATTTTTCAGTTTGTGTTCCTTTGTCGTGAAAATAAGATATTAAATAAAGAAGCATTTCCACTTCTGTCACTTTTTGAGTCGGTTTTTTCCGCGATCCATACCCAATAGTATGTGAGAAGGATGTGAATGCATTTTATCCTTATTTGCTAAAACCCGTAAGCCGGCAGCAGCAATAAGGCAGATACAAACAAATGGAATTATTTGTTGATGGATGCTATATTTTCCACCGTTTGAAGCAACGATTGTCCCCGGTTTTGCCGATAGCGTGAAGCATGCAGGTACAAGTTATCTCAAAGGCGGAAGATTTTTTATTCATAATTAATAACAATAGATCAGTTGACTTTAAACTTAATCTTTTCAAACCATGAAAGAACTGGATGAGGTTCAGGCATTGTTATCCTCTCTTTTTGGAAATCTGGATGCCGGTACAGTACAGCAAAAAAAGGAATGGGAAGCTTCTTTGCCTTTAATGGCAGCGACCCTACTGAGACAGGATCCAACGCAGATCCAAAACCAATCATTTACCATTGACAAAACCGACTTGTTTCACCGGGAAAGGGTGAATCCGCAAAAACTCAAAACCATCGAGGAAGCAACCAAGGCTGCAGTCAAAGAGCGAAAGGCTTCGGACATGAAGGTTTTCATCAGGGAAGTTCCCGTGAGAACCACCCAATTACCCGCCAGTGTACCTCTTTGGGCTGCCGGATCAAAACCCGCCATCACATCCGGGCCCTTTGAAAGGACAGACGGCAGAAGGGTATTTTTGGACTTCTTTGCAGTACAAAAAATGCTGTCAATCTACCAGCCGGGGAAAGCCAATCCGGCACTGCTTTTTACGGTCACTGCGGGTGGTGCTGAAAATGAGTACAATCTTGTAAAAGGAAGCATTTGGGTGAGGGCAGATGTCCTTGCACCCAACGCACCTCATGACAGGTATTTCGGATTGGCGGTCAATGGTGGAAAAATCTCACTTTCCGCAAAGCCCGTGGAAAAATTAGGCAAATTGTTTATTTCCGGAAATACCAAGGTCTCGGTAAAGTTGGATGTCAACACTACGCCACCCAATGTACAGGTAGGGGAAGGTGGATTTGGGAAAGATGCTGCTGATCTGAAACTCCAGTTCCCAAAGTTCCTTGAATTTTCCTTTACCGGCTCAGCATTAGGACAAATCACGGCTGCAGGTGATGCGGAATGGAATTTATATGGGCAACCCACAGGTTTTCAGCACAACAGATCCGGCGCTCCCTTTTTCAACGACAAGCTGAACAGGGTAATGATCCCTTACCAAGGTGATCAATCTGTCATCGGAATTAAGGATTGCCAAAGCCCCTATCTTAATATTGAGGGAGAGGCTCCGATCCAGGAGCCCTGGTGGGCCATTCCGGCAGCCCTGTTGGATATCCAGCAGCCGTTGGAGGCGGCCGGGCCGGGAGCCTTGGCTATATTGACCGAAAAAGGCCTCAAAGCCAGTTGGCAGGGGCAAGAGGGAAAAACCGGCCATTTGAATGAGGCATTTATCATGGCTGAATTTGGAAGGGTAAGCATTACGGATCTGTCCTCTGATTGGTTGGGAGCTTATCAGGAAATAGGTCATTGGAAAGACGGCCTTAATCCGTATGGTACTTCTGTTTCCCTGGATTATCAAAATAACACACCCTTTCTTTACAACAGCCTGGCAGAGGGAACGGAAATGATCATGACAGAAGCCCATGCTGATGTAAAGACAGATCGCCCTGTACAGGCCAATGGGCTTCCCGTAGCGGTCAGAACCAAGCACAGCGCGTTGCTCATGATGGCCTCGGAAAAGAACAACCTCTTTTATCTTTACGATGACAACATACTTTGGGACAACAAGCTTCCGTTTGATAATGTACCCCAGTTCAAGTCCATTGCTCTGGCACTTGAAAATGCGCTTTTTTCCGTTTCTCCTGTCAATGGCTGTCTTCTATTCGGCAAATGCAATGAGGATTGGACCAGGATAACCGAAAGCCATACTTTTTTCGTTTTCGGACTGCTTTCCTATATGCCCACCTTGCCGGATCCCTATGTGGCCAATTTCGGGTGGCTGAGGGAACATATGGGCAGTGACAGAAAAGGGTGGGATGGGATCAGGAGCTGGTTGGTTTGTCACGTTAAGCAGGAAAGCGTGGATGACCAGGAAGACACCGTTACGGTCAGTTTTCACTATGGGGATCATTTTCAATCCGCGACCGCCGGCGCGTCGGGCGCAGCTGCTCAGCCACTTGTGGAAACTGTCGCGGCCAACCACCTCAGCTCCGGAACAGTTCGTGAAACGGTAAGCCATGCCTCCGCCTCCGCTTTCAACGAGGGACTTCCCAATTATGAGTCCCAGTATGAGGAGACAATGAGACAAAATCTGCTGGATTATTTTGCCCTGCTGGATGTGAGTAGCAATGCCAATCAATTGGGAATCAGTATAGGCATAGGCCGGGAGCAAAGGGTAGTGACAGGCGTGGCTACGCATCATACGGAAGGTTCGGCAAGTATCACATCCGTCAACAATGCCGGATTGATGATACAGGGCATGCAGGTGTTTTTACCCGGGACGATGACCCGTTTGTTTACCATGCCCCAGATTGCCTGGGAACCGGTGTTTAACCTGACACCCCCTGCTCCGGGGATGCCTGGTGATCCTGATTTTTCGTTTAACTATTATCCCAATGACGGCGGCCCGACCCGGTTTATCAACAGCAGCAACAAACCGGTCGTATTGGCGCCTATTCCGCTTACCCAATTTATTCTGCAGGAGTATGCGGATAAAAACAACAATGTGACACTACAATTCACCTTGCCTTTTGGGCTGAAAGCGGTAGCCAAACTGACCCATAATGAACCCAGGGAAACAATAAAACCCAAGTTGACCGGTATATCCCCCTCGTTTCCCGATGGAACCAAGGGAGGGATCCAGATTTCTGCCTTGGCAGGTGACTATGGCAAGAAACCGGCAGGGGAGTCCCATTTAAATGACCTGCCCATGTTTGCAGGTTTTACGGTGCAACTGAACAATGTGCTTGATCTGTCCGGGGTGGCAAAGGGCGCCAGCACGTTGGGACAGAGTGTGACCAAGATATTCAATGGGGAATTTTTCATGGATCCTGCCGCTCCCGGCGTCCTCAAAGAAAGGGGTGTGCCTGTCTCCAGGGCGGATTTTACCGGATACGGGGCCAGTATTTTCAGCAACTGGCTGAGCCCTTCGGCCGCTATCGCGGAAACCAGCCAGGCAAGATTCGATGTCATGCTGGGAAGAACCGCCCATGAAGTCATTCAGGTGAAAAGCCTCGTATATCCATGGGGTATACGGGTGGTACGTACCATCACGCTCTTCAGGGTCAGCAGCGGCTATGTTTTCAGAACCGACAGTGGATGGCAGCCTGAATCCGATGGGCTTTTCGATTTCAGGTACAAGTTCAACAATAAAAACGGACAGAGAGTAGAAGTCAATCCCTATGAGCTTCATCCCGGCATAATAAAAGGATTGTTCAATGTCAAGAATATCCGGGAAGATGGAACCCTGCCGGAATTCACTGCAGAGAATGTTTATAACCAGGGTGATTATTTCATTAACGAATTTGGTGATGAAGTCCAACATGGCGGCGCTCAGCCGAAGAAGCAAGCTGTAAACTGTGTTCCCGTATGGTTCGATGCAGATGTGGCCATTGAGAATGTGGTCCAGGGCCACAAAAACGGAAAAATTCCGGCGAAAAAAGTTCTCGGATATGTCCAACTGGCACCTGCAGGGCTGCCGCTTTCACCCCAGCAGTTTCAAATGCTCCTGGGTCTGCAAGGCGGCATCATCGGAGGGGATATAGATTGTGTGGCGGATATCAATAAAAGCGGTCACCAGATGCGGATCAGCAGGTTTGACATCACTGCTTCTGTGGGCGCTGACAACGACACATCAAAACCGATATTTGTGGTATCTGCCCGGGGCAGTGTGCTGCTCCCCAAAGAGGGGAGCTGGTCCATGGTGCAGCACAATGTAGGGAGCGGGGAAGTCACTCCTTTGCCTGCCCACCTTCCTGTTCCACTGATTCGTGAAGGAAAGTGGAAACCCGAGGTGGTGATAGATCCGGTGAACGTCAACAATAAGCTGGTCAGGGTAGCTAATCCCACAGAGATCTTAAGGACTCCCTTAAATGAGACCCTCAATTACGGTTTCTTACAGAGTACCGCCACCCAAAAAGCACTTTTCCTGACGCCAAGCTACAAGGTTAATACGCAGAAATTACTCAGCAAAACACCGCCCATTTTTGCTGATGCCTATAAGTTAATGACCGGTAATGGGATCTTCCCGAATGTAGGCAATGCCATAGATAATTTCGGATCCGGTTCGGTCCTGTTTGAAGGGGTGGATGAAAATGGTATTAAGGAAAAAGCTTTTCAGGAAAGCAATATGCTGGATGCCGGTAAAAAAGTCCTTGAACTGATGCAGATTGATGCCCAGAAGCAGGGACAGGCAGTGGTGGAACAAGGGTTTCAATTGCTGGCCGGCGAGGCCAACAATGCTCTGAACAAGGCGATTGCCTTTGATGTGCCTGATCTGGAAGTGGACTTGGTGAATATGGACTCCTTAAGGATTTATATCGAATACAAGACCAAAAGCAAAGGACAAGGCGGAGGCAATTATGTGGACGGCAAACTTAATTTCGATGTCAAGTCGTTCAGCAATGATCTGTCCAAAACCTGGAAAAGCCGCATGAACAATGTGGGGATGGTAGTGGACCTGGGTTCGTTCAAGAGACTGATGACCATCAAAGGAAACTTTGATGCCCAAAAGGGAAAAGAATCCGGTTTTGAAGGAGATACGGCCGGTAACAGCAGTCCTTTTGGAGGGCTTCCTGTTCCCGAGGTGGAATTCAGTGATGAATTGAAGCCGGTTAT
The DNA here is from genome assembly GCF_042652345.1 of Negadavirga shengliensis. Taxonomy (NCBI): domain Bacteria; kingdom Pseudomonadati; phylum Bacteroidota; class Cytophagia; order Cytophagales; family Cyclobacteriaceae; genus Negadavirga; species Negadavirga shengliensis. The sequence continues at coordinate 376,225 of NZ_JBHSJJ010000005.1, forward strand.
CGAAATCCTGCAGCTCCTGGCTTCCCTCAGCACCGGTGATTATGGCGACGTGATGAGAAAGGGGCTGAAAATAGCCATGGGCAATGCCGGGGAGATCTGGGAATACAAATTCGAGGCCACCAAGGAAATTCCTCTCGTCCGTTTTCCACCCACTGCTGAACTCTATAATAATCCGCAGACGCCCTTGCGGCTGGAGGCCTCTCTGGCATTGGGCGTGTATTTCAATGCGGCATTAAAAGTCACCACGGATCCCAAACAGCTGCTTCCCACAGCCGGAGGGTTTATCCAGTTCAAAGGCGGCCTGGAAGTCATGTGCGCCACAGTAGGAGGCGCTACCATCTACGCGATTGGAGCAGTCGCGCTCAAAGTTGCCTGTGACACTAAAATAGGGCCAAGTCTTGAAATGAAATTTGGCTTTGGGGCCAATATCACCGCCGGGTTGCCCGTAATTGGGAGTGTCAGTGTCACCTTTATGGTGGGAGCGGAGATGTATGCCAGTGCCCAGATGATCGAAATCAAGGCATTTATGCTGTTTAAAGGAAGGGCCAGCATTGCGGGCGGCCTTGTTACGGTGACCATCTACATTGAGGCCAGCGGAGGCGTAAAGCGTATAGGGAATAAGACCGAATGCACTGCTTCCGTTACCTTCGGACTGGATATCAGTATTTTCCTTGTGATTAACATCAGCTTCGAAGAGACCTGGCAGGAATCCAGGCAAATCGCTTAAGACAGATCTATTTTTCATCTTTTTAAAAAATTAACATTATGGAACCAAGAAGAGCATTGACCCTTATGGTTTTTCCCCAAAGATTCGATGGGGAGAAGCTGATCTTCAATATCGTTGTCATACCCAGAAATGCAGATCCCTTTGTACCCTTTCCTACCGGCAAACCTGATCCCGCAGATGTGCCGGGATTTGCCTCCCTTCAGCCGGAGTTCCAGATAGGGGTGGTCAGCGGTCTGGATGACTTTCCGTTGAGCAATGCCACTGCTCCCGGAAGAATCCCGAAAATACAAAGTATTACGGTCTCCGCGGTCCCACAAAAATCGGATACGATTGAAGCCGTTGCAAAATCATTTTCTCCTATACCTATTTCAGATACCAATGATAAAATCCCCGCCCCGCTTCCCCTTAATAAAAGCGTCAAAAAGTACCTGCCTTTTTCTTACCGGAACAGCTTTAATTTTACCCAGCCCCGGCATGAAAACGCGGTAACGGATGATAGCTATGAATGTGCTTTAAGGGACAAAGTAGAACCCATTCTCAATTATGTTCCAAAAGACAGCCTCAGTTGGGGAAAGGTATTTGCCCATATCTTGCGGCAGCCTTTATTGGCCAAGGCCTGTGGGATGATTTATGAAGCAGAGGTGGAAGTAGAAGAAGACTGGTTTGAGGAAGGCGGGTACCTGTACGTTGATATTACCAATGACCCTTGGAAGGATGCGCAGGAGCTGTTGCTGGAAGATAATGACGGACCTTTGATCAAACGCTATGCTGCCAGGATTCCCAAGCTGGAACCCGGTGTGGCGAGACCCGTTTTTTCTGCTGTACTTTTTCCGGTCCTTTACCAAAAGAACGGTCAGCCGGAAGTGGTTCCGCCTGCACCTTGGGATGAGCTTTTCAAAGAATCCCTGGCTTACAGTGACGGATTTGCGAAAATTGTACATGCCAACCAGCCCGTCAGTGGCAACCTCCTCAAAGAACACCAGGATGGCCTTCATCCCCAAAAAGATGCCGGGATCAGGCTTGCCTGGGATGATGAACAGATTTTAATCTGGTATATACGGCAACTTACGGAAAATCCGGAAGCACCGGGAAGCGGGGAAAGGATAGATGCTCCGCTCGGCGTGATCGGCTATAAAATTGACGTGAGGGAACAGGTCCCCGATGCGGAATGGGAAAGCCTCCATCAGGTAACGGTCAACCAGGGGGCTTCTGATTTGGGGAAAATGTTTCCTCCCCAACCGGTGGAGCTGTCCCATCAGGTTTATCCCACCAAAGTGAATACCCTTATGGGAAGCAATTATTGGTTACCTATGTATTTCGCCAACTGGATTGGGAAAAATCTGGCCGTGGGGGATGATGACGCACTGGAAATCTATAAGAATGATCAGGACAATTCAGCGGATATCGACGGAACTACGCCAAGAAAAGCTACCGTCAACAAGGCCTTGGAACCGGTTCCGATAAATACCGAGCTCAGATACGGCAAAACTTATCAGTTCAGGGTGAGAATGTCGGACATCAGCGGGGGAGGGCCGGACGTGAAGGACGATCCTATCCATAGCGGACCATCGCCCCAGACTACAGTTTCGTTCAGGAGGTATATCGCCCCTGATAAATTGATCATAAGCAAGCCGGACTCCTTGCTGAATTCCAAAGCAGAGTATTATAATTCAGTCAATGGGGAAGAGAATGAATTTCTGGTGAATCCAGTGGTCAGGATCAAAAGACCATTATTGGAATATCCTGCCGTCGTATTTACAGACAAATACCAGCAGGCGGGTATGGATCCAATAGCCATGCTGAAGGCCCTTTCATTTGACAGTCATAAGCAGCTTACCTTGGGTTTGCCCGATCCGGATGTGAACAAGGTAGAGGTAAGGGTGGAAGTCAGGACCTTGGAGATGGACAATTCTCTGAGTCAGGATGGCCGGGAGAATTACATCACCTTGTACACCACCCACCGTTCTTTTCCTGCCGATTTTGATGGAGAGTTGGAAATTCCCGTCCAATTCATAGATGTGCCTGTATTGAATCTGGGCGTGCCTGTAAATCCATTTTTGGTGGATAATCTTAAGAAAGAGGATCTGGACGACATGGAAGAAATCGTGCTCCCCACAGGAAGGCATGTAAGGGTGAGTTTCCGGGCTGTTGCTGGTAGCGGAGAGGTTAATGAGCACAGTTATTTCGGGGTAATCAATGAATCGCAGCCGGAATCGGACAGCAGATATGGCAAAGTGCAGCAACTGATGTTTTACAGGGAAACGCAGGATGAAAGCGAACTTCTTCGTCCATTCGGAGCCATCCCTGTGTTGCAGGGGCTGTTTTTGAAACCCAATGAAGTGCCTTTGATCAAAGGAAACAATATCTTCAAAACCCTCTTTTTGCCCAAGACCACGGAAGGGAATCCGGATATTGTCAAACGGCTTGCGGATGCATTGGGATTAAAAGCCAAAGGGCTTACCTTGGTGGCTCCGAAAGGAGAACGGGTGATATTCGGCATCAGCAGCAGGATACGGCATTCGCTGGCGCCCGATGGATGCAGTGTCACCTTTGCCAACAGGGCCGAGCTGCAGGACCACTGGCTGGGTTGTATCAGCTATCAGCTAAACAGGGACTGGACCTGGGATTCCCTTCAGGATGTGGCTTTTGCTATTGACAGAAAAACCAAATTCCGCAGGGATGAGGATGCCGAAGCCAGCATCATCGAAAATCTGGGTGATATAGAATTCAAGCATACCGTGTCCTTCGAGGCTTTGCAGCCCGACCGGTTCGGGAATATCAACCGGTCCTATACCAGGATCGTCTATATTGATGCCATTGAGCCAAAGAGCGGCTTGCCAAGAAGCCAGTCCGATCCGAACCCAAGGTTCCCGGACGAGATTTGGGTGGATTATACTTTGAAGCCTTCTTTTAAGGAACACCACGCAACTCATCCGGATGTCGATTTGGACCAGATCAAGCTTCCTACAGTCCTTCCTCCTTCCCAGATCCCTAAAATTGCCAGTGTAGGGATTGCCTTTTCTCCTTATGAACGAAGTGAAGACTACAGCAGTACGGAGGCAAGAAAGCGGTACCTATGGGTAGAATTTGAGGAGCCCGTGGAAAATCAGGACGACACTTATTTTTGCAGGGTGTTGGCCAATGCGCCTGATCAGCTTTTGAGCAATAATAAATTTGACCAGCTGGTGGCTCCCGAAGAACCGTCCATTGCTTTGGACCCGGAATTTACCAGAATAATCGTGCCTGGTCAAAGTGACGATATGGCCGGGTTGGGAGCCATGCAGCCTATGCTGAAAGCGTCCGATAGTGACAAACATTACATATTGCCGTTACCTCCCGGATTACATGCCGAAAGCCCGGAATTGTTCGGGTTCTTTACCTATGAGTTCAGGTTAGGTCACGGACAGTGGCCTGACCGGGAGGATAACCTTTGGTCCACTGCTCAGGGAAGATTTGGCAGGCCTTTGAGGGTGACAGGTATCCAGCATCCTGCTCCTACTTTATTATGTTCCCTGAACCGGGATGAAAATCACCTTTATGTCAGCGCGCCTTTTGCCAAGGCGGTTCATAAAGGAAAAAATGTGACGGCCAAGCCTCCCAGGACCAGTCTTTGGGCCCTGCTATATGCACAGGTAACACAGGCAGATGGAAGGGATTACAGAAATATCCTGATCGGTGAAAAAGAGATGCGGTTTGATTTTAAGGTCAACGAGAGCGATGAAAAAGCAAAAGAAAGGAAGCTCGTTACTGCGATGACGTTTTCTCCCGCGCCTCAGCCGGAACATGTGGCAGGAAGCTTCCAGCTGATTCCCGAAAAAATGAAATGGGGAGGATTGGTGGCATTGATGAAAGACATTCATCCTGTGGGAACGGCAGCCTTCGAGAGTCAGGAAATTGCAGACCAGTTGGTGCGTTTTGGTCTTCCGGAAGACAGCCCGCTGAGTGTGCTGGTGGTAGAAGTGTTTGGAAACATCACCAACCTCAGGGATCACATGCCGGAGTTTGGAGTGGCGGGTGCGGCTATGATGGACAGGAGGACTTTTGATGAAGCCAGAAGCAGCGCAGTGGATACCAATCCACATGACATCATCCGGCCTTTGAGTACAGCTCTAGGGCATTTTAGGATTCTCAGGACCTCCCCTTTGACCAAAGTGCCGTTTGTTTGTTGTCCGACCTGCGAGAAGTAAAAAAAGGAGGCTTGAAACATGTTTTCAGGCCTCCTTTTATATCAGATCCTGACTAATATGGTTTTCGTGTCCATTTAGTACGGCATAAAGCGTCATCAGTTCCTCCTCTATAGCCTCTCTTTCTTTTTGGTTGCGATCGAGTTTCTTTTTCAGCTTTTTGATTTGAAAATCCGGTTTGATGCTTAGGATTCGACGAAAGAAGCTGGCAAAAATCAGCCCTTGCCGGGCTTTCATCAACAAAGCCCTGAGTTTATATCCTCTCGCCAACTGTGACAGCCTTGCTATTTTGATGATCCGCATGGTTCTGACGAAGGAAATAAAGGGCAGCAGAATGATCAATACATCGATCCAGTTTAGTTGAGTATAGTGGATCTTTTCATTGCTGATGGAAATCATCAGTATGAATTCAAACGCAAACGCCAACCAAATAAATGCCTGTACCATGTCCAGAATAAATGAAAGATCGGCTTGAAGGAATGATGAAACTTCGTCGTAAAACTTCCATTCGATGACCAACACCGGTATGATCAACAAGGCGATGACGATCATCGGAATAGAAAATTTCTCTTTGATATGTTTCAACAATCCCTCATTGGCTTTAGACCAGCGGTAATAGGGAATCCACACCAGTTCGGGTTGCTGGATATGCCTTGACGCAAGACGGATAGGGGGGAATATCAGCACCAGGGCCCGGGCTATAAATTCGCTGCTGGCCAACTGTTCACTGGTCTTTCTCGCAAGAACAATGATTGCCAAAAAATCTGCTAAGTAGAAAAACCAGCCTATCCAATAAATTTTTGCCAATTGACTCTGAAAGGGACTGAAAAACCCTTCATGGTCAAGGGATATGGCGTTGACGATAGCCGCTATTATTATCAGCATAAACAGACTGACATAGAAAAATAGGGGAGTGGCGATTTTTTCGTATTGGCCAAGAAGACCGCTATTTCCGGGTTGGAGATTCGTTTTCAGTTTCGTATCTCTGGGAAGAACCTTTTCCAGCAGAAGAGGGAATTTGCGGGCCAATCCTGAGAGTGGGACCAGGGATGCTTCCCTTTCAAGGAGATATTCCAGATGGCCCAGAAGATAGGGATTGTCGCATGCTGATATTGCTTTGATAATGTTTTTCTTTCTTTCTTCCAAAGTCAAATGCAGCTCTTTTTTTTCCATTCCCAAATATAATCGTTGGGTTCAGTCTGGCCAAAAGGGTTTTCGTGTTATGCCTCGCACAATGCATCCAAAAATTATGGGAAAAATACCCCAATGATAAAAGCCTTCCTTTCTGACAAGTTTTTTCCGGCATTTTTCCACTTTCTTCATGCCACAAATATAAAATTTGGTTTTGACTTAGCTAAAAACAAACTAAGGGGCATTTGCCCCTCATGGTGATCAGTACTCCTGGAGTTTTTCAAATTCCTTCTGGGTAATCTTAAAAACGGTACCATGCCTGGTGCCTTCAGGAAAGCTGACTTCCTCCGATATGTCCTTCCAGTCTTCCAAATCGTATGACGCCACTGCACCCATGCGATGGTCAATGTACTTGTCAAAATAAACCACCCAACGGTCGCCTATTCTGGCCACAGTAGGGCCTTCTGCCCAGTAGTCCCCTGTAATGGGAGGGCCCGCGGGGCCATAACCCTGAGTGAGGTTTTTGCTCCGGGCCACTCGGATATTCTTTTGGGGAGGGACCCTTGTTTCATCTTTCACAAAAAGGATATATTCCCCATTTTCTTTGATTAAAGTGCCGTCAATAACATTAAAACCGGGTTCATAGAAAAGCCGGGTATCCGAAAATTCTTTAAAATCCCTGGTGGTGACGTAATACTGCCGATGATTATAAGCGTTTTCTTCCTCGGACTGGGTTTCCGGATAAAGCCCTGTAACTGTCGTGGACCAATAGATCATATAAATATCCTCGTCTCCATCATAGAAAACTTCCGGTGCCCAGGTATTTCTGGCATTGGGCTCGTGTTCCATAACAGGAAGATACCGCTGCTCCGACCAATTGATCAAATCTTCAGATGAGGCATAACCTATTCCCCTTTCATTCCAGCTGACCGTCCATACCATGTGGAATTTCCCGTCGCCTCCCCGGATAACGCAGGGATCCCGCATAAGTCTGTCCTTTCCTGCAGTAGGCGTTAAAAATGGTTTTCCGTTTCCGAGTGCCTGCCAATGGTACCCATCCCCGGAGTAAGCGAAATGTAGTCCATTTTCACCGTTACCCGTGAAATACGAAAACATGTATACATCATCTTCCTCCACGGAAGGGCTGCACGAAAGGAAGGCAACTGCCGTTCCCACATTTAAAATGATTTTTATGAAATGCTGCAAGTAGTTCATTTTGATTAAGTTAATGATTTTTCTATAGCTAAAGGACTGCAAAAAGGTAAAAATATCAAAAATGGATAATTCCTGCATGTTAGTCGGTAAATATTGTGTGCAAAACCCTTCTTGAAAAGCTGTCTGCGAACCACCTAAATATATAACAGTGACGTTGGTCCTTGTTTTTGACCATCGGTACCACGTATTAATCGTGGATAAAGCTATAATTTGAATATAAATTATTAAAGCAGGATAGTACAGGATAGAAAATATTGAATTAACCCCTTAATTTATAATCAATAGGAATAATACAGAATTATTATTTACTAGAAGATCATTGTTTAAATCAATTAATCAATAAACCTAATGAATTATGGATAAATATTACCTTAAAAGAGCAAATATTGCTTCTTTATTTTTCCTGCTCTGTCTCATGTTGTCAGGAGCAGGGACGTTCGCCCAGGGGGAACGGACCATCAAGGGAGTGGTCAAGTCTCAGGAGGACATGGAACTGATACCTGGTGTCTCAGTTCTCGTAAAAGGCACCACCAGAGGTACTGTTTCGGATATTGATGGGGAATTTACCCTCCAGGTATCCGATGGAGAGGTGATCGTCGCCAGTTTTATTGGCTATGAAACCAAGGAAGTTCCGGTAACATCGGGGATTACCCAATTGGAAATCCTGCTTAATTCTTCCTATTCAGACCTTGGGGAGGTGGTAGTGGTGGGTTACGGTACCCAGCGAAAATCTGATTTGACCGGTTCGGTAGGCTCGGTAAGTGCCGAAGCCCTGCAGGAACGCCCGGCTGCTTCCCTCAACCAGGCCCTTTCCGGCAGAATACAGGGGGTTAACGTTTCCGTTAATTCAGGCCGTCCCGGGGGAAGGGCAAATATCAGAATCAGGGGAAACACTTCTGTCAGCATTGCCAATGACCCTCTGTATGTGATAGATGGTGTGATCGTCCACTCTACAGGCTTGGCCAATGGCAGTACACCCATAGATTATATCAACCCTAATGACATTGCTTCAGTAGAGGTGTTGAAGGATGCATCCGCTACTGCCATATACGGAGCAAGGGGAGCCAACGGGGTGATCTTGGTGACCACCAAGAGAGGCAGCCAAAAAGGCGGCATCATTACTTATGATACGGATTTTAGCGTGGGCGTATTACCCAGAAAAATTCCTTTGTTAAATTCCGAGGAGTTCTTGAGGGTAGAGGACATTGCTTATCAAAATGCCCAAAAATATGACCCTACAGGTTGGGCAAACGGTATATATCGTGACCCCAGGCTGAAAAGAACAGATCCCAGGTTATTTGACGCCAATGGAAATCCGCTGCATGATACGGACTGGCAGGATGAGTCATTCCGGCAAGCCATCACCCATAATCATCAATTGGCTTTAACCGGTGGAAATGAAAAAGACAGTTACGGCGTGTATTTAGGTCACAGAGACGAACAGGGGCTGATGAGGGGTTCCTGGCTGAAAAGATACTCGGCCAGGTTTGTTTTTGACAGCCAAATAAAGGAATGGCTGAAAGTAGGCGGATCTTTAAGCTATAATGACCAAAAAGAAAGCCAGATAGATCCCCTGGGCGCGGGGGGAATTATTGCCATGAGACAGGTGTTGGAAGCCCTCCCCATTATTCCCGTGAAATACGAGGATGGCAGCTGGGCTGGAAATGCCGATTACCCGGGCATGGAAGGAGGCAATAACCCGCTTCATGTGGTTGAAGACAGGGTCTACGAACTCAGCACGCAAACGGTTTTGGGAAATGTATATGCCAACTTTTACCTGGCGCCGGGCTTGGAGTTCCGCTCTATTTTTGCTACAAACATCATCAATCAGCGGACAGATTATTACGGGGGCCGGGAATTGAATTTCATTGCAAGAAACCAAAGAGGAGACGCATCGGTAATGAACGACAGGCACAATTCCTGGCAGTTTGAAAACTATTTGACCTATAACAAAGAGATTGATGAAAACCAGTCCATCAATGCGCTTTTGGGTGTTTCCTGGCAACATGTGGACCGGTTCCACGCCACTGCCCGCTCCCAGGATTTTGCGGACGATTATTTCAAATTCAATAATCTCGGCGCGGGTGCCAATGTGTTTCAGACACTCTCAGGAAGGAATGCTTATGGATTGAACTCTTATTTCGGAAGGTTTAACTATAACCTCAAGGAAAAATACCTGGCCACTTTTACGGGAAGGATAGATGGTTCTTCCAAATTCGGTGAAGCCAACCGGTATGCTGTATTCCCTTCGGCGGCTTTGGCATGGAGGATTTCAGAGGAAGATTTCCTCAAAGACAGCCGTACCGTATCCAACCTGAAACTGAGAAGCAGTTACGGCGTGACGGGTAACTCTGAAATACCTGCCTACCAGGCTTTGGCAGGTATGGGAAATTATACCGTAATATTCGGCGACCAAAGGGCCATTGGCTTGGGTGTCAACAGGCTGGCAAACCCTGATTTAAGATGGGAAAGAACATTTCAGACCGATGTCGGATTGGAGTTGGGACTTTTCAACAACCGGTTGACCCTGGAGGTTGATCTGTATAGAAAACTGACCAAAGACATGCTGCTCAACGCACCTGTTCCCTCCAGCAGCGGCTACACCCAAGTGACCCAGAACATCGGCAGTATGGAAAACAGGGGCATTGAATTCGCCTTGAATTCTGTCAATATGGTTACCAATGATTTTAAATGGGATACCCATTTCAACATTTCCCTTAATAGAAACAAGGTGCTCGAACTGACCGGCGGAGCGGATATCTTTTCCGGATCAACCATTATCAGAGAGGGGGAACCGGTGAGTTCTTTCTTCGGCTTTGTCCATCAGGGGACCTGGAATTCGGATGAGGCCGACGTAGCGGCCAGTTATGGAAAACTCCCCGGAGACATCAAGTATGAAGATGTAAATGGGGATGGGGTTATCAACGATGATGACCGGGTGATCATCGGTCAGGGTATTCCCAAAGGTTTTGGTACTTTGATGAATACTTTTAGTTACAAAAACTTCGAATTGATGGTGGACTTGCAGTTCATGTACGGAAACAACGTACTATGGAGAAGCAAACATTCAGCTGAAGACCGGCAGGGCATCGCCAACAGTTTCCGGACAGTACTGAATGCCTGGACCCCGGAAAACCAAGATACCAACATTGCGGAGTTGAGGCCATTGACGGCCGGTTACAATACCTTTAATGATTCCGACAGGTCGCAGGATGGTTCTTTCCTGAGGGGAAGAAACCTGTTGTTTGCGTATACCTTTGAGCCTAACTTAATCGAAAAACTCCATTTGAGCAGGTTGAGGGCCTTTGTTTCTGTACAGAATTTCTTTTTGGCTACCAAGTTTCAAGGATATGATCCTGAAGTTTCCACCTCGGGATCTCCCTTTGACCAGGGAGTGGATTTGTATGCCTATCCCAAGCCCAGGGTATTCATGCTCGGTTTGAACATTGGACTTTAATGCTACACCAAATTCTGAAAAAATCATGAAAACATCTAAATATATCCATAAAGTACTGATTCTGACACTCGTTGTTTTTGGTTGGTCATGTAATGACTTTCTCGATGAAGTGGATCAATCCAATTTCACGCTGGAAAACTATTTTACCAGACCGGAACATGCCACCAGTGTGGTGAATTCCATCTACGAAAGTTTAAGGCCTACCATGCAAAGCGGCTTTAATGGCGGCCCGTGGATGATGCTGGAATTTGCCACGGGTTTGGCGGATACAGAATTGGGACAAGCCCAGAACAGCTTGTTTGTAAGGAGTCTGATCAACAATTCGGACAATGCTTATGGGCAGACTTACTGGACCAGTTATTACAGGGGCATCGCCAATGCGAACCTGGCCATCGCCAAGATTCCGGAGATTGAAATGGATGCCGCCGCGCAAAGCAGGTTGTTGGGTGAAGCCAGGTTTTTAAGGGCTTATTATTACTTCGGCTTAATACGGATCTTCGGAAATATTCCGCTTATCACCGAGCCAATAGATCTTTCATCTCCTGAAATGTACCCGGACCCCGCTACCGCCGAGCAAGTTTACAATCAGATCGTGGAGGATTTGACCATAGCGGAGGATTCCGGTTTGCCTTATAAGGAAACCACCGGAAGGGTCTCTTTAGGGGCGGTAAAAAGCATGTTGTCCAGTGTGTACCTGACCATGGCAGGTTATCCATTGCAAAAAGGCCAGGAGTATTATCAGCTTGCTGCGGAAAAAGCCCAGGAGGTGATCCAATCCGGAGAATTCAGCCTTTTCAGCTCCTATGAAAGCCTGCACAATGTAGAGGATAAAAACCAGGGAGAACATATCTTTATGGCGCAGTATGCTGCTTTTATCATGCCCAGTAGCTGGCAGGTATCCATTATTCCCTACAACAGGGGAATAAGTGCATACAATGATGAAACAGGAGGCATTTTTGCCAACGCCAACTTTGTCCGCTCTTTTGAAGAAGGGGACAAACGGGCAGAAGAAAAAGAGTTTTTCTATACCGAATATTCCCTTAGTTCCAACAGAAATACCATATTGCCCTTGGGCGACTATTATCTGTACAAGCACTTTGATGAGGAGGCACAGTTGAGCACCACCAGCAGCGGGCTGAACTGGATGATTTACCGGTATGCCGAGGTGTTGTTGACTTACGCAGAAGCCGCCAATGAAGCATTCGGCCCGACCACAGAGGCCTATGAAGCCGTGAATCAAATCAGGAGAAGGGCTGAACTTCCTGATCTGGAAGGGCTGAGCCAGCAAGAGCTTAGAGAAGCCATCTGGAAAGAAAGATGGGTGGAACTGTGCTATGAAAACAAAACATGGTACGATATGGTCAGGTTAAGAAAGGCGTATAATACCCTTGAAGGTAGATTTGAGGATTTTGTCGGCCATCAGTTTTCCTATGGACCCACACTGCGGGAAAGAGAGCTGCTATTTCCCATCCCCACGGCGGAAATTCGAAACAACGGCAAGCTTACACAAAACCAGGGATATTGATAAGTCCGCGATACACAGACAAAGTGTCTGCTGCGAACCAGTGGCAGGCACAGCGAAAAAAGTGTATCAGCTTTAACTAAAATGGGATATGCCGGGGATATTAAATGTTTCCGGTATATCCCATTAATCATAAAATATTTAAATCTCCCAAAACCATAAAGAATGTTTCGGACAATTTCGCTAATTTATCCCGCAAAATAAAATGACAGTAATGATGACAAGTCCTCCTTTGTTTAAGTTTAAATTTGATTTGAAGCAGGTTTCCCTTCTCCTGTGTTCTTTTTTATTCGTTTCATTGGCTTGCGGCCAGCAGGAAAAGCTTTGGTTGCAGTTTGAAGGAAATTCAGGACCAGGGAAAGGCAAAAAGATAGTCCTGATCAGCGGGGATGATGAATACCGGTCCGAAGAAGGTATGCCCATGATGGCGAAAATTCTTTCCGCCCACCATGGTTTTCATACTACCGTACTTTTCTCCATAGATCCGGAAAAAAATGAGGTGGTGCCCAATTATAAAAACAACATTCCCGGATTAGAACACCTCCGGGATGCTGATTTGGTGATTATGTTGATCCGGTTCAGAGAACTGCCGGATGATCAGATGAAATATATAGATGAATATATTCAGGCGGGTAAACCGATCATCGGGTTACGTACTTCCACCCATGCATTCAATTATGGTAAAGAAAATAAAAGCCCCTATGCCAAATACCACTGGCAAAGTACAGTATCAGAGTGGGAACAAGGTTTTGGACGTAAAATCCTCGGAGAAACGTGGGTAGCCCACCATGGTCACCATGCGGTGGAAGGTACGAGGGCACTTCTGGATGGGATCCAGGCGGAGGCAGGTCATCCTGTTCTGAAGGGTGTTAAGGACATATGGGTAGCCTCTGATGTCTATACCGTAAAGAACCTTGGTGAAGATGCGAAGGTGCTCATCCACGGAATCCCCACCAAAGGGATGGAGCCCGATACCCCGATCAACTGGGGAAAATCGCTCATGCCCATAGCTTGGACGCAGTCCTATACCAGTGAGAAGGGCAACAAGGGGAAGGTTTTTACGAGTACGATGGGCGCTTCGGTTGACCTGGAGAGCGAGGACCTGCGAAGGTTGATTATCAATGCCGCTTATTGGTGCCTGGAAATGGAAAATCAAATTCCTGAGAAAGCCAAAGCGGACATTGTCGGGGACTACAAACCTACTATGTTTGGTTTTGATAATTTCAGATTGGGTATGAAAGTAACTGATTTTGAGTAAAATAAATTGTCTGTAATTCCATTGGGATAGATGAACGGATTTTTGGGTATAAAACCATAAACGTGAAATTACCATGAATAAAATTGGATTCAATGTGTTGGCTTGGTCAGCCGCTGTTTCAGATGATCTTAAACCGGTTATCGACAGATTAAAGAAAATAGGATATGATGGTGTGGAGTTTTTTGTGGGGTCTCCCGACGAAGCAGCATATAAAAATATTGGCGATTATGTAAGGGATATAAATATGGAAACCACTACGGTTTTTGTGTTAGGACCGGATGAAAATCCAATCGATCCTGATCCCCGGGTGAGGAAAAAAAGTATTGAGAAGATTAAATGGACCATAGACAGATCCCATGATTTGGGGGCGCGGGTCATATGCGGTCCTTTTCATTCCGCTTTTTCCACTTTTGCAAAAAGAGCCCCCATAGAAGATGAGTACGAATGGAGTGCAGAGGTTTTAAGGGAGGCGGGAGAGTACGCCCAGCAGGCGGGAATACTGCTTACTCCTGAAGCGTTGAACAGATTTGAATGCTACCTTTGCAACACGATGGGCCAGCTTTCCCATCTTATTGAAAAGGTGGGACATCCCAATGTCCAAGCCATGTTTGATACGCATCACGCCAATATAGAGGAAAAGAAGCTGGGGGATGCACTGAGAAAAATATCTCCGGTTTTAGGCCATGTTCATATCAGTGAAAACGACCGGGGAACTCCGGGTTCCGGCCATGTCCCCTGGGATGAAACCTTTGCGACCTTGGCGGAAATTAAATTTAAAGGATGGCTTACCATAGAGGGGTTTACCCGAAACGATCCTGACTTTGCCAATTCAATCGGGGTATGGAGGGAATTTTCCCAGCCTTGGGAAATGGCTGAAAACGGCTACAAATTCATCAGGGAGATGGGTGAAAAACATGGATTGTGATCCACATATTTATAAATTATTCTACTAACCTCATAAACTCAAAGAAATGTCAAAATTGCCATTCCGCTTTGGTGCGGAAGTTTATACCTGGTTCATGAGCAACAATGGAGAAACGTACAAAGGTCAGCTTGGCCACATGATAGAGGTGATCTCCAAGGCAGGCTTTACGGGAATCCAGCCGATATTTACATGGATGGGTCCATTATCGGACCCACAGCTGCTGGCCGATAAATTACACGAACAGCAAATTGATCTGGCCGCGGTGGCGCTGGCTTTGGACTGGAACGGAACAGAAGAAACAGCCGAAGAAAAAGAGATTGCGGACAATGCCATAAGGCTGTTATCCCAATTCCCCGGTTCTGTTTTATGCACGGTGCAGATTCCTACAGGCAGGCATGATCTGGAAAACCGGAGAAAAAACCTGGTTAATATAGTTAACAAAGTTTCAAAAAGAGCGGCTGATCAAGGTGTGATAAGCAGCTTTCACCCCAATTCACCCCATACTTCCATCACCCGTACTGAAGAAGATTACCGTGTGATTTTGGAGGAACTCGACAGTTCGGTAACCGGCTGGTGTCCGGATGTGGGTCATATCATTAACGGCGATATGGACCCATTGGAGAAGATGAAAGAATATCGGTCGCTGATCAATCATGTCCACTATAAAGATTGGGACGGGAATCCGGAATTTACGTTGATGGGAAAAGGGAAAGTCGACTTCGTGGGGATAACCCAGTGGCTTAAAGATATCGGATTTGACGGATGGATCATTTGTGAAGATGAAGGACAGGAAGCCCTGGACGACCCGGATTTTGTGACTTTGCACGATGGCAAGTGGGTTCATGAACAATTGATACCAAAAATAAAGTAGGGGAAATGCCTGTTATAAAAAGCAACGGAATCAATATATACTATGAGGAAAGGGGACAGGGTGCCCCTTTGCTTCTTATCATGGGAATTACAGCTCCCGGATCAGTATGGGAAAAACATGTGGCAGCATGGGAAAAGCATTTCCGCTGCATTTTGGTGGACAACAGAGGGGTTGGCTTTTCAGATAAGCCCGCTGAACCCTATAGTACCGCCCAAATGGCAGATGACTGCGCCGGATTATTGGATTACCTTCAGCTATCCGATGTACACGTAGTTGGGGTGTCCATGGGTAGCACCATAGCCCAGCAGTTGGCCATCCGCCATCCGAAGATGGTAAAATCAATAGTGCTGATGTGTCCCTGGGCAAGATGTGATAACACCGCCAAAGCGGTATTCGAGCACATGGTGGACTGTAAAGCCAGGTTTCGCCCGGAAGAATTCAGCCGGTTCATCCAACTGCTTATTTTTTCCAAACGTACTTGGGATGATGACCAAGCCTATCAGGCTATGCTTGAAGACAGGCAAAACGCAGCTCAGGATACCAACCCCCAACCTCTGATAGGGCTGGAAGGTCAGGCTGCCGCATGTGTCAATCATGCTGTTCTGGACCAACTTCCAAGCATCACAGCGCCTGTATTGGTGGTAGGGGGAGAAGAGGATATTTTTACGCCGGTGTGGATGGCGGAAGAAGTGGCCAGGGCAATACCGAATGCAGAAATACACCTATATGAAAAAAGCGGACACGCTTTTCACTGGGAAAACCTGAATGATTTTAACGAGAGGGTAATAAATTGGCTTCGCCGCCATGCTTAATCCTTGACAGAGAGAGGGATTTTTCTTCCCTCTTTATGGTATTTTTTGAAGTTTAAATTTGATTTTTAAATACTTTATTTTAGTGGATATTTGATATCTAATATTTTTACACAATATTAACATTTCCTTAACATATTCATAATCATTGTGATTTTTGGTATCCGGATGGAGACCCATAATTACTATTTAATCACCCTAATCATGAAAATCAGGCTCATCCCCAAAGACGCGTTGAAATTGCTACTGGCAGTGGTCTCCATCTTATTGATAATAAACGTTTTAGGAATCATACTTCATTTTAACTTTGAGGGAGCGACCATCACCTGGTATGTGATGAACTATTTTGACTTTAACCAGGAAGCCAATATTCCTGCGTTTTATTCAGCCATAATGCTATTGGTTTCTTCCGTTCTCCTTTTTCTTATTACTTACATCGAGAAGAAGCGCGGAGATAAGTATCTGCCTTGGCTTGGCTTGGCCCTGCTGTTTCTTTTCCTGTCACTTGACGAAGCTACTGAAATCCACGAAGCGCTGATTGGGTTTACAAGAAAACATCTGAATACATCAGGATATTTCCACTACGCCTGGATAATTCCCTACGGCGCGGCGTTAATTGTGATGATATTGATCTATCTTCCCTTTTTTCTGCGTTTACCCCGCAAAGTGTTTAGGTTGTTTGTATTGTCCGGCGCTATATTCGTGACAGGTGCCATCGGTTTTGAGATGTTGGGAGGGAAAGTGATAGAAGAGCAGGGATTCACCGTTGAATATGCCATCTATTACACCTTCGAAGAATTGCTTGAGATGGTAGGCGTGGTGATATTTATTTTTACCTTGCTAGGATACATAGCCAGTCACAGTGAAAGGATTGTATTTGTTTTGGGGGAATCCGATAAATCGGGAACGGAAGAGAAAGAAGCCTTAACCAGCACAGTACAGGATGCATAACAGCGTTTAAAATAATATTTTACGCGGAATGAATTTGTGACAATTAGACCGTGATCTGATGGCTTATTTTAATTTGATTGTTTTCTCTTTTTTATTCTTTTCTCCTTACCCTGTACCTCTTAAATTCAAAAAGCAGGTGATTGCCATGGAGAGTGCGGAATCTGTCGGCGTCTTCGATGTAGATGGTGATGGTGTTCCGGATATTGTTTCCGGCAGCTATTGGTACAAAGGCCCTGAATTTTCCAAAAGACAGTTGATAGGGCAAGTAGAGAGGGTAAATGAATATTTTGATGATTTTTCTACCATTCCTATGGATGTCAACGGTGACGGAAGGATGGATTATATTACCGGAGGCTGGTTTGGACAAACCCTTTATTGGAAAGAAAATCCGGGAAAACCTGTTGACTGGCCGGTCCACAAGATCGCGGGAACCGGTAATGTAGAAACGGTCAGGGCATGGGACGTCACTGGGGATGGTCAGCTGGAAATAGTGCCCAACACACCCAATAAACCTTTAGCATATTACACCTTAATTAGGGACGCTGCGGAAAAAGGAACCGGGGAATTCAAAAGAACGGAGGTAACGGGTACACATGGGCATGGCCTTGGCTTTGGAGATATTAACGGGGATGGAAGGGGTGATTTCGTCATTCCGGAGGGTTGGCTTGAGGCTCCTGAAGACAGAGATAATGGGGAATGGAAACTCCATGAAAGCTTTGAACTGGGAAGTGCAAGCGTACCCATCCTGGTAGAGGATGTGAACGGTGATGGATTCAACGATCTTATTGTGGGCCAAGGGCACGGATATGGCCTTGACTGGTACGAACAGGTAAGGGATGGCGGGGAGATCAGGTTTGTAAAGCATCCCATTGATCCGTTTCAATCCCAATACCACACGATGGCTTGGGTGGACATAGACAATGACGGGCAAAAAGAACTGGTAACCGGAAAAAGGTACAGGGCGCACAATGGCAATGATCCCGGTGCAGATGACCCGTTGGGACTTTATTATTTTAAGTGGAACGGGGAATCATTTACAAAAAATATCATCAGTTATGGCCCTTTTGGGGAAGGCAAAGGTGCAGGGTTGTATTTCTCAGTGGAAGACCTGAATGACTCAGGTTATCAGGATATTGTCGTAGCCGGTAAAGATGGACTTGTGGTATTTTTTAATCTTGGCAATGAATAAAATGGACTTCGGCGGACGGGTTTTCCCAATAGCGTGATAGTGGGAAAATGGTTTTCCTCTTTTGGTTAGGGGTGACTGGTTAACTTTTCGAGGGTCTTATGACGGTCGTTTTAAAAGCGTCATATATGACATAATGATTCCTTAATGCCAGGGAGTTCTTGTATTATCGGGAGATGGATTAATTTTAAGCGTTCAATAAACTCTCTTTATGCTATGAAAAAATTATTATTGATCATCAGTGTAATAACATTATCTATTCATGTGGATGCCCGCCAGCAGGCCACGGGTTTTGTTTACCATGATGCCAATCAAAATGGAAAAAAAGAAAGAAGTGAAAAAGGAATTCCCGGAGTTGCCGTCAGCAACGGTAAGGAGGTGGTTCTGACAGATAACCAGGGGAAATACGTCCTTCCGGTAGATGATGACAATATTATTTTTGTCATCAAACCAAGCAGTTACACAGCACCTTTGGATGAGAATAATCTGCCCCGATATTTCTATATCCATAAACCCAATGGTTCTCCTGATTTGAAGTACAAGGGTGTCGAGCCTACCGGGAGACTTCCTAAATCAGTGGATTTTGCTTTGTATCCCCAGCAGGAGGAGAATAACTTCACCGCTATCGTTTTTGGAGACCCCCAACCCTACACAGAAAAGGAGCTGGAGCTGTTCACCAAAGGCGTGGTGGATAAAGCAACAAAGGAAAAAAAGGCAAGTTTTGGAATCAGCCTGGGTGATTTGGTGGGTGATGATCTGGACCTTCATCCGAAATATGCCCAGGTGATGAGGAATATGGGCCTTCCCTGGTACAATGTGATGGGGAACCATGACATGAATTACGATGCAGAAGTGGACGAGCACGCTGACGAAGCATTTGAGGCTACTTTTGGACCGGCGAATTATGCCTTCAATTATGCAAATGCCCATTTCATCGTTTTGGATGATATTTTATATCCCGATCCCAGGGATGGGCAAGGGTATTGGGGAGGCTTTAGAGAAGACCAGCTGGATTTTGTTGAAAATAACCTCAAATTCGTAGATAAGGACAAATTGGTGGTTTTGGCCTTTCATATCCCTCTTTGGCATGTCAATGAGAATACTTTTAGGAATAGCGACAGGCAGCGATTGTTTGACTTACTGAAAGATTATCCGAATGTGTTGGCCATGTCTGCCCATACGCACCTGCAACGGCAGAATTTTTATTCCGGAAGCGATGGATGGGACGGCGCCCAGCCTTTTCACGAATACAATGCCGGTACTACTTCCGGAGACTGGTATTCGGGAAAACTCAATGCGGAAGGGGTACCGGTGTCCACCATGCGTGATGGCACCCCTAAAGGGTATGCCTTGTTACGCGTGGAAGGGAGTAAATACACCATAGACTATCAGACAATCGGCCAACCTTTGCAACATCAGATTAGACTGTATAATCCCAAAGTGGTCGCCAATAACAGAGGAACCTCTGCAGGGATATTTGCCAACTTTTACATGGGCCATCAAGACAGCAAGGTGGAATACCGTATAGACAACGGGGAATGGAAACCGATGACCTGGGTGGAAGCTGCTGATCCCGATTATACGGCGGGCCTCGTGGAATGGGATCTTGTCGAGGAATTGATGCCGGGAAGAAGGCCATCCAATGCGGTCCCGTCCACGCATCTTTGGAGGGCAGCGATTCCTACTAATTTGTCTTTAGGAAAACACCATATTGAGGTAAGGGCCACCGATATGTTCGGGAGGGTGTTTACGGAAAAAAGCGACTACAGAATAGCGGAACCGGTAGCATATTAAGATAAAGGTTTGTTTTTTTCCTTTTCCCGGGTTGGGTTAAAAATCATACTGATTCATTAAAAAGGACAGCGAGGAACCGGAAGGGGTGATGTGAATTCCCCTTCCGGTTCCTCTTATATTATATTGGGGCTTTGCGTGTGATACTGCCATCAGCTAGTACTTCATCTGCGGCCTTTTAGAGTCTATCCATTGTCTAGGAGGTTAAAGGCTTTAAGTTCATCGTCGATTTTTCTGTTCCAACGTTCCTGTGCCGATTTGTTCATCCCATGGGAGGTTTCTTGGTCATATTGTTCCTGCAACCGGTTCATTTCCCGGTAAGCTTCTAAATAATGGTAGGAAATGACCCTGTCAAAATTATGGGGGAGCAGCTCCAGTTGTGATATTTTTTCCCGCAACCTTTCTGTGACGATTTTGGCGATATCAAAATGCCGTTGTTCATGGTTGAGACCATGCCCATCCGGATTTTGGCCGCGCACCCATGAAGAACTTTTAAGCATGTAGGTTTTCAGGATCAAATCCAGATGGACTTCACCACCCACCACTTTGCTGTTTCCTTCATAAGAAATGCTGGCGAAAATGGAGGCAGCGTACTGGCTAAATCTGGGTCTTCCCCGAAAATCCGTCCATCTTAAGGGTCTTTGGGGGTCATAAAAGACGGTGTCATCATCGTAGTCGTGCCTGTAATCGCGGATCGATACTTTTACGGTTTTGGCCAGTTTTTCATTGACCGGGGCCTCTTTCTCTATCCAGTCGTTGAAATAATTCAATGCATTTCCCAGTGATCGCCTGAACACAGGTTCTATTACTGCATGTTGCCGGGTGCCTCTTTTGTAAGACATGCCTCCCTGAAAATCCAAAAGATGCACAAGATCATCTCCTCTCACCAACTCAAAAGCAAAATCCAAAAATACCTGTCCTTCAACAACGCCTTTTTGATTGTCCACCAGTGTCTCCATAATTTTACAGTCTTTTATTTTCACCACGACCGGCCTTAGGGCCGGGTTTTGGGGAAGACTGTTAAACATAAAGTTTTCCAAGGCCGGTATGGCTCCTCCTTTGAGGTCTACGGTTTGCAACTGGTTGCCACTGCTGATGGATGGGACCAGGAAAGCTACGGGAGAACGGTCCGTACGCTCATCCAAAAGGCCCTTGATATAAAACTCATTCGGGACAAAAAGCTGTTGGGGAACTTTTAACTCGATCGGCTCAAGGTTAGAAAACTGTGCGGCTTTTGCAGGGGCAAGGGATATCAGGACCAAAGCGACCCGTATCAGAAGCACCTGCTGAAGGCTTTTGCCTTTCTGCGGTGGGGAGCATATTCTGAGAGATGAAAGTTGCATCATGTATGGCCTGAATTGACGGGAAGTTATCCCCATAACAATTTTTCAATGATGGCGGTTCTATCCATCCCCCGATGATAAGGTGTGTTCCGGCAAGGGGATTCCGGTTTCCCGGGAGATGATTTCAAGGCTTTTGATGACCTCCCCATTGAGAGGGATTCCGTTTTTTATCCGTTTTGCGTAGGCCAATCTTTCGGGGTCTCCGGGAATCATGACCTTTTCTGCTCCGGGAAGTGGGGGCGTTGCTCTCATGGTTTTGATCCAGTCATCCATATTGCGTTTGAATTCATCCACCTCAATAAATCCATCAATGTCCCAGGCACCGAAGAAATGGCCTATCCCTTTTCCCACCTTGCGCTCAGGCGGGGCCACGTGGATAGCAAAAGGAGTGGCAAACGGCCCCCAGTTTGCCCCGCTCAAGACAGCCGTGAGTACGTCTACCATAGTGGCCAAACAGAAGCCTTTATGCCCGCTACCCTCTTTGGTGCCCCCCAGTGGCAAGAGTGCACCGCCCTCCATCATGGCATCCGGAACCGTAGTAGCGCGACCTTCTTTGTCGATGCACCAGCCCAAAGGAACTTTTTCTCCTTTTCTCTTGGCTATTTCCACTTTCCCATAAGCGACCGTACTGCTCGCAAAATCCACCACCACAGGGGGTTCCTTTTCTGTGGGGAATGCCATCGCAATAGGATTGGTTCCCAACATCTTTTCCTTTCCGTTGAAAGGCGCTACACCTTTAGAGGAGTTGGTCATGGACAGCCCTATCATGTTTTTTGGCAACGCCATGATTGGATAGTATCCGGCAGCACCGTAGTGATTCGTATTGCGGACGGCCACCCATCCGGATCCATGTTTTCCTGCCTTATCCATGGCCATTTCCATGCATTTTGGGCCAATGACCAGCCCCAAACCATTATCCCCGTCCACGGTGGAAACAGAGGTTTTTTCCCGGACAACCCTCATTTTCGGTTTTGGGTTGATCTTCCCGGCTTTTAGCAAGTCATAGTAGGTTTTCAGTCTTGCCACACCATGGGAATCTATGCCATGTTCGTCACTATATGCCAGGACATCTGTCGCGAGTAAGCTGTCCTCATGGGGTAGATCGAAAGAAAGAAATATTTCGGTCATGAAATCCCGAAGGTGTTGGGGTTTAAATAGGTTATCCATGGTTTTATCTTAATAGATCATTGAAGAGGGACTGAATGGGAACAAAAAATCCAGCCTTGAAAAAGGGGCTGGATAGAATATGGTTTGACACTGCAGTTTCAAACAGGATTATTTCAATGGTTTGATCCTGATGTCTTTATAATAAATGACACTTTTTGGATCATGTGCCTGTAGGGCGATGGTTCCACTACTGAGTTTTTTGGGGCTGTCTCCAGCAGGTGATTCCCTGTCTTTTGATTCTACATATTCGTTGATCACTTTGCCGTTGACTTTTACAGTGATCTTATCGCCCTTTACGATGATGTGTTTGGTATACCATTCATTGTCTTCTACAAAAGTTTCCTTGACATCCTTAAAACTGTATACGCTGCCGGTTTTTCTCCAGTCGCCATGCGTCTGGTTTACCTGTATTTCGTAACCTTTTTCGGGCCATCCTCCTTCTTGATATGCCGTGTGGACGAATATGCCTGAATTGGCATTGGGTTCCGTTTTGATTTGGGCCATCAATTCAAAATTTTTGAAATCATGATCCCCAACAGGACCTACATAGAAGAGATGGGCTCTGGGGCCATCTACCTTGATCACGCCGTCTTCGATAGAGAAGGAGTCCGGGTTTTCGCTGGCTTTCCATCCTTCGAAGGTTTTGCCATCAAATATCGTGACCCAGCCTTTTTTGTCAGCTTTTTGACCAAATGCAGTGAAGGAGAGAACAGCGGAAAGTAGTACTAAAACAAATTGTTTCATTATAGTAGAATTGCGGTTTATAGTAATTTAGAAAAGCCAAAGTAGTATTTTAATGCAGATAATTCAAGAACTTTCATACGGATGAAACTATTAATCTTACAGCCCCTCAGCCTCATCATTGTAAATGAAGGTTTTGGGGTTGCCTTTTTTTCTTATGTATCCTCTGTACATACCGGATGAATTAAATGGCATGCTGATGTTTCCCTTACTGTCAATGCAGATAACGCCGCCGCTTCCACCGAAATCAACCATTTGTTCCATAATGACATGATGTGCAGCTTCCTTCAGGGATTTGTTGGCATATTTAATTTGAGATGCGATTTCATGGGCTACCACGTTCCGGATGAAGTACTCTCCGTGACCGGTAGCAGAAACAGCGCAGGTACGGTTATCAGCATAGGTGCCTGCGCCGATAATGGGTACATCTCCAACCCTGCCATAGCGCTTGTTGGTCATGCCCCCGGTACTGGTGGCAGCTGCCACATTGCCCTGCTTGTCCAGGGCCACGGCACCTACAGTGCCAAATTTTTGGTCTTTGAAAAAAGGATCCTCCTCCAATTCCGATAGATGGGAGTGGTCCAGCTGCTGTCTTTCTGTATCTATGATCCTTTGGAGTTGCTGATATCGTTTTTCTTCAAAAAAATAGGAGGGATCAACAATCTCAAGGTGGCGCTCGGCTGCAAATTTTTCCGCACCTTTTCCGGCCATTAAGACATGAGGAGAGTTATCCATGACCTCGAAAGCAGCCTTAATGGGGTTTTTAACGGTTGTGATGCCGGCTACGGCCCCTGCATTTCTGTATTCCCCTTCCATAATCGCCGCATCCATTTCGTTTTTTCCCTCATTGGTAAACACGGACCCTTTGCCTGCATTGAAAAGGGGACTGTCTTCCATCACCATTACCGCTGCTATCACCGCTTCCACTGCGCTTCCCCCATTATCCAGGATAGCATAGCCGGTTTCCAGTGCCTCCTTCAGGACTTCTCTATAAGCTTGCTCCATATCTTCGCTCATGTTTTTTCTGGTGATGGTACCGGCTCCTCCGTGGATTACCAGGGCAGGCCGGCCCTGCTCAAGAGGCGGCCCAAAAGCCTTTTTTTGGAAAGACAAAGCAAATGATGTGAATTCGATTGGCAACAATATGGAGAATAATAGTATGAATTTTAGTAAATTCATGAAATTTAAATTTTTTATTTACAGATTTTATAGCAAAACTTAAAATATATAATAGGTTAAGTTCCTTAGCGTTAAATTAACATAAAAAATTAAAAAAATTAGATTTTTGATTTTAAAAAGCTAAACGTATTTTAGGGAAATTTTTGAGGCCTGCCCCTTGAAAAAGAAACAGATTTATAAATATAATAGTATATGAGCCAGGAAGGAAAAACCAGTTATAGCCAGGAGGAACTCAAGGAATTTGAGGAATTAATCAATGGAAAATTGTTTGTAGCCAGGGAGGAATTGGCCCAGCTGAAACAAACTTTGAGTAAAAAGAACGACAGTGGGACGGACAATACTGCTTCTACATCTAAGTTGCTCGAAGATGGGGCGGATACACTGGAAAGAGAAAACCTCAGCCAGTTGGCTGCCAGACAACAGAAGTTTATCATCAATTTGGAAAATGCCTTGCGCAGGATCAAAAACGGAACCTACGGCGTCTGTGTGGATACCGGAAAACTGATCAGTAAAGAACGACTGAGAGCTGTGCCCCATACCATGCACAGCATTGAAGCAAAATTGGCAAAAAAATAAGGATTGGATTTTCTTCATAAACATATCGAGGCACTGGTGTTTTGTTCGTCTGATCCGCTGGGACTGGAAGATATGCAAAAATGCCTTACGGAAATGTTTGAATCGGAGGTGCCTATGGAACACCTTGAAGAAGCGGTGGTTTCATTGCAGGAAAAATACGGAGCTGATGAATTCGCTTTTGCTTTTGAAAAATCGGGTGGTGGCTACCAGTTTCTCACCAAGCCTGCTTACCAAAGCAGCATATCCATATTGCTCAAGCAACAATCCCAGAAAAGGCTGTCTACCGCGCAATTGGAGACTTTGTCCATCATCGCCTATCGTCAGCCGGTGACCAAATCTGAAGTGGAGCAGATCAGGGGGGTTAATTGCGATTATTCCGTGCAGAAGCTTTTGGAGAAAGAGCTTATTGTCATTAAAGGCAAATCAGAAAGCTTGGGAAGACCTATTCTGTATGGTACAAGCCTGAAATTCATGGATTATTTCGGCATCAATGATATCAGGGATCTGCCTCAGCCCAAAGATTTCAAACCTGAAGAAAACGAAATTGGAGAAAATAAAGATTAGATTTCGTTTGAAACCTGGCATGATGACGGACCTCACACATTGAGATGCCCCGATAGTTACCGGGAGGTGGGGGAAATACGCGAGGAGCTCCCGAATCAAGTTCCTCGAAACCAGTTCCCCGAATCAAGTTCGGGGCAGGCTGGGACAGGCTATGTGGCCATTCAGAAACAATTTTAAACACATGAAAATCCATGGGGCTTTTTCCGTAATATTCCCTTACCTTTGCAAGTCTTTATAAACACCTATAAGTGTTTTGGGGTCAGTGGTTTATTTATTCATCCAATTACAGCAGAGATGCTGCAACAATTATGAGAAATTTCGGAAAAAAGAACAGAAACAGCTTCTCCAAAGAGACCAGAGAGCACAATGGAGATAAGGTAAGGAGAGGCGGCACCTCCCGTTATCCTGACAGGTCCGACAGCAAACCAACTTCCAGAAGCACCTCCCGGGGTAAAAGCAGCGGGAGAAACCCCCGCTTTGACGATCGCGCTGAAAAAAAAGGAGGGCCGCGTAAACGAGATGATTTTCCGGAACAGCGAAAATCCCGTTTTGCAGGGGATATGCCGGAGAAAAAGCCACAATATGATATAAAGGCTATACAAAAAGGAGCTCCGCAGGGTGACGAAATAAGGCTTAACAGATACATAGCCAATGCAGGTGTCTGTTCAAGAAGGGAAGCTGATGCGCTGATCGGGAAAGGAGAAATATCAGTCAATGGCAAGGTAGTTACCGAACTTGGTCTGAAGGTGAAGCGAAGTGATAAGGTAGCTTATAGGGGGAGGTTTTTAAATCCTGAAAAGCCGGTCTACCTGTTACTCAATAAGCCAAAAGATTACATCACCACTACGGATGACCCTTTTGAACGAAAGACGGTCATGAGACTGATAGAAAATGCCTGCGAAGAAAGGGTGTTTCCTGTAGGAAGGCTTGACCGGAATACCACAGGCCTTTTATTGTTTACCAATGACGGTGAACTTTCCGATAAGCTCACCCATCCTTCCAATGAAATCAAAAAGATCTATCAGGTGACATTGGACAAGCCGCTCACTAAAAACGACCTTGAGCTTATTCTGGAAGGGGTGGAATTGGAGGACGGCAAAGCTGAAGTTGATGACTTACAGGTGTTGTCGAAAGACAAGACCATCCTGGGCCTCGAGATTCATTCCGGTAAAAACAGGATTGTTCGAAGGATTTTTGCCCATTTTGGTTATGATGTGGTGGCCTTGGACCGGGTAATGTTTGCCGGATTGAGCAAGAAAGACATTCCGAGGGGGAAATACAGGTTTCTGTCTGAAAAAGAGGTCATCAACCTGAAATATATGAATAAGCATAAAAACAGAAAGCGGAATTAAAAAACCGCTTTTTTGTTTTTAGCACGATATTTGGCTGACGTTTTACCTTACCCAACTCTTGTCCATTGTGAAAGCTATTTGGAAAGGTGTAATATTGGCCGAATCAGAAGAAACCAAGTGTTTGGAAAACAATCACTATTTCCCCCAAAATACCATCAAGAGGGAATTTTTTGAAATGTCCACCAATACCTCTGAATGCCCTTGGAACGGTACCGTCCATTATTATCATATAAGGGTCGGTAAAAAATTGAACAGAGACGCAGCTTGGTTTTATCCCAGTCCTAAAACATTGGCCAGTGAGTTTAAAGATTATGTGGCTTTTTGGAAGGGGGTTAAAATTGAAAAGTGAATATTTTACAACACAGCACCTATGAAACATTATGATGCCATCATCATCGGGGCAGGACAGGCGGGCATGCCTTTGGCCAGAAGCATCAGTAAAAAAGGGTTAAAAGTAGCACTTATAGAGAAAAGGGCGATAGGCGGTACTTGTATCAATGACGGTTGCTCGCCCACAAAAACCATGGTAGCCTCTGCAAGAGTAGCCCATTTGGTTAGCCGGGCTTCTGACTTTGGCGTTTACGTGGATGGATACCGGGTTGACCAAAAGAAAGTAAAATCACGAAAAAACCATATTGTGGAACTTTTTAGGGGTGGGGCGGAAAAGGCCCTCGAAAAAGCGGAAAATGTGGACATTATCATGGGCCAGGCGGTACTTAAAGATAAGCGTACCGTGGAGGTTCAGAGGGAAACAGGCGAAGTTTTTGAACTCAAAGCGGATAAAATTTTCATCGATACAGGATCCGAACCGGATATTCCGGAAGTGGATGGTTTGGAGAGTGTCCCGTATTTGGACAGCACGAGTATCATGGAATTGGAGGAAACCCCCGAGCACCTTATCATTTTGGGAGGAGGATATATAGGACTGGAATTCGGACAAATGTTCCGCCGTTTTGGCAGCAATGTGACCATAATGGACGTGGCGCCAAGATTGGTGCCCAAAGAAGATAAGGATGTGTGTGAGGAGATTGCGCGTATTTTTAATGAGGAAAATATAGCAACCGTTTTTGATGTAAAGGTCACCCGAGTGGCTTATTCCCAAGAGGAAATAACGCTTTTTTATGAAGGGGATAGTGGCGCTGCAGAAATAAAGGGAAGCCATTTACTGATTTCCACCGGCAGAAAGCCTTCAACCGCATCCTTGGGCTTGGAAGAGACAGGAGTAAAGCTTACTGACAGAGGACATATTTGGATAGATGGCTCTTACCAAACATCAGTGGATGGGATATATGCCCTAGGGGATGTGGCAGGTTCACCACCCTTTACCCATATGGCCTATCACGATGCACATTTGGTCTTTCAGCAAATCTATGAAGGGGTTAACCTGGATCCAAACGGGAGAGTAGTCCCTTATTGTGTGTTTATCGATCCCCAACTGGCCAGAATAGGGCTGAATGAGCAGCAGGCCAAAGAAAAAGGGATGGATTATAAAATCGGGAAGTTCTTGATGAGGCATGCCGGCAGGGCATTGGAGGTAGATGAAACAAATGGTTTTTTTAAAGTATTGGTAGATCCCGGCAGCAAGAAAATCCTTGGAGCTACGGTACTCAGCATAGATGGGGGAGAAGTCATGGCCGTTCTCCAAATGGCGATGGTGGGAGGGGTTACCTACGACAAGATAAGTAATTTACCTATTGCCCATCCCACGCTCGCAGAAAGCCTCAACAACCTCATGGGGCAGATAAAATGAAACCACACAACTGTGTTACTTTTATCATCGGATTGTTTAAAAACCCCGAGAGCGATCCATCGTAGGCAATTGGAATTTTCGGTTGATACTACCATTCAATCACCATTGATCCAATCTATAAATTCGGGGAGAGTAGGCTGGTTAATGTTTTTTTAAGGTGTTAAAGAACCTTTATTGTGTTTTTTATATTCAAATTTTTGCTTTACTAACGCAGGTATTTTCAGATCATATTAAAAATCACCCCAATGGGTGATGTGATCCAAAAGTAAAATATTCAATTTTATACCCGTGGGAGAGGCATATTTTTCTCTGTCGGCCGGCCTCAACAATGCATGTTTCCTTCAATTTGGCCTGTGGGCCGATATAGGTTTTGTGTGCTCATGGTAGTCTCAAGTGGTAAAAAACAAAGGATTACATGAGCGATGGGTACCCATATGTTGTGGGGGAATCAATTCTATCTTTTATTAAAAACAACTTAAAAACTTAATAATTATGAAATACTTTAATTTCAGTCGTGTAATATATGTGTTTACTGCAGTTCTTTTCTTTACGGCATCGTTTAGTGGCTGCATGAATGAAACATTGGAAGGTCCTGGTCTTGAAGACCAGGAGGCAGCCGTCTCCGACGATTTCCATGAGATGGGGGGAGAGTATCTAAGGATCAGTCCTGCCGAACAAAACAAAATCTTAGCCGGAATCCGGGGTGCCACCGCAAAATACCACCGCCTCGAAGTAGCCGAGGCTTCCGGATATGATTTGGATACGCATTGTGTGGAAGTTCCCGGCTTAGGGGGGATGGGACATCACGCGGTCAATTTCGTCCTGATCGATGGAGAGGTGAATCCCTTAATGCCTGAGGTATTGGTATATGAACCTTCAAAAAACGGGAAGTACCAACTCGTGGCTGTTGAATACCTGGTGGATGCCGGGGCTTGGCATGGGGAGGATGAGGACCGGGAGCCGCCAATGATTGGCGGTGTTCCTTTTGATGACCACCGCAACTTTCTGGAAAAAGGAGGGCCTCCTTTTCCCCACTACCAATTGCATATCTGGGTTTGGAAAAATAACCCAAACGGTCTGTATGCACCCTTTAACCCCAATGTGAAATGCCCATAAACGATGGCTTTTTGTAGGGCAAGAAATCAACCGCCTCTAGAACTGAGCTGATCTACCATAGGGGGGGGATTGAACCCTGAAATTGTTTCAAGGTTCGGTCCCCTGTTTTTAACTGAAATAGTTTGTGAGTAGCATAGGGATTTCCTATTTGGTGATTTTCGCGAGGGTTTTTTTATCAAAACTTCCCTCCAGTTCAATAACCATATATTCTTTATCCGCTTTTGACCTTATCATCACTACGAGGCCCTTCATTTGATTTTTACCTGTAGAATAAATAGCGACTCCACTGTCTTTTTCGCTGGTTTCCATCAGAAGATCAAATTTTTCTTTCTTTAAGCCTTCGGATAAATTCCGAAAATCCGCTTTTGCATCACTCGCCGTGGTAGGCAATTTGAACAGCCTTACCCGCTCCAGGGACTCCGTGATGGTTTCCAGATTGACTTCGTCAAAGTTGATGTTCCATCCCTTGGCAAAATCGAGAAAATTGCCCGCCAAATCCATGTGGAAAAAATCCTTGTCCTCCTTGTATTTGTTGTAAAGCTTATCCACACTTTTGCTTTGTGCCTGCACCATCAACGGGAGGCACAGCAGGATCCCAACCGCCAAAAAGGTCTTTAAAGTTGTCATAGTTTTGTAAATTTATGTGTTAATTGGTTTTATTGGAACGGTATTCATTCATGCCTGGCAGATTGGTTTTTTCCGAAAGCAGGTGAAGATCTTCATAAGTAAATGTCCCTGTCATACTCAAAAGCGTGAAGTCATTTTCTGTTCCGGACACCATTAATAGTTCCCGGATTTTCCCGTTTTCTTCTCTGACCATGAATTTAAGGGACTGGCTCTTGTCCTTAATGTCCATAAGTTCCTCATAACGGTTTTTGTTAAGGGTTTGGATGGCTTCCTCAAACATCTGGTTTCCCCTGACCTTTTCGCCGTTTAGAATCCGGATGCCTCTGATTTTGGACACCAATTCCCCGAGTTTTTGGGCATCCTGATCTGAGTCCTCGGTGGCGGATTTGAGAAAGCCACCCGCCATTTGCATCATTTTCGGACTGATATATACTCGGGAAAACCGGTCGTCTTCCATGTATTTTGAATAGAATTTTTCTATCGCGTCATCCTGGGCCTGGATTTGAAAACAAACTGCCCATAACATCAACCATATGTACCTTTTCATTTTTCAGGTTGTTTTGTGTTTTCCTCTATATACCACTCTGTGGTAATCCCAAGATGCTGGAGTTGGCGCAAAGGCGCTAATTCTTCTTTGCCTTTGTGCAGGTTTTTTTGGAGCAGCGCCAGTGCCTCCACGACCTGGAGGTAAGCCTCTTCCTGCTGCCGGTCCTGGTGTTTTTGATATTGCAAAAAGACCAGTAGGGACACCAATATCACCGCAAGAGAAGCGGCGATCTTCCCGTAAATGGAAACCGGTTTTTTCCGTTTGAGCGTGATTTTGGAAGGATATTCTTTTTTAAAATCATCCAGCGCTGAAAAGAATTCTTTTTCATTATGATGTTCCGGTGATCTGCGGATCAATTCACGGAGTAAGGTTTCTTCCTGTAGGCTGGTTTTCCCCTTCCAGTATTTTTCCAATAACTTATCCAATGGTTCTTGCATGGTTTGTCAAGTAGTTTTTTAATTTTTTTCTGGCGCGATGCAGGCTGATTTTTACCTGTTCTTCGGATATTTCCAGGTAAGCTGCTATTTCCAGATAGGTCAGCCCTTCCACCTCTCTCAGATAGAAAACCTCTTTTTGCTTGTCTGAAAGCCTGTCCAGGAAATGAAACACCCTTTGGATAGCATCTGCGGTTTCCTGTGTTGAAGGGGTTTCCATCGGAGAAGGTTCGTGATCATCCAGTTTTTCCCATCGTCGCCCGTCCCTGATTTTTTGGTACACTTCATTTTTGAGGGTTCGGACCATCCATCCCGTTGGATTGATCATTTGGGAAAGCTGCTCCCTATACACAAATCCTTTAGTCAAGGCCTCCTGGACCGCATCATGTGCATTGTCCCGGTCTTTTAGCCATAGCAAAGCCATTCTGTACAGCTTGTTTTTTAAAGGCCAGATCTTCGCTTCAAAAAAGGACTTCATGTATGAAGATAATGAGCGGGAATCCATAAAGTTACACTTCATGGAAAAAAAATATTTCCCTGTTCAATCACTCCTTCCGCAGATTATTGAATTAATAATGGTATGCAAGCCTACTATTTGTTAATTTGCAGCCCCATTATGAACGGTACTATGAACGGTACAAACGATATCACGGCTGTCTACACAAAAATTTTCTGGAAAGGCATAAAAAAAGCCCCGATGGAAATCAGGGCTTGTGGTGATGAGTGGACTCGAACCACCGACTCACGGATTTTCAGTCCGATGCTCTACCAACTGAGCTACATCACCCGCTGAAAGTGATGCAAAGGTATATATTTGTTAGTTTTGTACAAATCATTTTGGTGAAAAAATAAGAAAAAACCATTAATACATTCAATATGAGTATCTTACCCCAAGTCCTTTTTTTGTTGGTTTTTGCGATTACAGGATATCTGTTATATCGCAGATTTTCTTACTTGCGCAAAGCCATCATGTTAGGGAAAAAGGTAGGCCCTGCTGACCAAAAAAGCCGGCGGTGGAAAACCATGGGGCTTATCGCTTTTGGTCAAAAAAAGATGTTTAAAAGAATAGGCCCGGCTTTCCTTCATCTTCTGGTATATGTGGCTTTTATCATTATTAATCTGGAAGTGCTGGAGTTTGTGATCGATGGCCTCGGAGGAACCCACCGGATATTCGCTCCTTTTTTAGGCGGCGTTTATACCGTAGCCATGAATATTTTTGAGTTTCTGGCGGTGGCGGTTTTGGTGTCCTGCTCCATTTTTTTGATAAGAAGAAACATTACCCGGGTGCCGCGGCTCACCATGACGGAACTTAGAGGATGGCCTGCTTTGGATGCGAACCTGATTTTATGGTTCGAGATCATATTGATGGTCGCCATCCTTACAATGAATGCTTCCGACCAGCTGCTCGCCGAAAGAGGCGTGGGGGATTATATTACCATAGGTGGGTTGTACTTCAGCAGAATGATACGACCCGTCTTTGAGGGCATGAACGAAACTTCATTGGTTGTCGTGGAGCGTTTTGCCTGGTGGTTCCATATCATTGGCATCCTGGGGTTCGGCGTATATTTAACCTATTCGAAACATTTACATATTTATCTGGCCTTCCCCAACACCTGGTATTCGAATCTCCTGCCTAAAGGGGAAATGAAAAACATGAAAGAAATCACCAAAGAGGTAAATATGATGCTGGGCAACCCTGTGGAAGGGGGCACAGCGGCGGATAATCCTGATGAAATGGGCAGGTTTGGGGCCAAAGATGTTAATGACCTTTCCAGAATCAACTTGCTCAATGCCTTTGCCTGTACAGAGTGTGGGCGTTGTACGGACGAATGCCCGGCCAACATTACCGGTAAGAAGTTGTCGCCCAGAAAAATCATGATGGACACCCGGGACAGGGCAGAGGAGGTATGCAATAGCGTTCTAAAAGGAGGCAAAGGATTGGATGACGGAAAATCCCTGCTGGGAGATTACATTACCAAAGAGGAAATCAATGCCTGCACCACCTGCAATGCCTGTGTGGAGGCTTGTCCGGTGAATATTGATCCGCTTGACATTATCCTGTCATTAAGGCGGTACGTTGCTATGGAAGAAAGTGGCACACCGCCACAGTGGAATGTCATGTTTCAGAATATAGAAACTAGCTTTGCTCCCTGGAAGTTTGCCCCTACTGACCGGTTTAAGTGGGCGGACCAGTTGAGAAACCAAGACAAAGAATAGAAATAAAACGATATGAGTGATCAATATACAGTACCCACCATGGCTGAAAAAACTGCTGCCGGCGAACAGCCGGAAGTCTTATTTTGGGTGGGATGTGCCGGTTCCTTTGACGACAGGTACAAAGCAGTAACCATCGCTTTTGTGAAAATACTGAACAAGATCGGGGTTGATTTTGCAGTTTTGGGAGAGGAGGAATCCTGTACTGGCGATCCCGCCAGACGCGCTGGAAATGAATTTCTTTTTCAGATGCAGGCGGTGAGTAATATACAGGTGTTGAATGGTTACCAAATCAAGAAAATAGTAACAGCTTGCCCCCATTGTTTCAATACCATAAAAAATGAATATCCGGAGCTTGGCGGTAATTATGAAGTGCTCCACCATTCCCAGTTTTTACAACAGCTGATCAATGAAGGCAAGATCGTCATCAAAGGCGGGGGCGAATACAGAGGGAAAAGGATAACTTTTCACGACAGCTGCTACCTGGGTAGGGCAAATAATGTATATGAAGCACCCAGAGAGGTGATCAAGGCCTTGGATGTAGAATTGGTGGAGATGAAACGCTGCAGAACCAAAGGTCTTTGCTGTGGTGCCGGTGGCGGCCAAATGTTCAAAGAGCCGGAAAAAGGGAACAAGGACGTCAATATAGAACGGACAGAAGAGGCGCTCCGCACCGGGGCGAAAGCCATCGCGGTAGGCTGTCCATTTTGCCTTACCATGATGGCTGATGGGATCAAAAACAAAGATAAGGAAAATGAAGTCAAGGTATTTGATCTGGCAGAACTGATAGCCAAGGATATGGGACTATAGCAAACATTTGGTTGTGCCCCGTCCCTGATTCCTTTGGGACAACATGAGAACGCGGTATAAACGGCGGTAGTTGAAATATCTTCGATGACATTTTGTATCATTTAAAACCAAATGCCGTTTATTAGAAAAGTGTGGCCTATTAAGATATCATAAACTTATAAAATTCAGGAAATATCATTATGTACGTACCTTTTGAACAGATGCCTCCATCTGCGAGGATTTGGATATATCAATCAGACCGGCCTTTTGAAGAGCAGGAAAAAACCTGGATTATTTCCAAGCTCGTAGGGTTCTGTAACCAGTGGAATACCCATGGGGTATCCATGCCTACTTCTTTTGAGATCAAACACAACCAGTTTGTTATTATGGCTGTGGATGAGAGCAAGGGGGGTGCCAGTGGCTGTTCCATTGACAGCTCAATAAGGGTATTGAGAGAAATTGAAAATGAATTGCAGCTAAATCTTCTGGACAGTGGAAAAATTTCTTATTTTGGGAAAGACAAAATCAAAGTAGCCATGTTCCCCGAAATAAAGAAACATATCCAAGAGGGCGAGCTACAGGCAGAGAGTAAGGTTTTCAACCCGAGTGTGAACAAAAAAGCTGATCTTGATAAAGACTGGGTAGTTCCGGCCAATCAAAGTTGGCTTAAAAGATATTTTACCGCATAACTTAAAAACAGGGTAAATCCATATAACAATTGATTCCAATGAAGCGTGGCTACATAACGATCTTGAGCATCCTGGTGATTTTCACCTCGTGTGTCAGTTTGCAACAAAAGGCTAAAAACCACTTCAGCACAGGGGAATACCAACTGGCGATAGCTACTTTTTCCCAGCTTCTTGAAAAAGAACCGGATAACCCTGAGGCCAACTATTATATCGCAGAGAGTTACCGCTTGTCTAACAGGGTAGAAAAGTCATCCCCCTATTATGAGCAGTTGTTGGAGCATGAGGAATCTTTTGAAAATTATTACTACAAGGGCAAAAGTTTAAAGAGCCAGGGGGAATATGATGACGCCCTTAAGGCTTTTGAAGCGGCCAAAAAATGGACCATGGATGATGAAAAGGTGGATCTTGCCGATAAAGAGATTGCGAACATCAAAGCCATTGCTTCCATTGAACCTATATGGCCCAATCATAAATTGGAAAACTATGAATTGCTGAATTCCCCGGGAATCGATTATGCCCCCGTGGTGAGTGAGAACTACCTGTATTTTACCAGTTCCAGAGGTGGTGGGGGGATTTATACGGCGACAGGACAAGGATATACGAAGTTATTCCGGGCCAGGGCTGAAGGGATTAAAGTTGATGTGCAGAATATCCAAGCGGTACCTGAATTCAGAAATGAATCCGGCCTGAATCAGGGAGCCATTGCGATCAGCCCTGACGGGAATACCATCATTTATGCCAGGGGCAATTCCACTTCCAGACGGGATCTTCCGGATGTAAGCCTTTTTGCCACCTATTTTAGGGGAGGGGGGTTTACAGAACCGGTATTTATGGCTTTGAATGAGGAGCCTACTTATTGGAATTCCACACCGGCTTTTAGCCCTGATGGGGAGACGCTCTATTTTGCTTCGAACAGGCCTGATGGATATGGAGGTACCGATCTCTATAAAGCCACCAGACTGGCAAACGGGGACTTCGGAAATGTACAGAATCTGGGGCCGGAGATCAATACCAAAGGCAATGAAATGTTCCCTCGTCCCATGTCAAACGGGGAATTTTATTTCGCTTCTGATGGTCATCCGGGGTTTGGGAAGTTGGATATTTTTGTCGCCAAAGAAGAAAACGGCGTTATTAAAGTAAAAAATCTTGGTCCCAACATTAATTCGGTGGCGGATGACTTCGGGATTTTCTTTACCAATTACCCAAAAGAGGGTTTCATTACCTCAAACAGGGAAGGGGGTAAAGGAGATGACGACATTTATTTTTTTCAGGATTTCACACCTAAACCTAAAGTGGTCAATGTATTCCTGAACGTGGTGACCAAGGGAAAAACGGAAGATGAGAAAGAGGAGATTTTGCCCCAGACCCGAGTCGCTTTGTATGACGAAAACAATCAGACCATAGACGGTAATTTCTCCAACCAAAATGGGAGGTTGAGATTCCAGCTTCAACCGGATCAGACTTTCACGATGATCGCCTCAAAAAACGGTTACTTTACTAAAAGTATCCCGTACAGCACCAAAGGAAAAACCCCTTCTCCGGAGGAGCTGATCCAGGATGTCACCAATGTCAATCTGGATACGACCATCGTACTGGAACGGTTGGTTTTGGAAAAAGCCATCGTATTGGAAAACATTTATTACGATCTGGATAAAGCCGACATCCGGCCTGACGCGGCTGAAGAACTGGATAAGCTGGTGAAGATTCTTAAAGATAACCCTTCTATCCGTATAGAACTAAGCAGCCATACCGATGCAAGAGCCAGTGATGCCTACAATGATAACCTTTCCCAGCGACGTGCAGAATCCGCTGTGGAGTATATCGTTTCTCAAGGTATCGACAGGGACCGTCTTGAAGCAAAAGGCTATGGCAAACGACAGCTGTTGATTGAAAACGCCCAGAACGAGGAAGAGCATCAGGTAAACAGGAGGACTGAGTTCAAAGTAATAGAAATCACCGACTAAAATCCGTACCTTTGCTGCCTATCCGTTTTTTTCCTTAAGCTTATGAATGAAAGGTATATGCAACGGGGTGTTTCCGCCTCAAAAGAAGATGTTCACCGGGCCATTTCCAGTTTGGATAAAGGGTTGTTTCCCAAGGCTTTTTGTAAGATCGTGGAAGATCTCCTGGGCAATGATCCGGCTTATTGCAACATCATGCATGCGGACGGAGCCGGAACGAAATCGTCTTTGGCATACCTGTATTGGAAAGAAACAGGTGACCTGAGTGTTTGGAAAGGCATCGCACAGGACGCCATTATCATGAATATTGATGACCTGCTCTGCGTTGGCGCTATCAATAACATTCTGGTTTCATCCACCATTGGAAGGAACAAAAACCTGATTCCCGGCGAAGTAATTGCTGAAATCATCAATGGAACCGAAGAAGTGTTGGAGATGCTCAGGGAAAACGGGGTGAACGCCATTCTTACCGGTGGCGAGACGGCGGACGTCGGGGATTTGGTCAGAACGATCATCGTAGACAGCACGGTAACCTGTAGAATGAAAAGGGACGAAGTGATATCCAACGACCGCATACAAGCAGGGGATGTCATTGTAGGTTTGGCTTCTTTTGGGCAGGCAAAATATGAGTCCGCGTATAATGGAGGTATGGGTAGCAACGGACTGACCTCAGCCCGGCATGATATTTTCAACAAGTTGCTGAAAACCAAATATCCCGAGAGTTTTGATCCGGCCGTGCCTGAAGATCTGGTTTACGCCGGACCTTATAATCTAACCGATCCTGCTCAAGGTACTCCGGTGGACATGGGTAAATTGGTACTTTCTCCTACCAGAACCTATGCTCCCATTATGGCAGAAATTCTGCATTCTCAAAGGCAGCGCTTACATGGAGTCGTGCATTGCAGTGGGGGCGCCCAGACCAAAGTATTGCATTTTGTAGACAACCTTCATATTATAAAGGACAATCTTTTTCAAACCCCACCCCTTTTCCGCTTTATTCAGGAAGAAAGCGGCACGGATTGGAAAGAGATGTACAAGGTCTTTAATATGGGACACAGAATGGAGATCTATCTGGATGAAAAATATGCGCAGGATATCATAGATATTTCCGCCTCTTTTGGAGTCGAGGCAAAAGTAATAGGAAAAGTCCAAAAGGATGACGGCAAAAGCCTCACCATTGAGAGTGAACACGGCCATTTTGAATACCGCATGTGAGGCCAGCGAAGCGTATTTTTAATTTTTCTTTATGCCATGGTAAAAAAGGGATTTAGATTTTTAGCCTATATCTTCGCCGTGCTGGTTATTCTGGGAACCGCTTTGATCACTACCGTGGATTGGACCCCTTATCAGGAAACGGACTATTATCAGACGACCATGGACCGGTTGCAGCAGTTTGAGCTGGAGCAAAAGGATGTAGGATATGTGTTGGCAGGATGGGGAAAGGCGAATTTTACACCTGGCCAGCCTGTGCCTTTGGTCGCCTACAAACCGAGAGGCGATTACGAATTTGTGGAGGACAGCAGTTTTGTAAAGGCATTGGTATTTGGCACTCCGGATTTTAAAGTGGCGGTCTTGAACTATGAGCTTTTGATCATCCATCCCCACTTGGCACAAAGAATTAGGAGCAAAGTTGCAGGTTCGGGATTTAATATCGACCAGTTTTATTTCACAGCGACCCACACCCACAGTGGTATCGGAGGCACCATTCCCGGTCTTATCGGTTTTCTGGCGATGGGTGGATGGGATGAGGAAATTGTGACCCTGCTGGAAGAGAAAACACTCCTTGCTTTGAATAATGCTGTGCAGAAAATGGACACGGTATCCATAGGGTATAAAAAGGCAAATGCGGCCGGATTTGTGGCGAACAGGTTGATCGCGGAGGACCCTGTTGACCCGTTTTTAAGGCAACTTGTCTTCGAGAACACGGCGGGTGAAACCTGCGCTTTTGTGACTTACAGCGCCCATGCCACTTGTTTGAACAGCAGGTTTATGGGGTTATCCGGAGATTATCCCCATTATTTAACAGGATGGATGCAGGAGCATATGGATTTTGCCCTGTTTGCATCGGGTACGGTGGGCAGTCACAGGCCTATGGCTCCAGGCAATGATATTCAGTCAGTAAAGCAATATGCTTATTCCCTGGACACCGTTTTGAGAGGTGACGGATCGGATGTGAAACCGGTATCTGGAACCATGCTGAAAATAGGAACTTTACCCCTTGCCCTTAGATCTCCCCATTATCGGATTTCAGACAATTTGCGTCTCAGACCCTGGGTTTTCAATTGGATATTTGGGGACAACCCTGCCCATTTTGATGTGGTACAACTCGGCAATACCCTTTTGATTTCCTCTAGCGGTGAACTGTCCGGTGTTTTTTATGAAAACTGGGAGAATCTTGCGGAACAGAACGGGTTTAATTTGATGGTCACTACATTTAACGGTGGTTACGTAGGTTACATCACCCCGGATGAATATTATCACAAAAAATTATATGAAGTAAGAGACATGAACCTATATGGCCCTTATAACGGCGCTTACTTCAATGAGGTAATGGAAGGGCTGATTGATAAGGCCATTCATCCGTCTAATTGAAAAATTTTGCCTTTTATGAACCCCTTGTTAAATTCCTTTACGGCGGTGACCCTCCACCCATAATGCTCAAAATAACCGTCATAACGGGGTAAATCTTTTCGGGGGTGGCTGACAAGGATCTTAAAAGCGTTTATCATCAAACCGATCAGCCATTTTCTTTCTCTGATAGGATAAAAGTCAACAAAGATCCAGGTTGTTTTGGGATTTGACCTTTTGTTGACGGCCTCAAAGAGCTGGTGGATTTGTTGGTCCGCCAACACGTCAAAAAAATACTGGGTGATGACCGTGGTAAAATTCACATCAGGAATATGGCTGAAATCCGCGCAATGTAAGATTTCTATTCTTGACCTCAACCGGTTTGGAAGCCGGGTTTCCATGAGTCTGATCATTTTTAGAGAAGCCTCCATATAAACCAGTTTCCCGGTTGGTCCTATGGCTTCCAGCAAGGAGACTATTTCTTGTCCGGTGCCACCCCCCAAATAGAGTATGTTCTCTTCCGGTTTTATTTTTTCAAAGAAGAGGCTTTTGCTGTTTTGATAGTTCTTGCCCAGAACAAGATGGGCCAAAGCATCATAAAACGGGGCAATTTTATCGTAATGGTTGTTTCTTTTCATCCAGGTTAAGGTAATAAGATCAGTATCCAAGGCAGCAGGAAAATAGCCTCGAGCTGCAACCTCACGTTTTCCCCGCCGGTCTTTTGTCCGGCAAATTTTAAGATGTGCCAAATGAACATCAATGCCAGGATCAGGGTGTAAATGTGATAATACGAGGGAAGCCACAAAAACAGGAAGGCCACGTATGCCAGTCCCGTTGCAGATAAAATCCAAAGGGTTGTTTGAGTGCCTTTTTTTCCTAAATCGGTTATTATGGAACGATGGCCATCTTTTTTATCCCTATCAGCGTCAAGGTAGGAAAGGTATATCAGGTTGTACCAGGCGAGGAGGAAATATAAAAAAGCGAAAAGTGCCCAGTTATTTGAATGGAAGCCGAAGTCCAGTTGCCACAGGGGGGCGAATAATATACCCAGCATATAAAACAGCGCGATGGAGATTTCCTTTATAGCAGCAAAGGTTTTGCTGAAATACCGTATCAGCACCATGCTTCCGATGATCAAGGCGCCTAAACCTAATCCTGCGAACAGAAACAATTTATCAAATACGCAAATGGCGAACAGCAGGCCGCCGATGCTTACTATCGCTAGGCCCCAAGACAGGGGTTTAAAATATCTTTGATGGAAACGGTGCCTTTTTGAGTGGGCCATCATGGATGTCTGGTGCGCATCCAAAAGGTGGTCGAATGTATAGATACTCCAAACAGCCACAGCCAACATCCAGTAAGTTTCTTTTTCAGGTTTTACCCTCAGCAGATCGGCAAAAAAAAACATGCCGGCACAAGCTCCGGCTGCAACATCGAAAGACAATAAATGCGCTAATTTATATATTGACAGGACATGTTTCATCTAATGGAGCGTCATGAAAGCCTGGGTTTTGACAGGGCAATTTAATCATTCATGCTCCTGTATATTAAAAAAAGTAGTATTTTTCGAAAATAACCAAGGCTTTGGTTATTAAAAAAATCGTAATACACATAGTTAACTGAAAATGAAAACCCTTTTGTTTGTTTTGTTGATCTGGATGTCTCATTATGTCATAGCGCAGGATACAGTGAAAATAGCCTGCGTGGGCAATTCCATTACCGAAGGTCCCGGCAGAAACCATAAAAACAGCTACCCTTTGCAGATGCAGAAGCTTTTGGGAAGTGCATATCAGGTAAAAAATTTCGGCGTGAGTGGCAGGACCTTGTTAAAAAAAGGGGATTTTCCTTATTGGAACGAACCCCAGTTTGACCAGGTGAAGGAGTTTCACCCGGATGTGCTGGTGATTAAATTGGGAACCAACGACTCGAAACCCCAAAACTGGCGATACAAAGAGGATTTTCAAGAAGATTATATAGAGCTTGTGGAGACTTATAAGCAGCATATGCCAAAAGACGGCCGCATTTATATCTGTCTTCCCGTGCCCGTCTTTCAGGATGAGTGGGGGATTTCCGAGAGTATTCTCGTGCAAGAGATGAGGCCGATTCTTGAAATAGTGTCGGAAAAAACAGGTGCTCAAATCATCGATCTGCATAAGCCCTTGGAAGACCGGGCTGATTTATTTCCGGATGGGGTACACCCTTCCGAAGATGGAGCCGCAATCATGGCAAAGGTAATCGCCGAAAGCATCAGAAAAGACCAGTAGACCTTGAGGACTAAAAATTCCTGTCCCCTGGATTTATTCAAAATTATTATGATGAAATGGGGACTTTGCGTATAGGATTTGTCAGGTATTTAAGGTAAATTTTCATCAAAATCCGACAGCAATGAGTAAGGACAAAGGTGAAAAAAAAGATCCTAAAAAGAAGGCGACAAAGAGCCTTAAGGAGAAGCGGCTGGACAAAAAAGCCAAGAAGGAAGATAAAAAGCGCAATGGATAATCAACATGGCAATGCCTTTTGATTTGCTGAAACCCCGGTCTTACAGACGGGGTTTTTTGTTGATTAATCTCCCTGATGCACGGGTTTGAGCAGCAGGAGAGAATGTAGGAGTTTGCCCGGGGTATCAATTGTCCCTGTTCGGAAATTAAAAAATACATAAGACCTTTTCTATACCACAGCCAGTAGTCATAGAAATTTCTCTCAAACCTTTTACCTCTGAGTCATTTTTATATTTCTGACAAAGAAGTCCCCCAGAAGCTGCTTTTACTTTGGCCGACGATCATTTCCACGAACTTGTGCCAAGCACTTAATTTTTTGCGTTCCACCTCTTTGAAAATAGACTGTTTCTGTTTGATGGTGGCGATCAGTTCAGCGCCTATTTCATAGGGAACATTCACCGTTTCAGCCCCGATCTGCACATTTAAAGAGCCGTTGTCTGGATTTACCCATGCTTTTAATTCATGACCATCCGTTTCGAAAGTGTACTTTAGCATAGCTGTAATTGTTTAAATGAAAAATTGGATTTTAAAATGCCGGATGGAAAATTCTTTTCCCCGGCGATCACAAAGGCTAAATTAGAAAAAATATTTTAAATAAAAAACATTTTTATTTATTTAAACAACATTTTTTTAATTATAAAAATTTTTATCCATTTTCGGAACGGTAAATCTTTTTTAGCTCCAACCGGAAAATGCGCCTGGGAATTTATTAAATGGCGTTTTGATGCTGTTGCAGTATTTAACGGAATGATCATGATTATATAATGAAGATGATATACAACAGGTTTGATTTTTTTTTTAGTTTTAAGTAAAATCCAATAGATTAGTGTGTAATTGTTGGAAAGTATTGTAAACATGTGTTTGTATAATTGTTCTATTTCTAAAGCCACCGGTATTACCGGTAGCATTGACAATGCAAATTCTTCTGACACAACTTCCTGAATCCATATGAAACCGAGCATGACTAGATCGTCACACGGAGGGATGATTGTCTATCATGCGAGATTCTCCCTAATCAGGTCGGGACAAGCGATATGGCCTATTGAGAAAAAATTATAAACATATGAAAAAGAAAACCCCCGTCTCAAGAAGACAATTCATCAAATCATCAGGTATGGCTACCATAGGCTTTATGGGCTTATACCAGTTCGTAAATCCAATTATTTCTCACGGTGCAGGTTCCCGTCCTGGCGGATACGGTCCACTGCAACAGGACCCTCAGGGGATTTTGAATCTGCCCAAGGGGTTTTCGTACAGGATCATTTCCAAAAAGGGCGATAAAATGGATGACGGGCTTTTTTTGCCGGGTTTGGCGGATGGGATGGGCACGTTTGCGGGTAGGAGGGATCGCGTCATAGTGGTGAGGAATCATGAAATCAGCCCCGATGGCTTAGCACATGGGGGATTTGGAGCTTCAAATGAACTGATCAGCAATTTACCGGCGGAGCGGTTTTATGATTTCGGTAAAGGGGATCTTCCGGCCCTTGGGGGCACGACGACCTTTGTGTATAATGAAAAAACGGAGCGTATGGAAAGACAGTACTTGAGTCTGGCGGGTACGGTGAGGAACTGTGCGGGAGGGATCACGCCATGGGGCTCATGGCTCACCTGTGAGGAAAGTACGATAAGATCAGGTGCTTATGAGGGGAAGATGGAGCGGGATCATGGTTATGTCTTTGAAGTTCCGGCATCTCAAAAGATAAATCTGGCTAACCCGGTTCCCATTAAGGCCATGGGTAGATTCAATCACGAGGCCGTGGCGGTGGATCCCGCCACTGGAATTGTGTACCTCACTGAGGACAGGGGAGATGGGATTTTTTACCGGTTCATTCCCCGTGCTCCCGGAAAACTGCTGGAGGGAGGTAGGCTACAGGCCATGGTCATTTTGGGAGAAAAAAGCAGAGATACCAGGAACTGGCATGACAGCGAGGCACCTGAATTTCCCCTGATGGTGCCTCGGGAAGTGGGATGGGTAAACATAGAAAATGTAGAATCTCCTGATGACGACCTCAGGCACCAGGGTTTTGAAAAAGGAGCAGCGGTTTTTGCCAGAGGAGAGGGGATCTGGTATGGAAAC
The DNA here is from genome assembly GCF_042652345.1 of Negadavirga shengliensis. Classification (NCBI taxonomy): domain Bacteria; kingdom Pseudomonadati; phylum Bacteroidota; class Cytophagia; order Cytophagales; family Cyclobacteriaceae; genus Negadavirga; species Negadavirga shengliensis. The sequence continues at coordinate 420,444 of NZ_JBHSJJ010000005.1, forward strand.
AACGAGCTTTATTTTGCCTGTACCAATGGGGGTAAAATCGGCGCGGGACAGGTATTTCGGTATACGCCGAGTCCGGTTGAGGGAACTGCGGAAGAAAGTAAATCCCCGGGTAAACTGGAACTTTTTGCTGAACCCAATGACAGGAAAATACTGAAAAGCTGTGATAACCTGGCCGTCGCTCCCTGGGGAGATGTGATATTGTGTGAAGATGACAAACATCCCTTCTTGGTAGGGATTACCCCGGAAGGCGAACTGTATCCATTGGCGGAAAATATAGGATATGAGTCTGAACTGGCAGGAGGCGTTTTTTCGCCTTCAGGCAAAACTTTCTTTGTCAATATTCAGGGACCCGGCATCACCTTGGCCATCACAGGGCCATGGAGGAGCCTATAATACCCGGGCGGAAGATCCCGGTTTTTGCAAATCCTGCGGGAATATCTGAGCCGATTAGGAAGAATAATCGGCTCATGACCTACAACTGGCAACTTAAAAACTGGCCTGAATTCCAATATGACTTGGAAGCCTCGCAATCTTTTTAACTTAGCGCTGCCAAGATAAAACTAAAAACAAAGTTATAACTGCTGCAGAAGTGTGTTTTAGAAACTTTTTATCCGTAACGGCGCTTTTGGCACTTGAAATGTGGAAACTGAAGGGAATGCGCTATCCCGACCCATTCCCTGACAACGAACAGAACGGTCGTCCGGATCCCTGGGGAGGAAGGGTGAGGGTGCGGTGAAATGCAGGTTGTGAAATAAAGCCGGCTTTGCCAAACCATATGTCCCAGGTTTTATATATTCTAAATGAAAAAGGTATGGCAGCAAAGAATGAAAAACAAGACAGAAAATACAACCGCCTGAAAGAATATGACGGATCCCGCTATTCGGGAATGAAAATAGGCGGAACGCACAAGTGGTATTATGACAAGGGCGAGTGGAAAGAGCGGAAAATGAAACCCGATGAATGGGATATTTACTATGAAACGACCAAGCGCAGGGCAGGATATGCACCGGAGCATTCAGGAGCCCCGGTCGGTACTTCCTACAATTGGTTGATCGTAGCACATCAGCGGGTGGATAAACTGGATGCCAACAGCTATATGACCCGGATGGAGGGGTTGAAATTCAAAGTGGCACACAAAAGGACCGGCAATGACAAGTGGAACATTACGGAGAAGAGACAGCGAAAAAAGGTGATAGCCTTTTTAGAACAGGTTATTGATGAGTTAAAAGCCCTGGATGAAGATACGCCGGTTCCTTTTACAGTCGGTCAAAGAAAGAGAATCTATGGCCTGGCCCACCGCACCAAAAAGGAATTGTATGAAATGGCGGCTGAACAGGGCGTCAAGAACCGGTCGAGGATGAAACGCGGCGAGTTGCTCAAGATCATAAAGGACAGCCTGAAAGAAGACGTGGACGGAAATGGCTCAAAAAACGTTTCTGTGGCACAAAACTTATCGGACAAATCCAGACATGAGCTTTACCGTATTGCCACCGAAAAACATATTCGGGGACGCTCCAAAATGAATAAGGACGATCTGATAAAAGTGCTGAAAAAAAATATATCAGAAAAGGAGTTGGTATTGTGAAAAGGACCTTCTTAATCTCCCCGGTATGCCTTTTCTAATTCAGCCAGGTCGAATTTTTTTATTTTCAGAAATGCTTGTGTTACCCGCGCCACCCGGTCGGAATCCGTATCGTTCATCATCTCATCCATTGCCACAGGAACGATCTGCCATGATAGGCCGTATTTGTCTTTAAGCCAGCCGCACTGTTCAGATTCAGGGACAGCGGAGAGTTTTGCCCAGTAATTATCAATTTCTTCCTGCGTGTGGCAGTGCACCATGAAGGAAACCGCTTCGTTGAAAGTAAATTGATGTTCACGCGCGCTATCCATGGCTGCAAACCAACAGCGCTCAAGCATAAAGTCGGCGAACATGACGGTCCCCTCTTTGTCAGGTGCCTGGTTTGGGCCATAGCGGTGCACCATACCTATTTTTGAATTTTCAAATACGGAAAGGTAAAAGTTGATGGCCTCTTCCGCGCGACCGGCTTTATCTCCTGCAAACATAAGCGATGGCAGGATAGACGGCCGCGGGTCACCTTCGGGATCAGTAAGCATCAACTGCCACGATAGGCCATACTTATCCTGTATCCAGCCATATCGCTCGCTAAAAGGGTATTGGCCGATGGGCATGAGCGCTGTGCCACCTTCGGACAAATTTTTCCATACCCTGTCTATTTTTTCCCTCGCCTCCTTTTCCGGCGAAGATGCGCCTTTGAACAACAGCGGATCGAAATTCACTATAAAAGACACCGAGGGGTTAAACTGAAATAATGGCCCGGCACTTATGGACATGAATTTTTGGTTCCAAAGTTCAAATGTGACAACATCACAATCACCCGACGGGGTATCGTGGAGGACGGTGGTGTTGATAATCCCGGAATCCGGAAAGATAGAAGTGTAGAATTCGGCCGCTTCTTTGGCTTCCTTATCAAACCAGAGGTGTGGTGTTATTTTTTGCATAACGTCTCCCTTTTTGTTATAACAAATTTACGGAGAAATAGACCCTAACAAGCTATGTGATTGCGACATAGTGCAGGCGAAATGCGACTTGCCTCTCAAAGTAAATAATCTGTATACATAAACAGCAACATGTGATTAAAAAGATGAGAATATAAAAAAGCCAAACATTTCTGTCTGGCTTGTAGTAGCGGGAACAGGACTAATTTATCTATTTGGTTTTCAATATTTTATAATTTAAAGGCGGCAAATTGAAGTGATTTTCCAAATTAGAATTGGTTTGAATAATTCCGAATTTACTTGATCGGTGAGTTCGAACAATTCGTGCGAAAATAAGTGTACGAGCATACGGCCCGTACGAATTAAGCATCATTCATTTTTCTTTTGCTGTTTGATTCTTAACGCTCTTTCAGCATGCGACATTTACTAAAAATCTATCTATCTGATCCACATACCGTCCCCCAAATCCTTTATTGTCATAGTCAACTTGAAATCCTGTCAGATGACCACCTTCATATTGAATGATTTGACAATTACTACTAACTTTCTTCTGGAGTTTTAAAGCTGCATTGTGGGTAGTAACCTCATTACTGGAAGCAGTTAAAATTAAGAGAGGACAATCGATGGATTCAAGTGATTTTTTGAATGCATTGTTTTTTTCGGGAAGAAGAATCTCTTTATCCTTTTTTTTATGAGTGATCCATAATTTCGTCAAGATCAGTGACGATGCCTTCACCAATGATAAAATCAATCTGATTTTTGATTTGAGGATAGGCTCTCGATGCGATTATAGTTCCCATTGACATTGCCCAGATACCTACATTTTTATCGTGAAACTTATTGAAAATGGTGTTTGTCACTGCCTCCAGATCCCAAGCAAATTCCTTGTAATAAAGGTATTCCTTTTGAATCTCAAAGTCTTGGCTTTTTCCGAATCCTCTATAGTCAAAGGTGACTACTGTATAACCAGAATTCGCTAAGATCATTGAATGGTAAACAAAGTAGGACATATTTCCAGCATCTGGATAATCAAGAATCAATACAATATCCTTGTCATTTTCCGGTTTTACCTCGTAAATCCAGGTGTTGAGACGAAAACCATCTGTCGTGTGAATATCCAATTGTTGGTAGTCCCACTTGACTGAATCTGGGGTACGGATGTATTCCCTATCTGGGTTAATAGCAAAGACGGAGTTGACTTGAAAAAAAATAATAATCAAGATAAAAACTGAGACTATTTTTTTATACCGGGGTTATACGTTCACTTTTTCCTGTTTTCCGTCCAGCTCATAGGGCTGGATAAGAATTTCAACCGGTAGGTTCAATAAAGCCGAAAGATTTCTAACCATATCGATCGTCAATGCCCTTTTCCTATTTAAAACAAGGCTGACAGTAGTTTTACTTCCAATTGCTGGGATAAGATCTTTGTCCTTAAGACCTTTTCTATCCATAGTTTCTCTCACTGCCTCAATGGGGTCAGGCAGGGCAATGGGGTAATGCTCTCTTTCGTATTTCTCGATTAAGGTAACCAGCAGTTCTGCCTCCATCCCTTCGGCACTATTCGGGTCTGCTTCGAAGATTTTAGAAAGCCTGGCAAGGGATTTTTCATATTCCTTTTCTGTAGTAATAGTTTTTTCCCACTTCATGATTACAATTTGACTTACGATTTTAAAATTGGTCTACAGTATTTGCATCTACTTTGTCATATTCGGAGTGTGTTCCGATAAATTTGATAAACACCCACTGTCTCAGATAACTTATTTGAACGATTAACCGATATTTGTTCCCTGCAATGTTAAACACCACCCGATTGTTTTTAACAGGATCAGCATCAGGAAAATCTTGAACTACATCCGAAGGTTTTTGCCATACAGAATGTTTTGCGACAGCAATCCAGGTTTCTATGCTTGATTTTGAGTCTGGATGCTTTAGGTAAAACTCTGTCAGATTTTTGATTGCTATAATGTTTTTCAAAGCAAGCTGTTTAATAAACGGTCGAAGATATTAATAAGTTTTCAAATTGAAAACTTATTTTCAGAATTTTGATTTCCCTGTCTATAATGTCCATAAATCAATGTATCAGATTATCACAACAATTTTCTGATTATGTGACCGACAATAAAATTTTTAGGAACCGTATTCATCAGCTTCTTTGCAATGATCGGAGCATTACAATTTGTCAAAGTCTGCGCTGTAAAGTGCATAAACCGTATACATGGTTTTCGTATCCGTCCGATAAACCCCATATTTCATAGCTGGTGCAAACATCGTATAGTTGCATCATGAAAAAGATAAGCAACGACGAGTATTATAACCTGTTTTGCAGGTGGCGGGCTTCCGGTATAAGCAAAGCTTCATTTGCTGAGGGCGAAGGTATTTCCAGGACGGTTTTTTATTA